>CAUQKR010000054.1:0-2664 GCA_963518665.1 uncultured Candidatus Altimarinota bacterium | reverse complement strand
TTTGAAAAATCTCTTTTTTTCTTTGTTTTTCTAAAAATTTTAATTCTTTGTATAGTTCCTTATTTTCTTCTGAAAATATGAACCAATCACTACATTTTAGAGCTATATTTTTTTTATTAAATTCAATATGTTCTTTAATTGATTTTATACTTTCTTTATACATTTTTTTTAAATTAAAAATCTATTTTCATTTTTTCTAAAATCTCACTAGTTGGAATTATTCAATAGTAACTTTTAGCTTTTTCTTGCATTCTATCAAGAATTTTATCAATTTCTTTTAAGTATTCATTTTCTGTCATTTTCCCATTTTTTAAAAAATAAATTTGCATTTTTTTAAAAAATCTTTACACTAAACAAGTGTTTTCATAACTTTTATAGGTTAATGAAAAAAGAGAGGTTGCAAACTCTCTTTTTTTTGTTTAAATTCAGTATTTATATAATCTGTATAGTATTCTATTTGCTTCAATTGTACTAATTTCTGCAATTTCTTTTCTCATCCACATTTTTCAATCAAAAGTATATCATTTTCTGCTTACTCTTTTAGGCATTTTGAAAAATGTTTTTTTATTTGTATTTTCCATAATTTTTTAGTTAATTTTTTAAATTTTTAAATTTGTTTATAATCCCCAAAAGAAACTTTTAAAAAATAATTAAAATCAAAATAATCAGTCATAACATCAGAATTATCATAATCATATTGATTTCATATTTCAATAGCTAAAGCTAAAGCTTTTCAGAAAACTTCACTTTCTTTTTCAATAACTCAAGTTTTAAATTCAATTGTTATTTGTCTTCAGCTTGTTCTAACTGAAAATTTAAAATCTTTTCAAAAAGTATCTTTTAGATCTTTTTTAATTTGTTTTGCAATTTCTGCTTTATCTAATCACATTATATTTTTTATATGTTCTATACTGTGTGTAGGTTTTGTGTAATTCATAATTTTAAAAGTTAAATAATATTTTTAAAAGTTTCTATAAATTTTATAGGAATTTTTATTTGTTTTATAAACTCTATAATTTCTTCTTCTGTTTCTCAAACTTTAAATTTGTTTTCAAAAATTATCTTTGTTATTCATCATTTAACTTGTTTTTTCAATTGTACTTCTTCCATTTTCCTATATTTCTTTAAAATAATTCTTTAGGATTTTTAATCCCTTCAGGTAATAATCATAAATCTTTCAAACAACAAAAAATCTTAAATTTTGTGTTAAAATTTACTCTTTCTCATCTAATAGCTCTTCTAATTGTATGTATAGAAAGACCACTCATTCTTGCTAAAATTCCAGGTAGTCAATAATTATTTCTAGCTATTTTTCTTAATAAATTCATCTTGTTTTTTAATTAAATCTTATGAAAATAAAAGGAGGAATTTTTATTTTTTCCTCCTAAAACATTTTAAAAAATTTGACTTATTTAATAATAAGTATATAATTTTTATACTTAAATGTTTTGAAATTGTAATTTTTAGGGATTTTTACAATTTTTCATTCAAACAATATCAAGTTTTTTTCTTGGTATTGTTTTTTTATTATCTTTATTTTCATAATAATTTTTATTATTATATAAACTATTACAATAGTTACTTTTATTGTAACTAATAAAGTCAAAAATAAAAATAAAAGAATTATTGCAAAAGCTACCAGACTACTAGTAATTATATTGTAGCAATACCTTCAGGTATTCTTTTGCTATCTTTTAATATGTTAATGAACTTTTTTCTTTTTGTGTTTTAACTTTACATATATATTATATACAAAAATTGTAACTTTGCAACTTTTTTTATACATTTTAGCTTGACAAATATTGTAATTATTGTAAAATGTATACAACTTTTGTAATATAAAGCCAAAAAGTTACAAAAAATGTATCTAATAATTTTATAACTAAAAATGCAACTAAATTCTAAAGATAATGAAATTATAAGAGCTAGATATATTAAAAAAGTAATCATAAATGAAATTTGAAAAAAATGATTAACTCAGGAAAAAGTTTCTGAATTAACTGGGGTAAATCTAAATACCTTAAAACAATATATTTGGTGACCTAGGGCTAAAACAGATGATGAATATTATGATCTAATATTCAAAGAAGTTTTATGATTTGATGAAGAAAAAATCAAAAAAATAAAACTAGAAGCTAGAGAACAACAAATCAAAGCTGAGTTCTGAAGTGAAATCTGAATAAAAACAGATACTACAGGACCTGAAGAAGTTCCTTTTAAAGTAGCTTTTAAAAGGGAATTTTGAAAAGAATTGACAGAAAATGATAAAGCTATTCTAGACAGACTTTTCAAAGAAAATTGAATGTAAATATTTTTTAATTATATAAAAAATGTTTGATTGATTATATGCAGAACAAACTTTACCAAGAAAGCTTTCAGAATATATAAATAATGAAAGTTTAAAAATAAGGTATGAAGATTTTGATAATATTTTTTGAATTTTAATTTGAAAAAATATTTCAATAAAAGAAAAAATGCATATTTACAAAAAGAGATTTACAATAGCACATGAAGTATGACACTACTATCATTGAACTACTTTTGCTTTTGATACTCCATTTTTTTCAAATAATCCATTTGAAAAAGAGGCAGATGAGTATGCTATCAATCAGCTAGTAGATACTTGTGAATTAAAAGAACTTATTGAAGTTTTAAATTTTGATT
>CAUQKR010000053.1:0-2784 GCA_963518665.1 uncultured Candidatus Altimarinota bacterium | reverse complement strand
GAGATTTGGTGATGGCTGATGGTGTGATTTCTGAAGATGAAAAAGATGAAGTTGTGAGAGCTTTACAACTTTTGGCTAGAGTTAACAAAATCAAAGCTGGAGTTGATAGTTACTAATTTTTTAAAAAATGGAAATAAAAGAATATGTAAAAAAAGTTGATTGAACTCCTGTTGATTATGATTGATTATATGGGTTTCAATGTGTAGACTTAGTTAAAGATTTTTCTGAAAAAGTTCTATGAATTAAACTTGGGGCTTTTGGTTGAAGTGCTAAAACTGGTTGGCTTAATAAAGCTGAAACTTTTGATTTAAAAATTTTTGATAAATTTTTAAATGATTGAAAAAATGAATTCCAACCTGGGGATTTATTATTCCATACAAGGTGAAAATACTGACACACTGCAATTTTTTTAGAAAATTTAACAAATTGAAAAATAAAAATTCTAGAGCAAAATGCTGGAGATTGAAGTGGTTATTGAAAAATAAATTATGTAAAAATCTCTGAAGTAGACAAGAATTTTTTTGAGTGATTTTATAGAAAAAAAGGATTTTTAGAAAATAAAAATAATATTTTTGAAGAAAAAATAAAAAGAGCTATAGAATTATGAATTTTTAATTGAAAAAATTGAAAAATTTGAGCTACAAGAGAAGAAGTTGCTTTAATGTGTTTAAAAATATATGATTTAATAAAAAAATAAACAAAAAGAGCCAGATTTCTCTAGCTCTTTTTTATTCTTCAAATTTTTCAATAATTTCAACATATTCTCTTTCATCTTCATATGCTGGGTCATATTCAAAGTATTCACTTTCTTTAGCTTCTTCTATTTCTTCTTCTGTAAATTCTATAAATCTTATTTTATCATATCAATCAGAAATTAAATCTTCTAAATTTTCTAAATCTTCTTTTTCATATCATAAATTTCAAAATGTATCTCTTACATTTAATAATTCTTCAATTGAAATTTTTTTTCAATCTAATTTAATTCTTTCTACTAATAATGGATTGTAACAACTTACATTTGAAAAATTTATATGATTTAAAGCATCTTCTAAAGTTGTTGTATATTCTTCTTTATTTATTCTGTATAATGTTTTCATAATTATATAAGTTAATTTGATAAAATTATATATAAGTTTTTTTGTGTTTTCATCTTATATATACATATTATATACTTTTTTTATTTTTTGTCAAATCTTTTTTAGACTTTTTTATATAAAAAGTAGACTTTTTATATTTTTATTTGACTTTTTATTTTTTATAAATATAATTCTTTTATGAAAATAATTATATTATTAATAATAAAAAAATATGAAACAACCCAAAAGTATAAAAATAAAAAATATTGAGACTTCTGAAAAACTAAAATGTTTACAAAGAATTTACAATAAAAATACAAATACAAAAATATTAGATGAGCTTTTAACTTTAGAATTAAATAGATTATGAATAAATTATATAGAATATAATTTAAATTATCATTTAAAAAATCTAGATTTAGAAAATTTGAATATAAAAGAAATAATAAAATCTTATGAGTATTTGATAAATAGTGAAGAGAGACCTGAAAATTGGCTTGAAACAATAAAAGAAATGGTTTATAATGATATTTTAGCTGAAAATCCAAATATTGATATTGAAGCCCCATATATGCAAGAAGCTCTTGTTTTTTTAGATGATTTTTATTTAGAAAAAGAGATTTTAAAATTAAATAAATTAAAGAAATAATTTTTAACTTTTAAAATGAAAGAAAAATTTTTAAAAGAAAAAATAATAAATGAAGGACTTTCATTATCATCTATAAGAAGCTATGAAAGCCTTTTTTATCATATAGAGCAAGATGAAAATTTAGATTTAGAAAATATTGAAGAAACTTTTAATTTAGAAAATATTTTAAATTTTTTTCAAGAAAAATCTGAAATCTGGCAAAACACAACTTACAATTTTTATATAAAAAAATTTAGAGTTTTTCTGAAATTTTTAGATAGAGAAAAAAAGATTTGAAAAATTTATAGATATTTAAAATTTAAAAAAACAGAAAAATGGCTACCAAAATTTATAGAAAATAATGAATTGCAAAAAATATTTAAAATATTAAATCAAAAAGAAAAAGATATTTTAAAAATATTTCTATATACTGGGATTAGAAGATTTGAGCTTGCTTGAATTCAAAAAGAAAATATAAATTTTGAAAGATGAGAGATAAAAATTTTCTGAAAGAATAGAAAATGGAGGGTTATACCTATACATTCAGAAGTTTTAAATATTTTAAAAAATTTTGATTTTCCGATATCACTTTGTAAAATTGATTTTTTAAGAGAAAAAATACAAAAAAAATTCCCAACATTTAAGCTTCATAATCTTAGACATACTTTTGCTACTTCACTTATAAGAGATAAAAGTGATATATATACTATTTCTCAAATAATGTGACATAGTAGCATAAAATCAACTTTAGTTTATCTTTCACTTGCTACTGAAAATATGAAAAAAGAAATTGAAAAAATTAAATTTGATTTATAATAAAAAAGTCCCCAGATATGCTTCCACATATCAAGGGGCTTTTTCTTGTGTTTTTATTATATTTATTATTTTTTTAAATCAATATTTTTTCTAGTTTTTTATATACATTTTTTACTTCTCATTGATTTCTTATTATATATAAAACAAAATCTTTTATTTGCATATTTATTTTTTCATTATTTTTAAAAGTTCCACCTTTGTCCTGATTGCCTTGCCAATAGGACAACAAAAAAAAGAACTAGTTTTTTCTAGTTCTTTTTTATA
>CAUQKR010000052.1:0-2927 GCA_963518665.1 uncultured Candidatus Altimarinota bacterium | reverse complement strand
ATAACAGAAGCAGAAAACTTGTTAAACAAAACATGAGTTACAAAACAAGAAATAATAAATAAGATAAATGAACTAGTAAATCTAGAAAAAACTCTAGTTTCAGAGCCAGAAAACAATCTACCTTACACATACCAGAAAGTGATACTTGTGTAAAAAAAATACCTGGTAGATTTGTAGTGAACTGACAAGTGATAACAGACACTAGAACTGGGCTAGTCTGGTCAAAAGAAATAAATAATACTAAGGTTAACTGGGAAGAAGCAAAACAATATTGTGAAAATCTAACTACATGATGAAAAACAAACTGGAGACTACCAGATATAACAGAACTAAGAAGTATAGTAAATGATAGCTGTTATAATCCTAATAGTTATGAAGAATTTAATTTCGTTGGATCAAGCCATTATTGGTCTTCTGTTGCTACTGCGGATAATAGCGATGATGTATGGTACCTGAATTTCGGCGACGGTAATACGTATCGGCTCGATAAGATCTTTAGCAGTTATGTTCTCTGTGTAGCTAATTAGGTTATTTGATCATTTGATTATTTTACAAAAAATTTATAAAAATTTGCAAAAATAAAATTTTTTGATATAATAAAAATACAATTCAATGTAAGAAAATATCTTAGAATATTGGGTTTTAGAAAAACCTTAAAATTTTAAAACAAAAAAGAGAAGTTCTAGCTTCTCTTTTTTGTTACATCTTGCTTTTAAGTATTGCAAGTATGTATTCTATAGCAAAATAAATTGCTATAAAGACTCAATGTAAGTCCATAACTTGAAATTGGGACAAGAAATAAATCTCTTAAAATTTGCCCCTTAAAACTTCAAGGGCTTACATATTAATATAGAAAAAACAAAAAAAATCAATTTAGAGAAATAAAAATTTGCAAAAATAAATTTTTTTAAAGGACGGATAAAACTTTTAAAAAATATTTACAAAAAAACTACTAAAATCTAGTAGTTTTTTATAAGTCATCTAACATAGCAAGTATATCATCTGCATCTTCATTTTTTTCTTTTGCTTCTGCATCTTTTATTTTTTGTTTGCTATCTTTTAGTTGAAACTCTTGCCATTCAATTAAGTGTTTTTCATTTAGTTGTTTGATTTCTTTTTTATATTTTTCTTCTAGAGCTTCTAGTTTTTTTCTTTCAGTATCTAGAATATTAAAAAGTCTGTCTATTTGTTCTGCAGTCATAGAAGGCATTATATCAAACCAGTATTGTCTTTCATCATCTTCCATAGATTCAGTTTTTAGGATAAGTCCTACTAGTTCTGGATAATTTGCTTGTACTTCATCAGAAATATTAAATTTATCATTTATTAATTTCATAGTTTTTTATTTAACTTTTAAAAATTTTATATTTATATTATAACAAAAAAAATTTAAATTTGCAAATAAAAAAAACAATATTATAATAAAAACAAATTATTTTTTTAAAAAGTATAAAATGAAAGCTTTGTTTTTGTGATTATTTACACTTATTTTAGTTTTTGTCTGGATTTTTTTTGTGATAGCAGATATTCATGCAAAAAAATTTGAGAATTTTTCTACAAATATAAATAAAGTTACAAAATTTTTGATGATTTTTTTACTTATTTTGAGTATTTCTGGATATTTACTTATAATTTTTTGAAATTATTATGAAAATCCTATTTCAAATTTTTTGAATAAAAACTGAAGTTCAGTAAAATTAGAAAAAACTGATTCTTTTGAAAATATTACTTACTAAAAAAAAATTTTATGTCTACAATTTTTACAAAAATAATAAATAGGGAAATCCCATCCGAAATAGTTTATGAAACTGAAAATCTTATTGCTATAAAAGATATAAATCCTCAAGCTAAAACTCATATTTTGATTATTCCTAAAAAAGAAATACCGACTATAAATGATCTACAAAATGAAGATAGAGAAGTTTTAGCTGATTTGTTTTTTGCTGCAAAAAAAATTGCTATAGATTTATGAATAGAAGAAGGTTACAAACTTCAGTTTAATGTTTGAGAAAAATGAGGTCAAGAAGTTTTTCATATTCATTTGCATTTACTTTCTAATATTTAAAAAATGGAGATTTCTAGAAATAAAGCTATTTTGATGGTTATTGCTTGAATTTTAACTTTTTTGATTTTGGTAATGTTTATCATTATGATGACTACAAACAAAAATAGAGGAAGTTGAAATTCTGGTTCTTCTGCTGAAGATTTTGTTGTTTGGACTGTTTGAGATGAGTTGAAAAATCAAACTTTTATTGATGATTTCAAAACTTTTGCAAAAACAAATACAAACATTAGAATAGAAAATTTTGATAATTATGATGATTATTCTTTAGCTTTAACTTATGCAATAACTTCATGAAGTGCACCAGATATTTTTGTATTAAACAATAATGAAAAAAATAGTATTTTTGAAAATCAAACGATTGGAATAAATCCAAAGGTTTTGAGTGTAGATGAATTCAGAGATAAATATCAAGTTTTTATGGCTGATCAACTTATTCAAAACTGAAAAGATGGAGATTTTTTAAGATGACTTCCAGTTTGATTTGAGACTCTTTGAGTTTTTTATAATAGAACTTTTGTTCGTTCTACTGATTTATCTGATTTATCTTCACTTAGAAATACTATTTCAAAACTAAAAGAAAAAAATCCAGATATTATTCCAATAGCTATTTGAAATGGAACTACAGTTGAAGATTCTGTAGATATAGCTACACAATTTATGCTTGCAGAGTGAGCTGAAAAATGAATTTCTTCACTTTCTGAAAAATCTATAAAATCATGACTTTCAAATTATTATGATTTTTGAGATATAAATTCTTCAAATGGTTATAATAGTAGAAAACAAAATATGATTCAATCAAATCAAAAAGCTACAGATTTATTTTCAAATGCTGATACTTTTATGGTTGTTTGATACCCAAGAC
>CAUQKR010000051.1:0-3098 GCA_963518665.1 uncultured Candidatus Altimarinota bacterium | reverse complement strand
ATTTTACCATTATTTATTATCTCTGCCATAATTATAATTATATGTATTACAATAGGAAATAATTATTTATTTTTAATTTTGATTCCAATAATATTTTTCTACTCTATTTATATTTGGTACATAACTACAAAAAAATATTTTATAACAAAAGATGTAGTTTTAGTAGAAAACTGAATCATTTATAAATCGAAAAAATCAATCTTGAGAAATAGAATAAATTTTGTAGAGAAAAACCAATGAGTTTTAGGAAAAATTTTTAAAAATGGTTCTGTAGAAATTTATACGATTTGAAGTAATTTCACTGATATGAGTTTTTCAGACACTGAAGACTTCCAAAAAATTTATGAAAATCTAAAATAAAAAAATCTGTTTTAAAACAGATTTTTTTATTTTAAAGAATATCTTTTTAAAAAAGCTTTATTATCTACTTCCCTTCACATAAAGTCAAAAAATAAATCTTCAGCTTTTTTTCTAGAACCTTGTCAGATTATAGTTTTTAAAAGTTTTTCTCAAGTTTTTGAAGAAAAAGCTCACATTTTTTTTATTCTGGCAAAAACATCAGCTTCCAAAATTTCTGCCCACATATAAGAATAATATCAAGCTGAATAACCTCAACCAAAAATATGTCAAAAACTTGTATACATTTTATAATCTTCATTTCTTTTTACAAGTCAATATTTATTTACAATTTCAAGAGTTTTTTTATCCAATTCTTCAACTGTTTCTGGAACTTTATCACTATGTAAAAACATATCAAGAAGTGCAAGTTGATTTTGTCTAGCAACAAAATGTCAAGTCATAAATCATTTTAATTCTTTCATTTTTTTGATTAAATCTTCTGGAAAAACTTCTCCGGTTTCAAAATGTTTTCAAAGCTTTACTAAACTTTTTTTATAAGTTACCCAACATTCCATAAGTTGACTTGGTAATTCTACAAAATCCCATTCTACATTAAATCATGAAAGTGAAGAATATTTACTTTCAGAAAGCATTTCATGAAGTGCATGTCAAAACTCATGAAATAAAGTTTCTACATCTGATTTAAGCAAAGTTGTTTTTCAATCTTCAACTCTGAAAAAATTACAAACATTCAAAACAACAGGAACTTTTTTTTCTGGAAAATAATCTTTTGATCTAAGTGTATCAGCCCAAGCTCCAGGTCTTTTCCCTTTTCTATAAAAAGCATCTAAAAAATAATAAGCTATAAGTTCAGAATCTTTGTAAATTTCATAAACTCTTACATCTTTATGATAAGATTCAACTTCAACTTCTTTTATTTTTATAGAATAAAATTTTTCTATAAATCTATGTAAATAATTCAAAACATTTTCAAATTCAAAATATTTTTTTATTTCTTGCTCATCAACTTTGTATTTTTCATCTCTAAGTTTTCTTGTATAATAAGCAAAATCATAAGTTTCAATTTCTTTTAAATCAAAATATTCTAAAAGTTCTTTTTTTTCTTTTTTCGCTTTTTTCTTTGCCTTTTCAAAAATTGATAAAATAAAATCAAAAACTTTTTCTGGTTTTTTAGCCATTTTTGAATCAAGAGAAAGTTCTGCATAATTTTTAAATCAAAGAATTTTTGCTTTTTTATCTTTTAATTGAAGCATTTTTAAAATAATTTCTCTATTATCAAATTTACCAAATGAAGCAGTTGTATAATCAAATTTTTCAAAATCTTCCCTTATTTTTGATGAAGAACAATATTTCATAATAGCTCAAAAACTTGTTGGATCAGAATCAAAAAGCCATCCAGAATCTTCAGAAAATTTTTCTACATAAGCTTTTTTTGTAGCATCTAAAACTTCTTTAGGAAGCTCTTTTATCACTTCAAAATCTTTTATAACATATTCAAATTCTTTTTCTGCATCAACCAAATTATTATCAAATTTTTCACTCAATTTTCATAATTCTTTGTTAATTTCTTTTAATTCTGCTTGTTTTTCTTCAGAAAGATTTATTCATCTAACTTTATAAGCTCTAATTGTATCATCCAAAATCTTTTTTTGTTCTTTATCAAGTTTTAGATTTTCTCTCATATAAACAATTTTTTCAAAATAAGGCTTAGAATAAGTAACTTCATTTCAAAAATCTTGCAATTTTGGCATAAAATCTTCAATAATTTTTCTGATTTTTTCATTTGATTCTACACTTTCAAAATGGTTTAAAATAGACCACAAAAGATTTAAATTATCATCATCTTCTCATTCTAAATCATCAAATTTTATATCTTTGTTTTCCATTTTCAAAAAATCCTCAAAATCTTTTTTTTCTTCAACTAAAAGTTCTTCTAAAACAGCCAAAACATTATCCAAAACTTCATCTTGTAAGAAAAATTTTAAATCTGGAAAAGTTTTTTCTCTCAATTTTTCTATTATTTGTTCTTTCATAATTTTTTAAAATTAGTAATCTAAAGAAGAATTTATATATTTTTCTAATTCTTCAAAATCTTCTATAATGCTTTCATCAAGCAAAAAATAAGGCAAAAATATTTCTTTTCAAAGTCTTTTATAAGAAAATTGTTTTTCATTTTTATTAAAAATATTTTCCCTAAAATAAAGTTCATCATTTATATATAAAGCAAAAATTTTTTTATTTTTAAAAATTCCATATCAAGAAAACATTTTTTTTACTTTATAAATCGAATCATTTCACAAAATATCTTTTACAAAATATTCTAAAAATCAAGGTAAATTTCAACTCATACTAAAAAATAACTTTTAAAGCTTCTTCAGTTTTTAAGCTATAGCTAACTCAAATGTAATTTATTTCATAAACTTGAGATAAAATCATAGAATGCAATCTCATAGAAATACACAAATCCATTTTTTTATTTTTATAAAAATTATAAACTTCTTGCATATTTTCAGCTATTTCTACATCTGAATCTAAAAATTGTTTTAAAAATTCAAAATCATTTGCTAAAATATCAGTTTTGTGAAAACTGTGAGGCAAAAGTACAACTTTTGCTCAAGATTTTTGCAAAAAAATTATCATTTCTCTAATTTTTCACTCTTCCATTCTTTTCGACAAATTCGATTTTTTCACTAAATACCCTGATCTAAATCAAATTCAAACTGTTTTTCAGGAAAAAT
>CAUQKR010000050.1:0-3103 GCA_963518665.1 uncultured Candidatus Altimarinota bacterium | reverse complement strand
TTTTTTTCAAAAAAATATTTGACCTTTTTTTCCTATTTTTTTATTTTTATTTTGTTTAATTGTTAACAATAAAAAAATGGACTTAGAAAATCAAGTAGAGCAAACTTCTGAAGAAACTCCAGAAAATGATGAACTTTTCTTTTTTGATGAAGACTCAAGTTGAGAGGACAAGCAACCGACAGAGCTTGAAAAAAGCTACAAAGAACTTAATAAAAAATTTACTCAAACTTCTCAAGACTACAGTAAAATGAAAAAAGAAGTGGAAGATTTGAGGCAAAAAGCTAGCAAGTTTGACGAGCTAGAAAAAAAGGAACTGGAGCTAAAAAGGCAAGAAGATATAAATATTTTTAAAAATAATTATTCTGGGCTTTCTGTGGCTTCTGTAAAAGCTATTTCTGATTTGCAAAAGCAAAATCCTGAAAAAACTTTGGAAGAAATAGCAAGTGATTATGGATTTTTACAAGAGGTTGATATTTCTTTGGCTAATTCTAGAAATCCTAAATGAAGAAGTTTTGTTTTGTCTAAAGACACTGAAGAAAAAATCGAGATTTCTTCTAAAACTATGAGAAAGTTAGGTTTTAAAGAGGCATCAATTGCTAGAAAAATAAAATCTGATTTTTGACTTTAATTTATATTTTAAATTTTTAAAATTATGGCTATAAAAGATATTTCTGCTCACATTGATGAGAAAATCAAAAAAAGTTTTGAAAATATGTATCAATTATCTGAAGATAATGATATACTTGATACTTTTATGGAAGTTGGGACTTCAACTGATTATTCTAAAGGTTACACTTCTGTAGAATGAGTTGAAGCTGCTGAGTTTTTTGATGAAACTGGGGCTTTGAAAAAAGCTAATTTACCTGAAGGTTATAAAGTTGTTTCTGAAGCTCAAGAATATGGTAGATATATGGAAACTACAAAAAAAGAGATGCTTAATACAAAAGATGAAGGAACTTTATTTGATTCTTATGAAAGTAAAAAAATTCCTGCTTTGATTGCTTCTCTGAATTATTTGAGAAGGAAAACTGCTTTTGAATTATTAAACAAATGAATTTTAGCTGTTTGAGCTTCTGAAGTTAAAAATGCTCCTGATGCAAAACCTATTTTTGGAGAACATAAATTTAAAAGCTCAACTGTGACTTTTAATAACAAAACAAATTTAAAAGCTTGAGAAAAAGCTCTTGATTTTTTGGAAGAATTTGCTTGAAATTTGAAAGATTCTCAATGAAAACCAATGGCTTGTGATTTCAACTTGATTATTGTAAAAAAAGGTGGTGAAGCTGCTAAAAGATTTAGAAAAGCTCTTTATAAAGACTGAATGAAAGCTACTAAAATTGCTGATGTAAATATTTACAATGACTGAAAATATTCTGTAATGGAAACTCAATATATAGAAAACTGAAGTCACTGGTTTGCTTTTGACACAAGTAAAGATAGACCTTTTATTTTGGATGATATTCAAAAACCTACACTTGATCCAAAAGATTTTGACAATATAAATCAAAAAATTGTACATTCTGCTACTGGTTCTATGAGAGTTGTTTGTGCTAATTTACCTTTTTATGTTGTTGGTTCTACTGGTGAAGTTGAATAATTTATTTTTTAAAATATTTGTAAATGAGAAATTTTTATGAAATAGATTGACAAATGCTGGAAGAATCAAGATTAAATGATTTTTTTGCTAATGATTCTGAAGAGATTATAGAAGTAAAAAATATTTCTGAAAATATTGAAAATGATTCTGAAGAAGTTATTATTGAAGAAAATATTGAAAATGATTCTGAAGGGGAAACTGAAGTCGTTATTGAAAAAAATAACAAAAAAAGAGCTTCAAGAAAATAGGGAGGTTTGGAGCCTTCCTTTTATTTTTTAAAAAAATTTTATGGAACTAAAAACTCTTCCTTTACTTGATAATTTTGAGACTACTTTATCTCAAGAGTGGAACGGTCAAGTTGGGAAAATGAAGGTTGATGATTTACCTGCTATTACGGTTGATGAAGCTGGAAAATTTGTATGAGGTTTTAGCACTTATGTGATTGTAAATCCTGACAAGAAAAATTTTCAATTAGCTGAAGTGGATGGTTATGACAGATCTGAAAAGACTTTGAATGTAGTGAATATTGATTTGCTGAAGTGACTAGGTGTGAATTATGAGCCTCATCATCACAATCAAAAAAGTATTGTTAGGATCTCAAATAATTTTGCTTTTTGGAAAAAATTTTTGGATGTTTTGAATTCTAAAGCTGATTATGGAGTTGGGAAAATATCTTGAGATTTTTTCTTGGATGTGGCTTGAAACTTGAAGTTTAAGGACCAAAATAACACTGAAATTACACTTTCTGATATAGCTGGAAAAATATGACAAGACAAGAAAGTAAGTATAACTTGAGAGGATGAAGCTGGTTTTTTGAAAAATAAGCTTGGGGCTTGATTTAAGTTTGTTTGAGGGAAAGTTGAGGTGGATTTATGATCTGTGAATTTTTCTGAAACTTCTGAGGAAAATTTTTCTGAAAATAGTTTTGTTTTAAACTGAAACAAAAAAGTAAAGTTATTTAAAAAGGAAAATTTAGATTTTTTGAGTAAAAATATTTGAAATATAGAGGCTGTCGCTTGAGAAAATCTAAAAAAATGAGATTTAGTTTATTTTTATCCTGATAAATCTTGTCAACTTGATGTTAATTTTCAAGGAAAAGATATCACAAGAGGTGTTTATTCTAATGATACAGCTGTTAAAACTGTAACAAAAATAAGAATAAAAGACAAAAATTTTAAAATTTCAAAACTTGCTTTTCAAATTGCTTGAGATTGGTGTTTTGTAAAAATTTTTTCTTCTTATGATTTTGTCAATATGAATTGAAGTAATTTAATATGTCAATTTGAAAACAGAAATCAGGCTTGAAATTTTTGGGTGGATGTTGATTTGCTTCCAGATGTTGATTATTTTATTGAATTTAGAGCTGATTTTTGAGTAGGAACTTTTTCAGCACCTGATGAGTTGAAGAATTTTATGGATTTTTTGGATTTTAGAGCTGTGAATAGAGCAGGGGCTTCTTATGCTGTAGATAATGCAGTTTCTTTTTGTAGAGTTCAAGTAAAAAGC
>CAUQKR010000049.1:0-3548 GCA_963518665.1 uncultured Candidatus Altimarinota bacterium | reverse complement strand
GAACTTTGGTGAATTCCAAATAGAATAGTTATTTCTCCAAAAACAATTGAAGCTGGTTGATATGAATTAACAAAAAAATGAAGTGAATCAAAAATAGTTAAATTTTAATTTAATAAATAAAAAAATATAATAAATATATTTATCTTGAATATTCTTGAAAAGATTAATATCTTTTTAAGTAACCTTTTAGCAAGCTATATTTTTATCTTTTTTAGAATGATTTTAAAAAAAATTGACAAAAAAATAAAAAAAGCTATAATTATATAGCTTTTAAAAAGCAAACAGACATTTTAGAATATACCTAATTAAACTAATGTTTAAATTAGTGTATCTCAGACCTCAATTTACTCCTTCTTTTTAGAAGGAGTTTTTTTATTTTCTTAAATTTTCTAAAATTCTATTCATCATAGTTTTTTGGATTTCTTTTCCATTCGGAAAATCTCTCAAAATTTTATGTAATAATTCTTGATTTATTTTTAATAAAATTAAATCAGTTTTTGCTTTTATTGTCGCTGTTCTTGGCTCATTTGTAACCAAAGCCATTTCTCAAAAAATTTCTCCAGGTAAGAGTGTTTTTATAACTTTGTCATAAATCACAACTTCAGCTTCTCAATCTTGAATAATATAAGCTTCTAAATTTGAAAAATCTCATTGTTTTATAATAATTTCACCTTCTTTTACTTCCATTCTTCTAGAATTGTCAATTACAAGATTTACAAAATCTTCAGAAATTCATTGGAAAATATAAATATCTTTTAATTTTATCATAACAAAAATTTTAATTTTTAAAATATTTTTTTATATTTTACTACAAAATTTAAAAAAATACAAAAAATTTACTTTTTCTAAAAAATGTTTAAAATAAAAAATAATAAATTTTATAAAAAAATATGATAAAAATAATTTCATTTGTAGATACTTTTAAGCATTATGAAGAGCCAATAAAAGAATTTCAAAAAAGGCTTTGAAAAAATATAGAGTTTTTAAAACTAAAACCAAGCAAGAAAAAAAATATTTCAGAGATAATTTTTGAAGAAACTTCAGAATTAAAAAAAATTCTTGAAAAAACAAAATGATATAAAATTTTACTTTTTATAAACTGAAAAACTTTTTCAAGTGAAGATTTTTCTAAATTTATAGAAGAAAAGCAAATGAATTTTTGAGATTTAGTTTTTATTGTTGGTTGAGCTTATTGAGTAAAATTTGAAGAAATAGAAAATTTTATAGATTTGAAGTTTAGTTTTTGACCTATGACTTTTCCTCATAGTCAAGCTATTATGATGCTTTTTGAGCAAATTTATAGGGCTGAAACTATAAAAAAGGGAAGTTCTTACCATCATTAAAAAAATTTTTTCTTGAAAAAAAAAGGATTTTTCTTATAATAAAGCAAATTATTTGATTAAAAAAATTTATGAAACCAATAAAACAAGAATTGCAAGATAGATGACTTTTGTACCAATTCAATGATGAAAAACTTTTTGAACTTTTAGATCAAGGTTGAAAAAATTTTTATTGTGGTTTTGATCCAACTGCTGATTCTTTGCATTTGTGAAATTTTATCTGATTTATGGTTGCTTTACATATAATGAGAAGATGAAATACCTATACAGCTTTGACTTGATGAGCAACTGGTATGATTTGAGATCCAGGTTGAAAAAATTCTGAAAGAAATTTTTTGACAATGGAAGTTTTGGATAAAAATGTTGCAGCAATTTCAGGGCAAATTTCAGGAATGCTTGAGAAATTGTCAACTTTTACTTGAGAAAAATATTCTTACAGATTTGTAAATAATAAAGATTTTTACAAAAATATGAATTTTTTGGATTTTTTGAGAGAAGTTTGAAAATTTATCACTGTAAATACAATGATGAATAAAGAAGCAGTGAAAAAAAGAATCGAAGATCCAAGTTTATCAATTTCTTACACAGAATTTTCTTATCAACTTTTGCAAGGTTATGATTATTCAAAAATGCATAAAGAAGACAATATGATTCTACAAATTGGATGACAAGATCAATGGTGAAATTTATTAACTTGAACTGAACTTATCAGAAAAAAATACGATTCAGATTCTTATGCTTTAACTTGGCCTTTGATTACAGATTCTACTGGAAGAAAATTTTGAAAATCAGAATGAAATGCAATGTTTTTAGATGAAAATAAAACAACTCCATATTTTATCTATCAATATTTTATGAATACAACTGATGAAGATATAAGTAGATATATGAAAATGTTAACTTTGATAGAAACTGAAGAAATAGATGAAATTGTAAAAAAACATTTTGAAAATCCAGAAAAAAGAGAATGACAAAAAATTCTTGCTTTCAAAGTTGTAGAAATAGTTCACGGAACAAAAAAAGCAGAACTTTGTAAAAAAGTTTCAGATTTTATGTTCTGAGAAGAAGATAAAATCGAGATTTTGAAAAATTTATCAAATGAAGAACTTGAAGTTTTTCAAAAATCTATGTGAGGAATAAATTATTCTTCAGAAAGTTTATTTGAAATGATGGTAAACTCTGGACTTGAATCTTCAAATTCAAATGCAAGACAAACTTTGACTTCAGGATGACTTTATATAAATTGACAAAAAATAGAGGATTCTAAATATGATTTTTCAAAAGATTTTATAAATGATAAATTTTTACTTTTACAAAAATGAAAGAAAAATTTTAGACTTATTTTGAAATAATTAAAAATGAAAAATATTTTAGAAATAAAAAATCTAAATAAAAATTTAGATAAAAAAGAAATTTTGAAAAATGTAAGTTTTTCAGTTTGAGAATGAGAAGTTTATGGATTTTTGTGACCAAACTGAGCTTGAAAAACTACAACTATGAAAAATATTTTGTGATTTTTGAAGCCAGATAGTTGAGAAATAAAAATTTTTTGAAAAAATGTTTTTGATGAAGAAAGTAAAAAACAAATCTGATTTATGCCTGAAAATACTTATCTTTATAAACATTTGACTGGAAAAGAATTTTTGAAATTTAATTGAAAATTTTTCTGATTTGAGGCTAAAAAACTTGATGAAAAGGTAGAATTTTTATTAAAAAAACTTTGACTTGAAAAAGCTTGAGATAAATTTTTGAAGGATTATTCAAAATGAATGCTTCAGAGAATTTGACTTGCTCAATCAATAATAAATGAACCAAAACTTTTGTTTTTAGATGAACCAATGAGTTGACTTGATCCAATTTGAAGAAAAATGGTAAAAGATTTGATTGTGGAGCTAAATAAATCTGGAACAACAATTTTTTTCAATACTCATATTTTGGCTGATGTAGAGAGTATTTGTGATAAAATAAGTATAATAAATGACTGAAAAATAGTTGTAGAAAGTAAAAAAGTTTCTGAAATAAAATGAAGTTTGGAAGATTTTTTTATAGAACAAGTAACAAAAAAAGACTAGAAAATTTTCTAGTCTTTTTTGATTAAATATTTTTTAAAACAAAAATAAAAATAATTATAACTAAAATAATTCCTCAAAAAATTATTCAAGAATTATTTTTGTTTGCTTCAATTTGATTTACTAAAATTTCAAATAA
>CAUQKR010000048.1:0-4229 GCA_963518665.1 uncultured Candidatus Altimarinota bacterium | reverse complement strand
ATTTTATCTTGAATGTATTGAATTTTAAAGCCAAAAGATAAGATTTGAAATTATAAACTTCCAGCAAGCACAAAATGACTTTATAATTTTTGGTGAAATAAAATTTTTGAAAAAATTGTTGAGGAAAAACCAGATTTTATCATAAATCTTCTTCCCTCAGATTATGAAAAAATGCTTAATTTAAAGAAAAATAAAGAATTTTTAGAAGAAAAAAATATTGTTTTTGTAAATGTAAATTTTTTAAAGGAAGATTGAAAAAAGCTTTCACATTGAGTAAAAGTTGTAAAATGAAAATGGATAAAAGAAGTTTGTGAAAAGTGATTTTTTGATTTGGAAAATAAAATTTCAAAAAATGAAAATATTGTAAATTTTGATATTTTTGTGAAAAAGTGATAAAATAAAGAAAAATAAAATTTTATTATTAAAAAGTGGAAAAATTAAAGGAAAATAATTTGGAAAACAAAAAAGAAAAAAATATTTTGGAAAAAACTGAAATTTGAAATAAAGTTTCAGAAATTTTGGACTTTTCAGAAATAATTTTAGATCTAGAAAAATCTTTTTTAGTTCCAAAGATAAAGTTAAATTTAAATGAAAATCTGGTTTTGAAAGTTTTGTCACAAATTTGAGAACAAAAATTTAGAAAAATGTTTATAAATGAAACTTACAATAAAAATATATTTTTTATGTGAGATGAAATTTTTTCTTATTTAGATTTTTGAAAAATCGATGAAAATGCTGATTTAATAGCAATTTTGATAGAACAAAATTCTTTGCCTGAAAAAGATTTTCATGATAAAACAAGATGAAAAGTAAAGGAAAAATTATTTTTCCCAAATTGTGCTATTTTGGATACAGCTCAATTTTATAGTTATGAAAAACTTCAAAAACTTCTTCCAGAAACTGAAATAATTTTTTGAGATGAAGAAAAAATAAAAGAAAAAACAGCTTCGGATACAGTAAAAGTTGATACAGAATGATTTATTGATTTTAAATGAAATAATGTTTTAAATTTCTGTATTTTGAAACTTTTGGAAACAGAACCAGATTTTGAGAAAGTTCGTGTTTTAAATGAAATTTTTGAAAAAATTGATAAAAAAATTTTTGTTTGATGAAGCACTTTTGCTATGCCTTTTGCAATTCCAGATGATTTTCAAGTTATAAATTTCCCAAAAACGAAGAAAAATAAAGAAAAACCAGTTTTGAAATCTGGAATTTTATTAAATTCTATGTGATATTTAAATTCTGCTTTTTATGCAGAAAATGTGAAATGAGCTTTTGTTTCGGATTCTCATAATATTTGAGAGCCTTTGCATTCATGAAAATTAACAGTTATAAATAATAAACTTGAAAATAGATTTAATCATAATTGGCTTTTATCTTATTTTGGAGAAAAATCGGATTTAATTCTTTATACTGATTGAAATAGAGATGAGCTTGTAGATTTTTTGAGTATTTCAGATGAAGAGCTGGGAAGAAGAACTTTAAGCTTCAAAAAAGATTATGAAGAAAAAATAGTTCCTTTAGTTTATTGATTATTTTATAAATTTTTGGAGCAAAATAAATTTTTAAAATAAGAATAATTCTCAAAAAAACTTGATTTTTTGAGAATTATTTTTAAAATAAGACTAAAATAGTTTTATTTGCATAATATTTTATACTTAATGAAGACACATTATTACAAAGATGATATTTTAGAAATTTGTGATGATAAACATATGACTGTAGAAGAGATTTTTACTGAATTATCAAAAAAATTTCCAGAAGTTTGAAAATCTTCAATTTATAGAAATGTTGAAGAAATGGTAAAAACTTGAGAATTAAAAAAAGTTGTTTGACTTGGGAAAAAAGCATTTTTTGAAAAAGCTACAAAACATTCTCATATTCATCTTGTTGATAAAAATACTTGAGAAATTTTTGATTTGGATGAAGATATAAAAATATTGAATTTACCAAAAAATTTTTTAGTTTCAGAAGTTGATATAAAAGTTTTTTGAGAATTTACAAAATAATAAAATAAAAAATGAACTTAGAAAATAAATACAAAATTTTAATCAAAGGAGAGTTTTTTGAAAAAACTTTGAAAGAAATTTTTGCAGAAAATGAGAAAACTTTACTTTATGTTTATCCAAAGAATGATACTCCAGGTTGTACATTAGAAAATAAAGATTTTTCTTGTTTAAAAGAACAATTTTCAGAAAAATGAATAAAAATTATTTGAGTTTCAAAAGATAAAATCGAATCTCACAAAAAATTTACAGAAAAATATTTTTTACAAAATGATTTAATTTCTGATGAAGATTTAACTTTGCATAAAGAGCTTTGAGCTTATGGAGAAAAGAAAAATTATTGAAAAATAGTTAATTGAGTTATTAGAAGTACATTTTTGTTTGATAAAAATTGAAATTTATTACAAGAATTTAGAAATGTAAAAGCAACTTGACATGCTGAAAGAATCTTAAAAATGTTATAAAAAGCTAGAAAAAATTTTTTTCTAGCTTTTTATTTCTTTGATGGCCTCTTTTTCTTTTTTTAGAAAATTTTTCAATTTTTCTTTAAAAGTTTTGTGCCTCAATTTTACACTATCATAAAAAACGATAAATCTTCACAAATCTGGTTTTGGTTTTTGTAAAATATTCATTATTTTATCGACAAAATAAAGTCTTTCTCATTCATATCTTATCATTCTATACATTGTTATTATTGATACGATTTGAACTATTGTATCACTTATTATTCATCAAATACTAAAACTTCAAATACTAAAAGTCAACCGACAAACTGAAGAAATAAATAAAAATACACGTAATCTTATTCTTTCTAAAAAGAAAAATCAGTAAGCAGATAAACAAGATGCAATTATTGGTAAAAGTGATAAATGTCCTTCATAAGTCCAAGCTCACAAAACTAAAATTGCAGCAATTAGTCACATAAAAATTCTTTTATTTCTTTTATATTTTAGAGATAGAAAAGAACGAGCAATTCAGACTACACAGCTTACCATAGCTGAAAAAACTCACAAAAAATAAAAATGTATAATCCAAGCAATATTTGAAAAAATAAAAATAATTATAGTTTTTTTATCATCTTTTTGAGCATATCATAAAATCGAAATCATCATTGCAATTATTCAAATTCCTTGTCAAATAGGATTTTCTAAAAATTTTTCCACAAATTCATTCATAAAATTTTTTCTTTTAGTTATTAAAATAAAAATAAATATTTTCTTAATTAAAACATAAATTTTATATATTGTCAAGTATTTTAATTTTTTTTACTTTAAAAAAAATTTTTTTTGAGTAAAATAGCTAAGATTTAATAAAAATAAAAATATGGATACAGATTTTTTAAAATGAAAAAAAATTGCAATTGTTTGTGATTGGATAAAAGACTTGTGATGAGCTGAAGTTGTTTTAGCTCAATTTTTGGAAATTTTTCCTGAAGCTGATATTTTTACAAGTGTTTTTTTTCAGGAAAATAATAAAATTTTTGCTTGAAAAAAAATTTATACAAGCTCTATACAAAAAATTCCATTTTTGAATAAATCCCATAAATTAGCTCTTACTTTCAGGCCAAAAGCTTTTGAGAATTTTGATTTAAGTAGTTATGATATAGTTATTTCTTCTACTTCAGCAGAAAGTAAATGAGTTATAACAAAGCCTGAAACTCTACAAATTTGTTATTGTCATACTCCGACAAGATATTTTTGGAGTCATTATCATGAATATTTGAAAATGATGGAATTTTGAATTTTAAATTTTCTTTGAAAATTTTTGATGCCAAAAATTGTTCACAATTTGAGAAAATGGGATTTTGTTGCAGCTCAAAGACCAGATTTTTTTATAGCAAATAGTGAGAATACAGCAAAAAGAATTAAAAAATATTACAAAAGAGATTCTAAGGTAATTTATCCTTGTATTGATACCGAAAAATTTGAATTTTCAGATAAAAAAGAAGATTATTATCTTTATGTTTGAAGGTGTATCCCTTATAAGAAATTTGATTTAATAGTTGATACATTTAATAAAAATGGTAAAAAATTAGTTATTGTAACAAATACTGAAAATAAACTTTTTAAGGAATTAAAAGCAAAATCAAAGGAAAATATAATTTGGGAAATAAATATTTCTAGAGAAAAAACTATGGGATATTTTAAAAAAGCAAGAGCTTTTTTGTTTCCTCCAGAAGAAGATTTTTGACTTGTTCCAATTGAAGCAATGGCTTGTTGAACA
>CAUQKR010000047.1:0-4777 GCA_963518665.1 uncultured Candidatus Altimarinota bacterium | reverse complement strand
TTTGAAAAATCTCTTTTTTTCTTTGTTTTTCTAAAAATTTTAATTCTTTGTATAGCTCTTTGTTTTCTTCTGAAAATATGAACCAATCACTACATTTTAGAGCTATATTTTCTTTATTAAATTTAATATGTTCTTTTATTGATTTTATACTTTTTTTATACATTTTTTTTAAATTTCTAAATAATCATTTTCTAAAATATTTGCTATTTCTTGCAATTCTGCGTTTGTTTCTATTCCATTTTTTTCTAAAAATTCTCTTAACATTTTTTTTATTTCTAATTTTGTTCTCATTTTTTTTCTTTACTTTTATTAAAATATAAATATAATAAAAGTGGCTTTTATATGCCACTTTTAAGTGTTAAAGTGCTTTGTTTCTTTCCAGGATTAAGCACTTTTTCTTTTTTCTAAAATTTCATTTAATCATTTTATGATTAAATTTGTTTCTGCTACTGCAAGTCACATAAGCTTTTGAGTAACAAACATTTTTTTAGTTACTTGAACTCATCTTCTACTTGTCCTTGATGTTTCTTCAGCATAATTAAAATATTTTATATTTTCTCTTTCCATATTTTTTAAGTTAAATTTTAAAAATCTAATACCTGTACTCATAAAAATATATAAGCACAAGTATCATAATAATTTATATTTTCCCAAGTTATTTTTTTGTCTATTTCTAAAAAAACTGTTATTCAACTTATTTCTTCTTTCTTATATGTTTTTCATAATCTTTCTACTATTTCTATCATTTTTATTTCTTAAAAAAATCTTCTAAAGTATATTGCCCCAACCTTATAAAATTATTATTTAGCAAATAAGAAAAAATTTTAAATTTTGTTTCAATATTTGCTATTCAACTTAATTTTAATTTAGTTATAGTTACTTTGCTAATATTTATTTCATCACTCATTCGAGTAGCCAATCCTCTATTACTTATCAATATTTTTTCAAAAACACTCATCTATATTTTTTATTATTTATATTATAACCATTTTATCTATAATTATAGATAAAAAAATAAAATTGTTGTTGCTAAAAAACTATTTATATATAAATAGTGACAGAACTTAAACTAGTTTTTCTCTTATATAATAAGCATTATGGGGATTTTATCCACTTATCCATCTAGCAACTCGGATTATGTCAATGAACTTTTCCTTGTTTTTATTTTGTATTTATATTATAACCATTTTATAAATAATTGCAAATTTATTTTAAATTTTCACTTGACAAATATAACTTTTATAGTTATTATATTAATATAAATTATTTAAATAATAACTATATTTTATGATTACAGAGAGAGAAGCTTTATTTAAAAAAGCATCATATATAGTAGACAAAATAAATAGAAAAATGCAAGAGAAAAAAATAACACAAGAAGAACTTTGAAAAAAAATGAATTTATCTCAAGCTTCTATCAATCAATATTTAACTCTAGCAAAAATGTATTCTAATGAAAAATATTATATAAGAATGTTAGAAGCATTAGAGTTTAATGAAATTCAAATAAAAGAGATTTTATTAGAAGCAAGAAGAATAAAAAATAATGCTGAAAATTGAGTTGATATATCTTATGATGACAAAATAAACAATTTTTTAAAAATGTCAGAAGAAGAAAAAGAAAAGTTTTTTTTAGACCAAATAGCTTTAAGTGTAAAATGAATAAATAGAGAAGCTTTCAAAAAAGATTTACAAGAAACTATAAATTTTTTTATAAATAAATATAAATAAAATATATTTTAATATTTTATAATTATGGAGAAAGAAATTTTAGAAGATTTTATAAAAAACAATCAAGGTAAGGATATTTATAAAATCATAAATAATTTGTGAATAGAGATTGATTTTGTAGATTATATAGATGTTAATTGATGTTGTATAGATTTTTTCTGAAAATCTTTTATATTAATAAATAAAAATTTATCTCAAAAATTAGCTCTATTTACTATTTGACATGAACTTTGTCATTTTTTACTTTGAGAAAAATGATTTTCTTTACAAATAAGTTTTAACAAAAAAGATTTTATTGAAAGAAGAGCTGATAGATTTGCCTTAGATTTATTAATTCCTACATCAGAAATGATAGAATTAGTTGAAGTTTACAATTATGACATTTTTCAGCTTGAGAATTATTTTTGAATTCCAGCTGAGAAAATAGCTATAAAATTAAAAGATTTTTATAAAAATTTAAATTTTTATTTTTAAAAGTATGAAAAAACTATTTATAATTATATTTTTAAGCTTATTTTTATTTTCTTGTTGAAACTCTGAAAATAAAATTTCTAAAAATGATTACAATCCTGAAGAATGGGAATGTGTTTTAGATGACTCACTTATGTATTCTAAAAAGAAAAATTGATATGAAATTTGATGAGCTCAAAAATGATGTAGCTGTGCTGAAATAGAACTTCTTGATTTAAAACTTTTTGGTGAAGTAAGTCCTAAATTTGAAGCAGACTTTTGATGTAAAAAATCAAAAATTAGTGAAATTTATAAAAATATAATAGAAAATCATAATGAAGAAAAAGAAGGATTAGAAGAAAAAATTAGAGAAGAAGTCAATGAGAATGAAACTAATAATGTTAATGAAGATATTAGCAATTACCAATATCTTCAACAAGTTGAAGACGGTAAAAAATTAAAAGTATTTAATTGATATATGACTGAAAATGTAAAACTAAGAAGATGAGCTTGAATGAATTCAGAAGTTATTAAAATTATACAAAAATGAGAAAATATATTTATTTACCCTGAAGCTAGACTATTAAAAGACTGATTTGAATGGACTATGGTTTCAGATAATAGTTGAAGTATCTGATGGACTATAATTGATTACATAAAAATTTTTGATAACTAACTTTTTAAACTATGAAAAAAATTTTAAGTATAATAACAATATTTTTATTATTATTTTGACTTTGTTTTTCTACAGTTGATGCTAAAACTAAAGTAAGATGATATTATAAAAAAAATTGAACCTATGTAAAAAGCCATTATAGAAGCGATAGAGATTGAATTAAAAGAAATAATTGGAGTCATAAAGGAAATACAAATCCATATACAGGTAAAAAATGAACTAAAAAAACATATAAAAAGAAATATCACAGAAAATACAGATAAAAAATAACCCTTTTTAGGGTTTTTATATTATAATTTTTTAAAAGAGAAAATGAAAACAGCTATAATCTATTGTAGAGTTTCAACTAAAAAACAAGAAAAAGATGGTTTTTCTCTTGAAAGTCAAGAAGAAACTTGTAGAAATTTCTGTAAACAAAATTGATGGCAAGTATATGGAGTTTATAAAGAAGCTTATAGTTGAAAAACATCTAGACCAATATTAAACGAAGCTATATATAATGCTAAACAAAATAAAGTAAATTATTTTGTAATATTTGATATAGATAGATTTTCTAGAGAGTGAGTAGGAATTTATCAAGAGATAAAAAAAGACCTTGAAAGGTCAAATATAACATTAAGAGACTCAAAAAATATAATCAAAGAAACTTGATTTATTTATAAAAATGATTTAGTAGATATGACTAAATATTCATGGAATAAAGATGACTCTTCTGAAATAGCTGAAGTTTTTGTTGCTACATATGCAAAAACAGAATGAAACAAAATTTTACAAAGAACCATACCTGCTGCAATCAAAAAAGAACAAGAATGATATCAAGTAAGATGAGCTAGATACTGATTTAAAAATAAAAGAATAAGAGAAAAACTAACAGATAAATCAAAAGTAATACAAGTGCCTGAAGAACCATATTATAGCTGGATTTTAGAGTTTTTTGAGACTAGAGCAAAATGAATTTTAAAAGACAGAGAAATAATTGAAATTTTAAATTCAAAATGAGCACATAAAAAAAGAAGCTTAAAGCCTCTAGATTTGAGATATATGTTAAAAAGACTCCAGGATCCTATTTATGCAGGTTTTAATTATTCCAAATGGACTGGATGAAAATTGATTAAAACAAATTATGAAATGTTCCCTATTGAGTTATGGAACCAAGCAAATAAATGAAAATTTTTTATATCTAAGATTTGAGAAGATTATATTTTAGAGAAAAATATAAATCTAAAAGTAAAAATGAGAGAAGAAGAAAAAGATGAGTTTTTATTTCAATGAGTTTTAAATTATGAATGAAGAGCTTTAACTCCTTATATAAAAAAATGACATAAATATTACAGATCCTGAAGAAATTTACCACCATTAAATATCTCAGAAAATAAGCTTATAACTATTTTTGAAAGTGTCTTAGTAGATTTTACAGAAAAAGAAGAAAAGTTCTCTAAATTTGAAGATTTTATAAAGGAATTTATAGAAAATGAAAAAAAGTGAGTAGAAAATTCAATAAAAGCTATAAATAAAGAAATCTTAAAAATAAAAGAAGAAAATAAAATTTTAATAAAGAAAAATGCAAACAATTTAATAAATGATGAAATTTTAAAAGAATTATTATTTGAAAATGATAAAAAAATCAAAGAAAAAGAAGAAATTTTAAAAAGAGAAAATAGACTTTCTGATCTAAATTCTATAAAAGTGCACGAACTTTTTAAATTCCTATTACAAAGCAAAAAACTATGGGAAAAAGCAAATTTATACCAAAAAAAAGAAATGATAAAATTGATAGTACACGAACTTTCTTTTAACACAAAAAAAGAGCTTACCATAGCTGAAACTAAGCTATATAAACTCTTCAAAAATTCATTTTTTCTCTAATGGCTGGGATGGAGGGATTCGAACCCCCGCATGGCGGAGTCAAAGTCCGCTGCC
>CAUQKR010000046.1:0-4892 GCA_963518665.1 uncultured Candidatus Altimarinota bacterium | reverse complement strand
TGGCCTTCTAAGCCAAAGGTCGTAGGTTCGATCCCTGCAACGTGTACCATTTTGATTAACAATGATGTTAATGAACTATTATATATATAGTTCATTAACATCTTTTTGTTATTCAAAAGTGAGAACACTTAATACTAATATTTTAGTTAAACCTACCAGCCTAGCAATGCAGGTTGGTGAATAGGAATTGATATACAAAAAATATCTGAAAAATACCAAAAGTTAAAAACATAAAGCCATAGTTTAAAACGAACTATGGCTTTTTTATTTATTTAAAAAAATTAAGAAAATGGAAGAAATGACTATATTTAAAAAAATAGCAAAAACTAATAATTGATTATTAACAGATATGTCAAATGAAATTTGACTATCAATCCAAACACTAAAGAAAATTATGAATACAGGAAAATGAAGGATAAAAAATAAAGGAAAAATCTTAAAATATATGGAAGAAAATAACTATGTTAGAGTATGACAATATACAATAACAGAATTTTTTGAGATTAAATAATAAAAACTATGGAAGAATTTATTTTAAAATTCCAAAATTTTTTGGAACAAAAAACTAAATCTTGTAATTGTGTTGAAGTTAGGGATTGATCAATATGATTAGACTTATTACAAGAATTTTTGGAAGTTCAGAAAGAACTTGAAGAAAAAAATATTTAATTTATAAAAATATAAAAATATGAAAACAAAAACAAAAATAAAAACAAAAAATACAATAAGAAGAATATCAAGATGTTGATGTCTTGGTAATTATAAAAAAGAGAAAATATTATTAACTTGAGAAAATTATGTAGAATTTTTACATGATTTAGAAAAAGATAATCTAACAGAAGATTATTTAGATTTACTTAATTGAAAAATTTAATATTTAACTTTTTAAAATATGGAAAACTTAGAAAATAAAAAAATAATAGCTATTTTTAGCATAATTTTATGATTAACATTATTTCTTTTTTGATTTACAACTTATACAATTCTTGCAGAAAAAAATAAAGTTGAAGCAAAACTTGAGCAAAATAAAGATTTAATTTCTAAGTCTGAAAGAATAAAGGTTTTAGAAAAAAATAATTTAGAAATTTCTGAAAAAATAACAGAATTAAAAAATCAAAAAACTTTACTTGAAGAAAATTTAGAAAAAAATAATTGAGAAATAAAAGAGCTAAAAAATAGCTTGCTAAAGTAGAAGAGCAGTCCTACTCACTCCCAGCACCTATCAAAGAAAGTGGAAAAGATATGACTGCTCTAACAAAAACACAAGGTGAATTGCTTTGAAAAAGCAAGAGAGAGCACCCTGGGGTGAAAATACAAGGTGAATTTGGTTCACCAAAGAGAGAGTCCCCTGGGGGAAAAGAAGTAAAAACTTCAGAAAAAAAAGAAAATGGAATATATTATTATGATTTAGCCTATGCAGTAGCTATGGCAGAGACTTGAAATTGTCAAAAATGATTCTGAAAAGAATACAATAATTGTTTTGGAATAAAAAATTGACAAACTGCACCTTGCTCTAGAGTTGGGAGAAAAAATATGTGTATTTACAATTCTCCAAGCGAAAGCTATGAAGCATTTAAAAAAATTTGGAAAAAAAATTATAAAAAATTTCCAAATTATGATATGGCTGTTACATGGACTGGAGATGATAAGGCTAGTATTTGGCTAGCTGATGTAAAATTTTATTATAATTTAAGACAAAATGAAAAAAATTTGAAATAAAAAAAAGTGCTAAACTTTCCCCAAGTAAAAGCACATAGTGGCATATAAAAGCCACTTTTATTATATTTAATTTTTAATAAAAGTAAAGAAAAAATGGAAAAAGAAATAGAAAAAGCTTTTTGTATAGCTGAAAAAGACTTGGAAAAGCTAGAAAAAATATTAAAAGAAATGTGAGAAATAATTGATAAAATGAGAAAATGAGAATAAGTGAAATAATTAAAAAAAATGAAAAAATGATAGAAGTTTTGCCAGAATGACAATTTAGGTCTGAGCTTATTACAGAAAATATAGAATTGAAAAGAAAATTGGGAAAAGAAAAACAAAGAAAAAAAGAGATTTTTCAAAAAATCTATAATAAGGAAAGAAAAGTTAAAACAGAAAAAGTTATAGCTTTAAATTATAAAAAAGGGAAAAATTTTTATGCTTTGCCTTATTTCTTAGCTTCAGAAGTAACAGAAGCAGATTTAGAAAGAGAGGAAGAAAAAGCAGCAGAATATGAAAAATTTCAAAGAGAAAAATTTTAATTTTTACAAAAATAACAAATAATTTAATTTTAATTTTTAATATAAAAAAACTATGAATACAAACAATTTTTTACCAGAAAACTATGAAATACCAAAAACAAACTCTGGAAAATACACAAAATTTGAGAATTGAGTGACAAGACTAAGAATTTTGAGCTCTTGTTTAGTTGGTTGGGAATATTTTGACATAAACAAAAAAGTACATAGACAAAGAACAAGATTTGTAGAAACTCCAGGAATAGAGGAAGGAAGATTTCAAAAAGAATTTTGGGCTTTTGTGGTTTATAATAGAAACACAGAACAAATAGAGATTTGTCAAATCACACAAAAAGGCTTAAAAGAAGCAATTTTGACTTTATGCAGGGATGAAGATTATGGAGATCCAAAAAATAGATATGATTTAAAAATCACAAAAACTGGGGAAAAACTGGAGACAAGTTACCAAGTTAACCCTGGGCTTCCTTCTGCTACAGAAAAGGAAATTTTAGAAGAATATGAAAAAGCAAATATTGTTTTAGAGGCTTTGCTTGAATGAAAAAATCCTTTTGATTACAAAAAAGATGAGATGGAATTTAATGATGAGGATTATGGAATAGCATAATCCTTTTTTAAGAAAAAATAAGAAATGGAAACAATATTTTTTGAAAAAGTAAATGGGAAAATAAAAAATTTTTCAAATCAGATTTTACCAGATGGGAAATACAAAATAAGTCAAGTGAAAAATAACAGAACTTTGGAACAAAACAAGCTGTATTGGGCTATTTTGAGTTATATTTCTGAAGTATATAAAAATAATTGATTTTTTTACACAACTGACTTTTTACATGAAAAATTTAAAAAAGCTTTTTTACCAAAGAAGAGAATTTATTCTGATTTTTCTAAGAAATATGTTTTTTGTTTGACTTCTACAACAGAATTAAACACAAAACAATTTAAAAATTATATAGAAAATATAAAAATAATTTGTGAATTTGGATATCTTTGGCAAATAAAATGATTGGGGAAAATAGAATGATTTTTAATAGATGAAAAAGAAGAAAAATTTCTAACTTGGATTGATGAAAATTTTTAAAAAAATATATTTAAAAATATGAATGAAACATATATAAAATTATATAGAAAATTGAAAGAAAATCCTATAAGTTCAAATTTAGAATTATTATGATTTTTTTCATATTTACTATTAGAAGCAAATTATAAAGAGTGAAGTTTTTATGTTTGACTGGAAAAAATAACTATAAAACCTGGAGGAATACTTACTTCTCAAAGGAAATTAGCAGAAAAATTTTGACTAAGTTTATCAAAAATAAATCGTATGATAAAAATTTTAGAAAATGAATGAATAGTGAAACACAAAAAGAACACAAAATTTACCTTACTTGAGCTGAAAAACTGGGACAAGTATAATTGAAGTGAAACACAAATGAAACAAGTTTGAAACACAAATGAAACACAAAAAGAAACAATTAAAGAAGAAAAAAGAATAATAAAGAATAATAAAGAAATAAATTATAATAATAATTCAGAAATTGAAATTTCTGGAGAAAATGGAAAAAATGAAATAAAAAATTTTTCTGTTTATGAAAACAAAGAAAAGGAAAAACTTGAAAAAAAGGCAGAAGTATCAGAAAAAAAAGAAATAAAAAGTTCCGCGGTTCCGGCTAAAAATTGTGAAAAACTAGTAAAAAAAGATATAACTGAAAGTATAGATAACTTGATTATAGAGCTAAAAAGTCTATGTAATGAATTGTGAATTGCTTATGACAAAACACATGAAAGAAATTTTTGAAAACATATTTTGACAGCCAAAGATTTTGGGGAATTCTCAAAAAATCTAGGACAAAGCAGGATAGAGTTTTCAAAAAACATTTTAAAAGCAAGTTTGCAAGTGAATTTTTGGAAGATTTGCTCTGGACCTAAGCTTATTTATCAAAATTATGCTGAAGTTTACAACAAGTTTTTAATTTTAAAAAATAATTGAAAGATATGACAAGTAAGGCAACAAAGCAGTATTATAACGATATAAAACAAATCACAGTTATAAGAACTTGGAGTTGAGAAGAGCTAGAAATAGATAAGACACCTGAAGAGTTTAATTTTATTTATGAAAATGCTCTAAATTCAGGAACTTCTGGAGTTTTTATTTCTTCAGCTCAAAGATTTTTGAATTTTAAAAGTATAGAAACTTTTTACTGAAAAATAGTTAGGCTTAGCTTAGGAGAGCCAAAAAGAGAATTGAAGCTTTATGAAATGTGAAGTGAAGAAAAGAAGATTTTGCTTGAAAAAAATCCTGAAAAATATTACTTACTAGAAAGGGAAGATCAGGAAAGAAGGCAGAAACTTCAGAAAGTTATAGCACCAATTTTGGAAAAATCTTTTGAGAGCAGAAAGAAAAAATTTTTGGAAAGTAGGGAAAATATTTTGAAAGATTTGGAGAGAAGAGAGCTTTATTTTGGGCTTGCTTCTACAAAAAAGAAGCTTGAGGAATATCTTATTTTGAAAAATAAGGAAAAACTTAAGGATTTGAAAAAATAGAGATTATTACTCCAGAGTAGAATTAGACAAAAAAAAAATTTTAATTTTTAATTTTAGAAAAAATGATAACAAAAGAAAGTATAAAAGAAAGAAAAGCTGAAGCAAAAAGAATAA
>CAUQKR010000045.1:0-4998 GCA_963518665.1 uncultured Candidatus Altimarinota bacterium | reverse complement strand
TCAAAATGGTACACGTTGCAGGGATCGAACCTACGACCTTTGGCTTAGAAGGCCAATGTACTTTGTTGAACATATTATATATGTATTTAATATGCTAATATTATATACATTTTAACATAAAAGTCAAATCTTTTTGGAAGAAAAATAAAACTTTCATACTTGACAAAAATATTTTTTAGTTTAAAATAATATTGACTTTTGATATTTTTCATTTTTTATTTAATAATTTTTTATAAAAAATGGAAAAAAAATTTATAACTTACCTGAAAGCAAAGGGATTATTACCAACCAGCATAAAATACTACACATATTATGTTAACAGCTTTCTCAAATATACAAATATCAAACTAAAAGATTTTTGAGACTTAAAAATTTTCAAAAAAAATTATTACAAAATCATAGAAAAAAACATATCAAACGAGACAAAAAAGAAATATCTTAAATGCATTAGAATTTTTGCAGATTTTCTAATAGAAGAAGAAATAATTGAAATCAATACTCCTAGACATATCACTCCACCAAAAGTCCAAACTTCCCTTCCTATTCCTGTTGAAGATGATGAAATCTGAGATATTTTCAGAGCAGTCGAGAAAAGATGGAGCTGATTTTTGAGGCTTAGAAATAGTATTTTAATTGAAACTTTTTTATACACTGGACTCAGAAGAAATGAGCTTTTGAACCTAAAAAGAGAAAATATTTCTGAAAATAAAATTTTTGTAAAAGCTGGAAAATGAGCAAAAGACAGAAATATTTATATTCCAGATAATTTTTCAAAAAAATTGCAAGAATTTTTAAAAATCACAGCTTGAGTTTCAGAATTTCTTTTCTACAGTTGAAGAAAACCTAAAATGAGTGAAACAACTATAAAAAGAATTTTTGAAGAAATCAAAAAAATTTCAGGGCTAAAAAATATCTATCCTCACAGGCTTCGTCATACTTATGCTAGCAGGATGATCGAGCAATGAATTGATATTGCAGTGGTCAAAGAACAAATGTGACACACAAATATTTCTACAACTAACCGTTATATTGCAGTCAGAGATAGCCACAGGATGCAGGCCATTCAGAAGTTAAAGTTTGAGATTTAAATTTTTATTTTTTAACTATTTTATTATGAAAAAGTTATTTATTTTATTTTTTTTAAGTTTTTTACTTTTTTCTTGTTCTGAAAATACAGAAATAAAAGAACTAAAAAAAGAAGTTTTAGAACTTAAACAAATTATAAAACAACAACAAGATTATAACAATAATATTTCTTGTTCTATAGCTATTAATAGTTATTTAGCATCTCATAATACACATTTCAATAATTTATCCACAGGAGTAGAAGATTTTTTTTATTCTAAAAAGGAAAATAAATGTATAGCTTTAATAAAATTTATTGGAAAATATAATATATATAAATTTTGAAAAGAATGATTTGATTTACCATCAATTCTTACAGAAGATTATAATGATGCAATAAAAAAAATGTCAGAATTAAAAAATGAACACTTAAGCCAATAAAAATCAATTATTTCTACCTTTGACTTTTTCAAAATAAAATTATAATATAAAAGCTTTATATTTTTATTTAAAATTTTATGAAAAAAATAACTTTTTTACTTATTTGTAGCTTATTTTTGTTCTCTTGTGAATATTCTACAAAAAATCCTGAAAAAGTTGAAGAAAATAAAAAAATTGAGACAAATTCAGGGAAAATTGAAGAAAAAATATTAACAGAAAAAGAAGTGCTAGAAATATGTCCTTACAATAACAGCTTATCTTTTTATTTTTTAGTAGATAATAATTGTTATTCTCTATGAGTAGAAAGTGAGTTAAATTGACCATATGCAAATTTCTTCCTTTACTCAAAAAAAGATACAAAAAAAGTAGAAATAGATTGAAAAATAATAGAGGAATATATAAATTTATTTGATACAAAAGAAGTAAAAGAGGAATTGGAAAAATGGTATAAAAAACACGATAACTACACAAACCCAATGATACCAGATACTTTTATATATTTAGATATATTTAAACATTATTCAAAAATATTAAAAGAATTATGAATAAAAAATCTTCCTGAAAAAGCTTATTTAAGTAAAGAACAAGATTTAAATTATAATGAAAATTTTCAAGAAGTAGTAAAAAAAGAAAAAGATTATTTATATGAAAATGCAAAAATAAAAATAGATTTAACAAAAATAGAAAACTTAAAACTAGAAAAATTATATGAAGAGATAAGAAAAGAATTTAAAAAAGAGAGCTAAAAACTCTCTTTTTTTGTTTTTCAAGCAAACTTTGGTAAAGATTTTCAAAATCCATATCATAAAAATATTTTGGAACTGGAACAAAATATTTTGAAAATTTTTCTTTTGTTTGTCTTGAATAACTTTCAAGTAATCCCAAAAAATCCTTTTTATTAAAATTCCCAACTTTTTCAAATTTTTCTGGTAAAATTATATTTAATTCTTTAAATTTTTCTAAATATAAATCTAAAATATTTTTTTCATCAAAAATAACAAATGTTGGAATTTCAAAAAAATCAGATTTATTTATTTTTTCAAATATTTCATCTATTTTTTCAGAATAAAGTAAATTATATTTTGTATGTGAAAAAATTTGTAAAATATGTTTTTTTAGATCCTCCTCATTTTCCCAATCTTTTGTAAAATATCAAGTTTTTAAATCTTTTTCTAAATTATTTTCTATATTTTTTGCTAAATTTTCATTAACTAAAAAAAATTGGTTATTTGTAAATCAAAAATAATAACATAAATTATCATTTTTATTTTCAAAAGAAAAATAAGAAGAATAAATTTTATCTTCAATAGGTGATTTTTCTAGACAATTTTTTAAATTTTCTTGAGATTTTTTTTCAGAACAAGAAAAAATAAAAAATAAAAATATAAAACTTTTATATTATATTTATTTTAAAATTTTTACAAATTAAAAGAGAGTTTTTAGCTCTCTTTTTTATTTAAAAGAGTGGAAGAAATACAAAAAGATTATTTTTATTTTATACAAAAAGAACTAGAGCTTTTCTAGTTCTTTTTTTCTTTGTTTTATTTTTTCTAAATCATAAATAAAATATTTTTCTTCTAAAGATAGTTTTTCTATTTCTTTATCATAATTTCAATTTTTATCAAAAAAGAAATAACATTTTGGTTCATCTTCAGGAATTTTTTCAAGTCATTCTAAATATTTTTTTAAAATAAATTGTTTTGTTTTTTCAAAAGTTTTATTTATTTCTGGATAATCTGGAGAATTTTTGTATTTAAAATAATAATTTAAAAAATTTTTATATTTTTCTAAATCTTCTTTATTTTCTTCTAACCATTTATTCCATTCTTCTTTTGTATAAAATGAAGTTCCAAAAGAAAAATATTTAGAATTATAAAGTTCATCTTCAGTATAAATTATTCTTGGTGGAATAATATTATTTTCTTTAAGAATATCATCAAAAGTATCTAAAATATTTATTTTTATATCTATTTTATCTTGTCTACATCAGCTAAAATAAGGATTTTCAAAATCATTTATTTTTGCCAGAAAATATTTTAAATTTTTTTCTATTTTTCAATTTTCTGTAAAATTATATTGTTTTTTTCAATTTTCAGAAGTTGTATAAATTTTATCTAAAAAAGTTCTAGAAGTTAAATAAAAATTAAAATAATAACATTGTCAATTATACCTAAAAGCTTGATTTATTCATAATCAGTCAAATTCTTTTTTTATATCAAATTTTTCCATACACTCCAAAGCATCAGCTTTATTTTTTTTATTTTCTTCAGAATTTATAAAAGTCTCATCTGAGATTATTTCTTGCTTTTCAATTTGTCAAGTTAAACTTATTTTAGAATTTTCAATATTTTTTTGAGAACAAGAAAAAATGAAAAATAAAACGAAAAATAATAAAAAAACTTTTCTCATAATCTAAAAATTAAAAAATATTTTTCAAATTATATAAAAAAAAGTAGAAAAATAAAATTTTTTCTACTTTTTTGTTTTTTTACAATCCAAAAACTTCTTTAGTTTTATTGATCATCAAAGTAAATTCATAACCTGTAACTTTATCATTTGGTCTTTGTCAATTCCAAATTCCTTTGTTTTGTAAATCTTGTAAACTCAAATTTTTTGCCAAAATTTTATTTAAAAAAGCCAAAATTATATAAGCTAATTCTTGTCTTGTAGCATTATTTTCTAAATTTTTTATTATTCATAAATCTTTAAAATTTTTTCAGTTTAAATTATCTTTATATCAAGCCAAAAAATAAAATAAAGGTTCTAATACATTTTTTCTTTTTATGTTATTTTGCCAAATATGAACTCAAGTATAAAAAGAAACTTTATCTAAAATATTTTCTGAAACTTTATCTAAAATTTCAGAAGATCTTGTTATTCCAGATATATTATAATATTTTTTTTCTCTTATAGTTAAAGAGTTTTTTCATTTTCAATCTCAATTTCAACTTCAGTAATTTTGTTCTAAAACATAAATAAAATCTTGATCTGAACCAAGAACCAAAGCCGTATGACCATATTTATTTCAACTAGTAGCTCAAAAAGATATAACATCTCAAAGTTTTGGTCTTTTTTCTTGAAAATTTTTATCATATAAAAAATCTTCAAATCAATGTTTTTTTGTTCCTAAATAAGTTTTTTTTCAATCTCAAAGAGATCAAACAGTTTTTCAAAAAACATCTCTTAAATAAACTTTTATCAATTCTACACATTGATAATCATTGTCACCATTGAAATCAATCCTTCCTGATTTTAAACTTTTTTCTACAAATTCTCTAATTGTACTCATAATTTCTTAAATTAAAAAATTAAAATTTTTTGCAAGATTTTTGGTTCTCCAGACTTGCAAACAAGAGAACCAGTTTAAAAATTTTTCCTAGTAACTATCAACTCCAGCCTTAATTTTGTTAACTCTAGCCAAAAGTTGTAAAGCCCTAACAACTTCATCTTTTTCATCTTCAGAAATCACACCATCAGCCATCACCAAATCTC
>CAUQKR010000044.1:0-5037 GCA_963518665.1 uncultured Candidatus Altimarinota bacterium | reverse complement strand
ATGGCTGGGATGGAGGGATTCGAACCCCCGCATGGCGGAGTCAAAGTCCGCTGCCTTACCGCTTGGCGACATCCCAAAAGATGTTTTTTCTCTAAAGCCTAGATATTATATAGAAAAATTTTAAAAGTCAAAATTTTTTTTGCTTTTTTTAAAAAATTCTTTAAAATATTAAAGCTTTAAAAAATAACTTATGAAAATATGTTTGAATTTATAAAATTTTTACAAAAAAGACCAAGTGATAAAACAATCCTTGCTATTAGATTTATTTTTGGTTTTGTTTTAGTTGCTACTCTTTACTACAATTTTTTTGTACAAGAAGCAGCAAATGAGATAGAATCAACAATGCTGTTTTGAAATGTTGACACAAGTTCTTTTAAAGAAATTTTAAAATATGTAATAACTGCACTTTGACTTTTCCCTATTTTATTTGCTGTTTTAAACTTAAGTGGGGTTTGTGTAGCAAAGAAAAAAATTATTAGAATAATACAAGTAGTTTTTGCTATTTTAATATGGTACTCTGCTGCTTTAGTTGTAAATACTGAAAATCTAGATATAAATGAACTTTTAATTTTAGCTTGATTTTTACCATTTTTTGCTGGAGTTACAGGGAAATGTATAGTTTCAACTTGTTTAAAATATGGAGAAAAAATCCAAAAAATAAGAGTTTAAAAAAAGCCCAAATTTGGGCTTTTTAATTTTTTTAAATTTTTCTAAAAGGAACTTTTTTAGAAAAATTTTTGATATTTGAAAATCTATTTTTTTTCTTAATATGAGAAAGATAAAAAGGTTCATCAAATTTTTTCTGAGAAAATAAATGTTTTTTTCTCTGTCTAATTTCTTCAGAAATTTTTCTATCTTCTAAAATCACAGAACTTTCTACAATTTTATCTCGTTTTAGATGAAAGAAAAATTTTTCAGAAATAGAAGTTTTTACAATCATCAAAGGATGAGGTAAAACATCTATAAAATCTGACAAAATCTCTGCATCAACATAAACAATAGACAAAATCTTATAACTATCTTTTACTTTTAAAACAAGAGCCATAGCAAAGCAATCGTGAGGAATATCCTCATAAGCTAAAAAATAATTTTTTTCAAGTTCCCTTTCTGTGACATCTTCTCTTCTAATTTTACAAGGAAAAGAATTGAAATCAGCCAGAAGTCCAGTTTTATCAGTGTAAATATCAAAATTTACATTGTTAGATCTGAAAGCTTTTTCATAACTAAAAAAAGAAATTTTCAAGATTTTCATGCTCATATTTTCCTCCTTCTATAAAAAATAAGCCCTTAAATTATAAAATATTTTTAAAAAAAGTCAATCTAAAAAATAATAAAAATTTGTATTTCAGAATAAAAAAAACTATAATATATAAAGTAATTTTTAAAAATAAAATAAATGAAAAAATTTTTTTTAGCAATTTTGATATTTTTTAGTTTATTTGGACTTAGCTATGCTTGTGCTATTCCACCAGATATACTAAATAGATTTTATATTTATGAAGAAAATAATGAAGTCAAAATCGAATACACTTTAAATACTTGGCTTGATTTTACTGACACAATAAAAAAAGATTTTGTAGAGAAAACATGACAAGAACTGAAAACAGAAAATCTACAAACTTATGTAAATGAATATATAAAAAAATCAACAACCATAACTTACAACTGAGAAAAACTTGATTTAAATTTTGAATCTTGAGAAGTTTATGACAAACTAAAAGATAATACCGTTCTCATAAAAATCATTTTTTGAACAAAAATAAAAAATCTTTGAGAAAATAATCTTTTTTACCTAAACTATAAAAAAGATATTTTTTGGAAGTTGACTCACTTTTCTCACTCTTTCTTTTTTTCTGAAATAGAAGAAAAAAATGATATGTGAACTTATAAGGATTTTTGAGATAAAAGATACTTAATTTATTATTTAAAAAACTGGGAATACTGAATAATAAGTGAAACTCTGAAAGAAGAAGACAATTTTATAGAATATATACTTGATATAAAAAAAATCTGACCAAAACAAGTAGAGACAAAATCTAGTGAAAAAACTATAAAAAATAATCCTCTACTAACTGCAAATAATAAAAACAGTATACAAATAAATTGAGTAAATATTTGAGCTTATTTTCAAGAATATTTATGAAAAGATGTTTCAGTTTTTGTAAAAATTTTTTGACTATTTTTTGCAATTATTTTTTGAGCTTTACACTGACTTTTACCAGGTCACTCAAAAAGTATAGTTTGAGCTTATATGATGGAAAAAAAATCAGAATCTGATAGAAACAAAGAAGTTTTTATTCTCATCACAACTATAACTTTGACTCATACGATTTTTATATTTTTACTTGCTTTTGCAATAACTTTACTAAAACTTGGAACTTGAACTTCGACAAATTATTTACACAAATTTAGTTTGATTTTATATATATTTTTCTGAACTTATTTTTGCCTGTATGCTTACAAAAAAATAAAAAATAAAAATATTTCAGCTTGTAGTTGTTGATGCTCTCACAATCACAATCATGAACACAATCATAATCATGGACACAACCAAAAAGCAAACTTCAAAAAAACTCTTGTAACTTGAATAATTTTTTGATGCAATCCTTGTATAGATGCTCTTGTCTTGTTTTTACTTTCTTTCAGTATATGAGACACACTTTATGCAAGTTTTATCGTTGTTTTCTTTAGCTTATGACTTGGTTTAATGCTAGGAATCTTAGCTCTATTAACATGAAAATGATATAATATCTTGGCAAACAAAAAAAATAATTTTATAGAAAAATTTTTAAATTATCTAGTTTTTGTAATGTGAGTTTTTATAATATTTTATTGAATAAAATGACTAATATAAAAAAGAAGCTTTAAAAGCTTCTTTTTTTAATTTGAGTTATTCTTATTTCTTTATCTGCTGTTTTATAATCAGAGTTTTTTTCTACTTTTATTTCTTTTTTGGGTTCTTCTTTTACAATCGTTTTATAAGAAAAATTTATTTTATTTAACTTTGTTTTTTTTCTTTCTTCTTCTATAGATTTATTTATTTTGGTTTCAAACTGTTTTTTTCTTTCTTCAATTATTTCATTTATTATATCTAAATTTTCTTCTATTTCTTCATAATATTTTTCATATAAAGTTCTAGAAGGTCTAAAAAGTAAATAAACAAAAATACCAAAAAATGGAATAACTGCAACAATTAAACAAAAAATTTGAAAAAATACATTTGTAGTTCTGTTTCTGATATCTTTTAAAACCCAAACTACAAGTGATATCCAAATAAGAAAAAAATATACAATCAAAAATTTTATAATAAATTCAAAATTTATTGATTGATAAATTTGAGTAAAAAACTCAGTAAATTTTGCTTGTAAATCTGTCATAATTTTTATATTTATTAAAATAAATTATTTTTTTTCCACTTCTCTATTTCTAGGTGATTTCCAGAAAAAAGTACTTCTGGAACTGATAGTCATCTAAAAATTTTTGGTCTAGTATAAACTGGATGTTCTTTTTTTCTTTCAAATTTTTTTGAAAAACTTTCTTCTTCTAAACTCAATTTATTTCACAAAACTCAAGGAATATTTCTCACAAAAGCATCAATAAAAACACTTGCTGACAACTCTCCAGAACTCAAAACATATTCTCAAATACTAACTTTATAGTCAACAAAAAGCTCTATAATCCTCTCATCTATTCACTCATAATGTCAACAAATAATCAGACAATCTTTTTCTAAATTTTCATAAAAAAACTCGACTTTTTCTTGATCCAACAAACTTCAACCTGGAGTCATATAAATCACTGGAATCTTTTTACCAACTTTTTTAAAAATATATTCTATAGCCTTAGCTAACACTTCAGCTTCTATCACTTGTCCATGCATTCCATAAGCTTTATCATCAACTCTTTTTGTCGGTTTTTCTGAAAAATCATTTAGTTTATAAAGATTTATAGAAAAATATTTTTTATCAAGTGCTTTTTTCATAATTGAACTTCAAAAATATGATTCAAAACTTTCTGGAAAAATAGTTAAAATATGAAAATTCATTTTTATATTCTTGAAATAATAAAATCTTTTACTTCTTTTAAAACTTTTTCTGGAGAATTAGTAGCATCAACTATAAAATCACAAAGATTAGAATATTTTTTCTCTTCTATAGCTGATTCTATTCTATTTTTATAATCAAGTCATTCTACATCATCTCATCTTTTTTGCATTCTATCTTTTACCAGTTCTACAGGTAAATCCAGACAAATAATAGAAAAATCATCTTTCATATAATCCAAATCTTTTAAAATAGTCGGAATTATAAGCATATCGATTTCTTTTAGAATATTTTTTCATTTTAAAATTCCATTGTCTATCACATCAACTTTTCTAGTACCATAATAATCTTGATTATGAACTAAATTATATTCTAAAAATTTTTTTTCTTTTATTTGATTTTGAAATTCTTCTTTTGAGAGTTTTATATAATCTTTTCAAATTATTTCACCAGGTCTTGGTTCTCTAGTTTTGCAAGACATAGCAAACTCCAAAGATGTTATATTTTCTTTTAATAATCACTTAATCAAAGTTCACTTTCCTGCTCAAGTAAGCCCACAAATAAAAAAGATATGTCACTTTTTCATCAAAAAAATTTTTAAAAAATATATTGTTATAATTTACTCATTTTTAAAAAAATTTCAATTTTTTTTATAAAAAAATAAAAAAGTAGATTTTTTCTACTTTTTTATTTATATTCTATTGTTACATCATTAGGGAAAGACTCATCAATTTTTACTCAAGTTGGTAAAACAACTTTAGTTAAATTATTTTGCCAAAAAGCTCCTATTCATATTTCTTTTACTTTTGGTAATTCTATATTTGTTAATTGATTTCATTTAAATGCAAATCTTAATATAGTTTTAACTTCTGGTAAATTTATTCTTGTTAATTGATTTTCCTCAAATACCTCCATTCATATAGTTGTTACTTTAGGCATATTTATACTTGTCAATTGATTTCAACTAAATGCATTATTTCATATATTTTCTACT
>CAUQKR010000043.1:0-5165 GCA_963518665.1 uncultured Candidatus Altimarinota bacterium | reverse complement strand
CTATAATTTAAAGTTTAACTTTTAAAAGCAAAAAATCAAGTAAAAATATTTTTTTTAATTGACAAACAGAAAAATTATTTTTTTATTCTTTATAAAAAATAAAAAAACTAGAAAAAATTTTTTCTAGTTTTTTATCTTGTAAAATATGGGGAGTCTGAAGGGGCTCGAACCCTCGACCTCCAGAGTCACAATCTGGCATTCTAACCAACTGAACTACAGACTCCATAAAATTCACCTGAATTATATAAAAAAAACTAAATTTGTCAAAAGAAAATTTCATATTTTTTTGTATTTTTATGAAAAATATGCTAAAATAAAAGAAATATTTTTAAAATAAAAAAATGAAACAAGAAACAGAATATTTATCAATAATCTGACACGAACTAAGAACTCCCCTAACTTCTATAAGATGATATTTATCAATGATTTTAGAATGAGATATGTGAGAAATCTCAGATGAAGCAAGAAAATCTTTGAATCATTGTTATGATAGTTCGGTTAGACTTATAAAACTAGTAAATGATATCTTAGTTTTGTCAAAAATAGAAAATTGAAAAATGGAATATTTTTATAGTGAAATAGAAATCACAAAATTCTTAAAATCAGTTTATAATGATTTTTTTATAGAAGCTGAAGAAAAATGAGTAGAAATAGAGATTCAAATTGAACACTCTCTAAAAAATAAAAAAATTTTTTATGATTCTGATAGGCTTAAACAAGTTTTTATAAATCTAGTTTCAAATGCTCTAAAATTTACAGAAAATTGAGGAAAAATAATTATAAAAGTTAGCTCAGTTGAGGAAAAAATTTTATTTGAAATAATTGATAATTGAGCTTGAATTCCAGCTGAAAATCTAGAAAAAATTTTTGAAAAATTTGGACAAATTGACTGAAGCCTGCAAAGAAACAACAAATTTTGACTTGGAATCGGTCTTGCTTTGGTTAGAAATATTTTAAAAGATTTTTGAAGTGAAATCAAAGTAAAATCAGAACTAAAAAAATGAAGTAATTTTTACTTCGAACTAAAATAATTTAATAAAAATAAAAAATATGAATACAAAAATAAAAGTTTTACTTATAGAAGATGATGTAGTTTTGAGTGATATGTATACAAAAAAACTAGAAAAAGAAGGTTTTGAAATAATGCAAGCAAAAGATGGACTTGAAGGTTTGACAATTTTAGAATTTTTTAATCCAGATGCAATTTTACTTGATATTATGATGCCATCAATGGATGGTTTTGAAACTCTAAAAGCCATCAAACAACAAACTTCATCTTGTTCAAAAATTTTTATGTTTACAAACATAATAGACAAAAACAAGATAAATGAAGCTCTAGAAAATGGTGCTGATGACTACATAATAAAAGCAGATACAAATCCAAGTGATATAGCAAAAAAAATAAAAGAAAGTCTAACTTGTGTGACAAGTAACGAATTTTATATCAAACCTGGGTTAAATATTTTTAAGATGAAAAATCCAATTTCTGGAGAAAAAGATATTGAGATTACAATAAATATTAATATTTAAAAAAGAATGATTTTTTAAAAATCATTCTTTTTTAGTTTTATTTTTGATCTGATACACAAATAACATTATTATTTGAATTTTTAAATTCATAATTACTCTCTCCATTTTTAAATCTTACAAACCAAGCTAAATTAGAATTTTGATTTATAGACCAATATTTATAATATCAAATAGAAGAAAATGAAAAATAATTACTTGAAGTTGAATCATTCTCTTCATAATCAACTAAAGTTTCTAATTCATATATATAAGGCAATCTCCAATTATATTTTCAATTTCACTTTTTTAAATTAGTACAATAATTTTTTGCTTGTTCCCAATTTTTTAATGTAATTCATTGACTTTCCCAAATAAGTCAGGTTTTATTATCTTTTACTATTCAATTATCTCACTTTTTAGTTCAATCTAAAAAAGTAAAATTTTTATCTGAAAAATAATATCACCAACTACGAGCATTATCTGATACACAAACTATATCTAAACTACCTCAAGTACCTGAATAGTCAATTCAACCATTATACATACTCATATGCCAAGCATTTGAACTACTTGTCAAACCAAATGGATATCTAGGTCTTGTACTAGACCAATAAGTATTTTTAGAAAGAAAATTAAAATCATCATAAGAACTAGTATCAATACAACTAAAATTTCTTATAGTTTTTAATTCTTCTATAGTAGGTAACCTCCAAATAACTCAATTATCTTTTATTCATGTACAATAAGAAGTAGCCTTTTCAAGATCACCCTTACTTATATTTTTACTCCATAATAAATCTGTTTTCTTATCTTTTATTATATTATTAGTAGTCTCAAACCTTCAATTTGAACTTCTATCACAAGTTGACTTTTGAGGTTCTCATAAAAATTTCTTTTTAGATGAATTTTTTTTAGTTCAATCAGAAACACAAATAAGATTTTCTCTTGATAGAGTATTTTTACATGTAGAAAAATTAGTAATGTCAGTTTGTAAATTTTTAAAATACACTAAATAACCTTCATCTTTACATCAACTTCTAAAATAATCTCACATTTCATATATCCAATATCATTTTTTTTCATTGAGACGAAAATAATCATTTAAACTTACATCTATCAATCATCTAATTTCTTTTATTTTAGGTACTCTCCACTCTAATCACATTCTTTCTGATTTATAACAATAAGTAAAAGCTTCATGTCTAGTCTTAGGATACATACTAAATCATTCCCAAATAAGTCAAGTTTTATTATCTTTTATTATTGAATTAGTTCATTTTTTAGTTCAAAATAAAACTTCAAATCTAGAAGTTTTTTTTGTTCATACATCTTTAATTCTCACCAATGATTCACTTGGAATAGTATTTATCGAATTATCAGCATAAGCCAAAGTTGCAGTTCAATTATTTGAAATTGTTACTGTTGCTGTAGGATTTGATACTTGAACTTTTCCTTGAACTTCAGCTATTTCCTCTGGAGTTAAATTTAATATATTATCTACAGAAGTATATCCTGGAATAATAGGTTTTGTTTGAGAGGCAATTGTCCCAGAATAATTTTTAAGTAATTTTTTATCTCAATCCAAATCAACCAAGGCTATTTTTCAATATTTTCAACTTGGGATATATCAAATTTTATAATATTTTTTTGTAAATGGATCAACTGGAAGTTCTGGAAGATTTTTTCTTACTTGTTCCCAAGCTATTTGTCAAAAAACTTCTTCTCAATCTTCTTCATCAAAAGTTGGATATTCTCAATTTTTTAATTTATAAACTTCCAAAACTTGTTCTATATTTTTTTTATCTGAAACTCTTTTTGTACTATTTGCATCTGTAGAAAAATTTCACAATCTCAAAAAAGCAATTGATGCTAAAATAATTATGATAACAACCACAATCATTATTTCCACCAAAGTAAAAGCAAATTTATTTTTTGATAAACTAGATTCCCCCCCCCCGTATTTTGGCTTAAAATCAAGGTTTTTCATATATTTTGTAATTATTAAGTAAAATTTTTTAACAATTTAAAGTTTAACTTTTTAAAGCAAAAAATCAAGTGAAAAAGTTTTTTTTAATTGACAAATAAAAAAATTATTTTTTAAAAAATAAAAATTTTGAAATAATTAAATTTCTAGAAAAAGAAAAATTATTATCTAGAAAATCAAAAAGAGAAATATCAAATATTTTTCAAGAAAAATTTTCTTTTGATGAAAAACTTGCTTTAAAAGAAAATTATAAAGCAATTTTTAGAATGCTAAAAGAAAATAAAAATTTATATTTTTTTAGAAAAACAATATTTTTAGAAGAAAAAAATCTAGAAAAAATAATTTACAATCTATATCAAAAAAATCTAGAAATAGAGTGACTTTGAAGTATTTTGATGGAAAACTTTAACTTAAAAGATTTAATTAGTTCAAAAAATTCTATTTGATTATATATAACTATAGATAATCTTCCAAATATTAATTTTAATTATGAATTGGAAACATTGGAAAATAATAGAAAAGAAATTTTGGAATTATTAAAATAAAAAAACTAGAAAAATTTTTCTAGTTTTTTATTTGTTTATAATTTCTTACAATACTCACAAATTTTCTAACAATACTATCCCTAGTTAAAGATCAATCAAAATCTAATAAATTTGAATCTATGTCTTGATTTTGTAATTCTAACATTTTTTTAATTATAATAATTGCTTCATATTTAGAAATTTCATTATCAGATTTAAAAGATATTCATTTTTCATCTTTTTTATAACCACTTATAATTCCTAGATCATTTGCAACTTTTATAACTCTTGCTTGCCAAGAATTTAAATCTACATCATAAAAAGGTAATTTTTCAGGAACTTTACTAACATCATAACAATGAATTTGTAATAAAATACTCAAAAATTCTGCTCTTGTTATTTCTCTATCTGGTTCAAAACTTGTCTCAGTTACTCATTTTACAATTCATAATTTAGTTAAAATATTTATTTCTGATAAATTATTTTTAACAGTTAAATCTGAAAAATTTTGTTTATAATCAATGTTAAGATCTGAAATTATACTTAAAATTATAGGACAAGAATTATTTGAAGATATTTCTTTTATTTTTATTTCAGAGTTAAATTCTTTTCCATTATTTTTTAAATTATCTCAAAAATATTTTTCTTTTACCAAAATATTTTCTTCCTCCTTAGCTTTAACAAATTTTTCTTTAGCATTTTTAATTTCCTTTTTATCCCCATTTTCACCTTTAAAATCTTGTTTTTGTAATTTTAAAGATAAATTTTCATCTTTACTTATTTCAAAGTTTTTATTAGAATTATTTAAGTTTTCATTTACACCTTTAACTCTTGAATCATTATTTAAAACAAGGCTTTCAGGTGATGAAGCAGAACCTAATTTCTCTCTTGCTTCCTTCTCTTTTTTCAATTTTTCTAATTCTCATTTCAAATTTTCTTTAACTTCTCACTCTTCTAATAAATTTATCTTTTCTTCTGCTTCTCTTATCTTTTCTTCTATTGTATTATCTTTTATATTATTTTTTGCTTCTTCTAATTTTTCTCTTGCTTCTTTTTCTTTTTTCAATTTTTCCAATTCTCATTTCAAATTTGTTTTAACTTCTCACTCTTCTAATAAATTTATCTTTTCTTCTGCTTCTCTTATCTTT
>CAUQKR010000042.1:0-5664 GCA_963518665.1 uncultured Candidatus Altimarinota bacterium | reverse complement strand
ACTCAAGAATGGCTATGAAAAGACAAAAGTGGCTTTTTAATTTCATAATTATTTAATAGAACTTGACTTGTTCTTGTATCTTCACAAGCAATTAAATCAACTTCTTTCAAAATTCTAACTGCTCTATAAGTTATATCTTCCAAATTTCAAATCGGTGTAGCAACAATGTATAACATAATTTTTTCTAATAAAATAATTTTTGAAATTATAAAAAAAATTGCTAAAAAAACAAGAAAAAACTAAAAAAATAAATCAGAATAAAATCAAATAAGCTTAAAAAATAAACAATTTTCATTTTTCAAATCTCACAAAAATAATTCTCTTGTCTGCTTAACTTCTTCAAAATTTATTTTTCAAATATGTCTTTTTGATCAAAAAGTTTCTAAATTTATTATTTTTTCATAAATTTCTAAAAATCCTTCTTCCAATAAAATTTTTCAAATACTTTCATTTTTTTCTAAAAATTCTTTAAACTCTGAAGCTAAAAATCAAAGTTTTTCTTCATTTTTTATTTTTTTAAGTAAAGAAAAAAGTTTTCAAAATCATAGAATATATCATTCAAAAATTACAGAATTTAAAAATTTTTCATCCAAATCATTTTTTAAAGAAAAATTTATTTTTTTTGAAATAAAAAATTTACGAAAAACTTTTGCAACTTGCTCTTCGATAATCAGATCAAAAACCTTTTGATATTGACTTACAACTCAAAGTCAATCAATATTTTTATTTTCAAGTAAATTAAAAAAAGACAATTCAGCCGAGGCAAGATTTTCAAGAATTTCTTTATCTAAAAAAATAAAAATTTCTTCTGGAATAAAATTTGAAATATTATTACTAACTATTTCTTCCACATTATCCTCAAAAAAATTTTTTATATTTTTCCCTGTAAAAAAATTTATTTTTGAGATTTTTATATCATTTTTTCTAGATAATACTTCTCTTTTAATCCATTTTTCTGCTATTTCTAATTTTTTTCTAAGAATTTCATTTTCTAGTTTTAAATTCATTTTTTTTATACAAAAATTATAATTTTTATTATTTTATCATATTTTTTTCATAAAAACAAAAAACACGGGACAACCGAAGTGAAAGGAGAAAACTTCGTATCGTCCACGTGTGTAAATATATTTTACTATAAAAAATATAAAATTGCAAATATTTTTCATACTTTTTTTTGATTTTATAAAAATTTAGTTTAAAATACAAGAAAAAATAACCAATAAAAAAATGATTTTAGTTAATTTAGCACAAGATTCAAGCAAAATAAATAAATATATTTCAAATACTTTATTGAAAGAAATAGAAAAAAATTTAAAAGAATGAAAAAAAATAATTATTTATATAAATAAAAAATGAGAATTTTCATCAATGATTTGCAAAAATTGTAACAAAATTTTTAAATGCAAAAATTGTGATGTTTCTCTAAATATTCATTCTCAAAAAATGGTTTGTCATATTTGCTGACATTCTGAAAAAATTTATGAAAAATGTGATAATTGTTGAAACTGAGAGCTTTTAAAAGTTTGAGTTTGAACTGAACAAATAGAAAATTCTCTAAAAAAAATTTTTTCTGACAAAAAAATTTTTCGTTTTGATGCAGAATCAGTTAAAAACAAAACTGAAAAAGAAAATAGTATTTTTTATCTAAATGAAGCTGATATAATCATCTGAACAAAAATGATAACAACTGGTTTCAATTTTTCAAAAGTTGGGCTTGTAGCTGTAATTTTAATCGAACAAGAACTTCAAATGCAAAAATATAACAGTGAAGAAAAACTTTTTACAAACATAAAACAACTTATCTGAAGATGAGCTAGAAAATGAGAAAAAACAGAATTTATCATACAAAGCTTTATTCCAGAAAATGAAAGTATAAAAATGATAGTTGAAGATAATTATAAAATATTTTTTAAAAAAACTTTATTTGAAAGAAAACTTTTTAATTATCCTCCATTTTCAGAATATGCAATTTTAGAATACAGAAATGAAGATGAAAAAAAATCTATAAATTATTGTAAAAAACTAAAAGAAAAGCTTGATTTAATAAATACAGAAAATGAAATAGAAATTATTTTTATAGAAAATTCTTTTAAAAAATATAACAAATTCCATACAAAAATAATTTTGAAGTGAAAAAATCTGAGAGTTTTTCTAGAAAATATAAAAACAGAAATTTTTAGAGAAAGTAATTTAAGCCTGATTTTTGAATAATTTTTAAATAAAAACTTGAAAAAAATCTTTTTATAATTAAAATTTAGTTAATTTATTTTTTAAATATTAAAAATATGAATTTATACCACGATATTCCACTTGGAAATGAAGATTTTTCTGAAATAAATGCAATTTTAGAAATCCCAAAATGAAGTAGAGTAAAATATGAATTTGATCACAATACTGGTGCTCTTTGGGTTGATAGAGTTGGAAAAACTCCAATTGATTATACTTTCAACTACGGTGATTTACCACAAACTTGGAATGAAGGAGACAATGACCCTCTTGATGTAATTATCCTTTGTTCTCAACCAATTGCTCCTGGAGTAGTTGTACCTTTGAGAGTTATCTGAGGTTTAAAAATGATTGATTCTGGAGAAGATGATTACAAAATTTTAGCTGCTGCTGATGATAAATTCTATTCAGATGTAAACGATATTCACGATGTAAACAAAAAAGAACTTGAAGAAATTGAATATTATATGCTTCACTATAAAGATTTACACGGTAAAAAAGTTGAATTAAATGGTTGGGATGACAAAGCAACTGCACAAAAAATACTTGCAAAATGTCATGCTGATTATAAAACAAAATTTGGAAAATAATTTTTTAAAATACTTTTCTTTTTTAGAAAAGTATTTTTTTATTTATTTTTGATTTTTTTTATTTTTTAAATAAAATAAAAACACAATAAAAAATAATTAAAATTTTATGAAGAAAAAAATTGCTGTATTGTTATCTATAGTTTCTCTTTTTTGACTTTTTAGTTGTTTTAAAAAAGATTCTGAAACAAATTCCGGAAGTTTATCAAATGTAACAATTTCAAGTTGAAATATTTCTTCTTGAACTACAAATAGCTCTACAATAGAAATTCTTGAAACAAAAGAAGAAAAAACTGAATCAAAAGATGAAGTAAAAAATTTCGAAAAAGCTCAAGAAAATTCTCAAAAAGATGATTTTTCTGCAGTAAATAATAAAAATATAAAAAAAATAGAAAATAAAAAAATAAAGTCAAAAATAGAAGAAAAAACTGAAACTAAAAATGAAAAAGATGTAGAAAAAGCTTCTGCTGATATAGAAAAAAATCTAAACAAACTTTTAAATGAACTAGATCTTAATACTTCTTCATTGGACTAAAATGGATGATATTTTTAATAAAATAATAGAAAAAATAGACAAAGGTGAAGAAATCTCACCTTTTTTATTTATAAGCAAAAATACTGAAATCTTAAATGAAAATATAAAAAATCTTGCTTTAAAAATTTTAAAACATTATGAAATCCCAAAAGAATATTTTTATGTTTTTGTAAAAGAAAAAGAAACAAAATCTGAAAAAATTTGAGTAGAAGAAATAAGAAATTTTTCATCAAAAGCAGATATTTGAACTCCTTTTAAAGTACAAATTTTTCTTATAGAAAATCTTTGAAACTTGACCGATTCTGCCTGAAATTCTCTACTAAAATTTTTTGAAGAACCTTGAGTTCAAAACATTGTTTTTACTACAAATTCTTCAGAAGTTGGGATTTTAGACACGATTTTATCTAGAGTTCAAATAATAAATTTTGAGTCGAAATCAAAAGATAAAACAAATAGTTTTTATCAAGATTTGTTAAAAAATTATCTAAAAAATAATGATACTGAAATAATAAATTATTTTTTCAATGCAAAAATAGAAAAAGAAGAATATATTTCATTTTTAGAAAACCTGATAATTTTTATAAAAAATAATTTAATTTTTATCGAATTTTTAGATGAAATTTTAGAGGATATAAATACAATAAAACAAAACAATGTAAATGCAAAGTTTATCACTGATAAATGGATTTTTAAAATAAATCAATAATTATGAAACATCAAAAAAAAGCAGTTACTCTAGTTGAACTTTTAGTTTGATTAACTATTTCTATGATCCTTATGGCTTCTGTAGGTGTTTTTTTAAGCTCTTGATTAAAAAATATTTTTATGCAAGAAAAAAGTATAGAAAATCTTTTTTCAATAAATGATTTTTTTGATAAATTAAACACTTCTATAAAAAATATCAAAAACAAAAATGAAATTGAAATAAAAAATAATTCTGATTTTGATTCTATAATTTTTAGAAAGAAACAAGATTACAACAATGATTGATTTACTTATATTTGAACTACCAAATACGATTTTTGTAAAACTGGACAAAAAAATGAAAATATTATTTTTATAAAAAATTTTATTCCAAGAAAAAATCAAACTTTAAAAACAAAAAATTTTTTGATAAATCCTGAAGAAAATAAAGTTTTTAAAAAAGATTGAACTGTTTTGATTTGAAAATATTTTTACTGAAAAGAAAAAGAAGCAGAAAAAAATAATTTAAAAGAAATAATTTTAAACAATCCAACTTCTCTAGCTGAAGATGAAAATGGAAATTTATTTATAGTTGATAGCTCAAACAATAGAATTTTACTTTATGAGAAAAAATTAGAAAAAATTTATAATTTTTTGAGTGAAGAAACTTTAGATTTACCAACTGAAATAAAATTTGATTGAAAAAATCTAAAAATAGTAAATACTTGAAAAAAAGAAATTTTAGAGTACAAAGATAAAACTCCAAAAATAGATTTTCAAAAAAATTTAAATATAGTTTGAGAAAAAGAATATGAAATAAAAATCTCAAAAATTCCACAAAAAGAATATTGACTTTTTGATGAAAAAGAAGCAGATTCACTTTTTCTTGATAAAAATAAAATAAAAAATATTTTTGAAACAAATTTTAAACTAGAATTTTGAGAGAGTCCTGAAAAAGAAAACTGAAAAATTTCTCAATATTTTAAAATAAAAAGAAAAATTCCAAAAGTAGAAAAACAAAAAAAAGAAGCTTGAAAACCTGAAAAAGAAGAAGAATTAAAACCAATAAAATTAAATGTAAATTTAGTTGATTTTTTGGATTTACAAAAAGAAAAAAATTCAAATTCAAAATATTATTTTTATTTTGATGAAAAAGAAAATTGAGAATTATTTTTTGATAATTCTGAAAAAAAATTAGAAAAAACTCAAACTTGAAATTTTTTCTATTCTGTAGATTGAGATTTTTTAGATTTAAAAAATCCTTGAAATTTTGCAGTTTTTAATGAGTTAAATGATTTCTTCTTAGAAAATCCAATTTCATCTCTAAAAATAGATAAAAATAGTGATTTTTTGAATTTAATAATAAAATATTATAGAAACTTTGATTGTCAAAATCTTGATTTAAATGAAAAGAAAATAAAAACTCTTTTTATAAAGATATTTTTAAATTAACTTGATTTTTATAAAAATATTTTTAAAATAAAAAGGAATTGTAAAACAATTTTTAAATGATTAAAACTTAAAAAACAAAAAATATGTTAGAAAAAGCAAAACAATGAATAGAAAAAGCCATAAAACACTTAGATTTAGAATACTCAAAATTACAACTTTGAAGAGCTAATCCTCTTATGG
>CAUQKR010000041.1:0-6195 GCA_963518665.1 uncultured Candidatus Altimarinota bacterium | reverse complement strand
TCTTCTAGATGTTCTTCATTTTCTAGATTTTCCATTTCTTCTTGCATATCTGCAACAATATTTTTTCCAAGTTTTTCTACTCAATTTACACCTTCCATTTCTATAACAAAACAAACAGGTAATCACAAAAAAGCATCTCTAAGCTCAATAATCATCGATTTATCAGCCAATTTTACAAGTCAGCAACATTTATCTTTTTTTTGAAATCAAAATTTTTCTTTTATTTTTAAATTCCCCTCCTTTTTTTCATTAAAAACATTTAGATCCATCAATTTTTTTTATAAATTTAAACTAAAATAATTATAACATAAAAATATAATATTTTGCAAAAAATAAAGCTTGACAAAAGAGTGAAAATATTTTTTATATAAAAAGTTGATTTTTTTTATTTTTATATAAAATAAATAAGATTGAAATTAAACAAATAAATTTATGAAACAATTTTGGAAAAAACAACTAGAAAAAAACAAAAAACTAGTTTTTCTTGCACCTATGGATTGATATGGAGATTCTGCTTATAGACAAGCAATGAAAAGAGTTTCTCCACACATTTTTTGTATTTCAGAATTTTACAGTGCTGACTGACTTGTTCACTCTAGATTTCTGGCTGATTCAGTTTTACCTCATCAAAAAATTGAAGATCCTTTAATTATACAAATTTTTTGAAAAGATCCAGAAAATTTTGCAAAAGCTGCAAAAATAATCGAATCAGAAAAATATAATATTGCTTGAATCGATGTAAATATGTGATGTCCAGCAAAAAAAGTAGTAAGAAGCTGACATTGAAGCTCTCTTTTGATAAATGAAGAAACAGCTTTTGAAATAATCAGAAAATTAAATGAAGCTACAAAGTTACCAATTTCAGTAAAAACAAGACTTAGTTTTGATGGAAACCAAGATTTGATAAATTTTGTAAAATGACTAGAAAAAGCTGGAGCAAGTTTAGTCACAATTCACTGAAGAACTGCAAAACAAGCTTACACTTGAAAAGCTGATTTTACAAATATTTATGAACTGAAAAAAAATGTATCAATTCCTGTTATTTGTAATTGAGATATTTTAAACTACACTGATTGAATGCAAAAAGTTCAAGATCTAGACTGAATAATGCTTTGAAGAGCAAGTTTTTGAAACCCTTGGTGTTTTATCTGACAAGACCAAATCGATGATGAAGAATTTTTAAAAATTTCACCAATAAAAAAAGAAAATTTTATTGACTGAGTTTATCATCCAAGTTTAGCTGAAATCCTTGATGCGATGCAATTCCATGCTGAAAAACTAGTTGAAACAAAATGAGAAAAAAAATGAAGTTTAGAAATCAGAAAACATTTAGTTCAATATTTAAGAAATTTTCCTTGAGTAAAAGACTATAGAAAAAGACTTGTTACAACAGATAGCTTAGAAAATAGTATTGAAGTGATAAATGAAATCAGAGAAAAATTTAAAGAACTTTTAGAAAAAAGACCAAGTTTATGAGAATTTTTACCTTAAAAATAAGAAAATAAAAAATGACAAAAAAAATTTTATATATAGATATGGATTGAGTTTTAGTTGATTTTATGTCTGGAGTAAAAAATTTACCAGAAGAAATCACAAAAAACTATGATTTTACAACTTATAAAAATATTCCAGGAATTTTTTGAAAAATGAAACCAATTCCTGGAGCAATAGAAGCTTTTAATGAACTTTATGAAGTTTTTGATGTTTATTTTTTATCAACTGCTCCTTGGGAAAATGATTCTGCTTGGTCAGATAAACTAAAATGGGTAAAAAAATATTTTTGAGAAAAAGCAAAAAAAAGACTGATTTTAAGCCACAAAAAACATTTAAATAAATGAGATTTTTTAGTTGATGACAGACTTGCAAACTGAAGTGATAAATTTGAATGAGAAATGATTCATTTTTGACAAAAATGATTTGAGAACTGGGAAAAAGTAAAAAAATACTTGATGGCAAAAAAATAAAAACTTGATTTTTATTTTTTTTCAATAAAATATACAAAATTTTAATTTAAAATTATATATATTATGAAAAAATTATTACAAGAATTCAAAGCTTTTGCTGTAAAAGGAAATGTAGTAGATTTAGCTGTTGCTGTTGTTATTGGTGCTGCTTTTGGTAAAATTGTTACTTCTATTGTAGAAGATTTAGTTATGCCAGTTATTGGGTGGCTTATCTGAGATTTAAATTTTTCAGATCTTTACTATGCATTTGGAAATGAAAAAATTACAGCTGGAATGCCTCTAGTTGAAGCTAAAAAAATTGGTGCTGTTTTAGCTTATGGTAACTTTATTACAATTATTTTAAATTTCTTAATTGTTGCAACTTCTATTTTTATAGTAGTAAAAATTCTAAACACTGCAAAAGATAAAATAAAAAAAGAAGAAGAAAAAGCTACTCAAGAAGCTCCCAAAGGACCAACTGAAACTGAACTTCTTGCTGAAATCAGAGATTTATTAAAAAAATAATTTACATAAAGAATAAAAAAGGGAAAATAAAAAAATCTCTTTTTTATTTTTATAGAATTTTAAAAATATAAATATGAACCAAAAAAGAATAGAAAAAATTATAAAAATGGAAAATATTTTAAACGAAACAAATCAAGTTTTAGCAGATTTAGAATTAGCTTTGGAAAAATATAAAAATTTAAAACCAGAAATAAAAAAACTTACACATTACTATGAAAAATGAAGTTGGAATAAAGACTACGAAGCAAGTGAAACTTGAAAAATTCCAGAAAATATTCCTCAATGAGTTTTAACTCAAGATGCTATTTGGGATGCTTTGACTTTAGAATATTGACTTGCAAAAGAAATGCAAAAAATATCAAAAAATATTTTAAAAAGATAAAAAAAGAAGATTTAAAAATCTTCTTTTTTTATTTTAATTTTTCTCTTAAAAATTCATTTAATTTTGAGATTTCAATAATTTCTTGTTCCATAGAATCTCTAAATCTAACTGTTACTTTTCATTCTTCATAATTTTGAGAATCAATAGTTACACAAAATGGAACTCAGATCTCATCCATTCTAGCATATCTTTTTCCTATTGTTCCTACTTCATCATATTCACAAACAAAATCTTCAGCTAATTGTTTAAAAATATTTTTTGCTAAATCACCAATTTTTTTAACAACCGGTAAAACTGCAACTTTTATTGGAGCAATTCTTGGTTCAAATTTTAAGTAAGTTCTTTCATTTTCTTCATCAATTGTATAAGCATTACATAAAGTAGCTAAAAATAATCTAGTTAACCCAATTGATGGTTCGATAACATATGGAATATATTTTTTATTATTTACTGGATCAAAATAAGTCAAATCTTGTTTACTTTCAGTCATATGAGCTTTTAAGTCAAAATCTGTTCTATTTGCAATTCATTGCAATTCTCACCAACCAAATGGAAACATAAATTCTACATCTGTAGTTCATTTTGAATAATGAGAAAGCTCATCTTGTTCATGATCTCTAAATCTTAAATTTTCTTCTTTTAATCAGATTACTTCCATCAAAAATCTTTTACAATCAGCTTTCCAAGCTTCAAAAACTTCCATATCTTTTCCTGGTTCACAGAAATATTCTATTTCCATTTGTTCAAACTCTCTAGTTCTGAAAATAAAATTTCCTGGAGTAATCTCATTTCTGAAAGCTTTACCTATTTGAGCAACTCAGAAAGGAATTTTTCTTCTACTTGTTCTAAGTACATTTGAAAAGTTTACAAAAATACCCTGAGCAGTTTCTGGTCTCATATAAATAGTTGAAGCTGTATCTTCATTTACACCTTGAAAAGTTTTGTACATCAAATTAAATTTTTTTACATCACTCCAATCTCAAGCTTCTCAAGTATTTGGATTTTTTACTTGCTCTTTTTGCATAACTTCTGATTGTTTTTGCATATCCCAAGATTCTGGAATAAGATTTGGTAAATCATATTTTTTCAAAAAAGCTTCTTTATCCTCAATTGTTTCAATCAAATCTTCCAAAAGTTTATCAGCTCTAAATCTTTCTTTTGTATTTTTATCATCAATCAAAGGATCAGAAAAACCTCAAACATGCCCAGAAGCCACCCAAACTTGAGGGTTCATCAAAATAGCTGAATCTTGAAGCATCATATCATCTCTTTTTTGTACAAATTCTCTAATCCAAAGGTTTTTTATATTTTCTTTCAGTAAAGAACCATAAGGACCATAATCCCAAGAGTTTGCAAGTCAACCATAAATTTCACTTCATTGATAAACAAAACCTCTAGCTTGACAAAGAGCAACTATATCTTTCATTTCAAATTTTTTCATAAAGTTTTAGTTAAAAAATAAAAAAGAACCCGAAAAAAGAGAAAATCTCTTTTGGGGTCCAATTGTTTTAAAAAATTTTTTTAGGACGGTTCCACCCAAATTCTAAATCACAAAAATGATTTAGCACTTTTTATCAAAAAAATATTTCTATCTAGTTTTACCATCACCAGAGTTAAAACAAAATATTTTTTCAAATACTGTTTTTATTATATTTTTTTTTTGAAAAAGTCAAGAAGTTATAAAAAAAATCTAGAAAAAATTTCTAGATTTTTTTTACTATCTAAATTTTATAGGTTTATGTTCATTAGTTATAACTGAACTATCAAAAATTTTATTCCAATTTTTTACTTTTGATACATTCCAATTACTTATATCTTGATTAAATTTTTTTGCTCATCAAAACATATTTTCCATATTAGTTACTTTTGATGTATCCCAGTTTCAAATATCTTGATTAAATTCTAAAGTCTTAGAAAACATATTTCTCATATCAGTTGCTTTTGATGTATTCCATTTATTCAGTGGTTGATTAAATTTTTTTGCACCAGTAAATACTGCTGCTATATTAGTAGCACTACTTATATCCCAATTATTTATATCTTGATTAAATTCTCATGCTCAAGCAAACATTCAACTCATATCTACAACTTTACTCATATCAAAATGACTTAAAGGTTGGTTAAATTCTCTTGCATCTCTAAACATATCATTTGTATCTACAACTTTTGATGTATTCCAGTTACTTAGAGGTTGATTGAATTTATATGCTTCCTGAAACATATTAGCCATAGTAGTTACTTTTGATGTATCCCAATTTCAAATTTCTCAGTTAAATTTTGATGCACCATAAAACATTCTATTCATATGTATTACACTTGATGTATTCCAATTATTTAATGGTTGATTAAACTCTTTTGCATTAGCAAACATACGATCCATATTTGTAATTTTAGATATATCCCAATTATTCAAAGGTTTATTAAATTTTTTTGTATTATAAAATATAAGATTCATATTAGTTACACTTGATGTATTCCAATTATTTATATCTTGATTAAATACAGATGTTCAAGCAAACATATGGTCCATATTTTTCACATTTGATACGTCCCAGTTTCAAATCTCTTGATTAAATTCTAAAGTGTTAGAAAACATATAACTCATATTAATTACTTTTGATGTATCCCATTTATTTAGTGGTTGATTAAATTTTTTTGCTCAAGAAAACATTCTTTCCATATTAGTTACTTTTGATACATTCCAATTACTTATATCTTGATTAAATTCTCAAGTATCAGAAAACATATTTTTCATATTTACAACCTCTCAAGTTTTCCAATTATTCAATGGTTGATTAAATTTTTTTGCTCATCAAAACATATTTTCCATATTAGTTACTTTTGATGTATCCCAGTTTCAAATATCTTGATTAAATTCTAAAGTCTTAGAAAACATATTTCTCATATCAGTTGCTTTTGATGTATTCCATTTATTCAGTGGTTGATTAAATTTTTTTGCACCAGTAAATACTGCTGCTATATTAGTAGCACTACTTATATCCCAATTATTTATATCTTGATTAAATTCTCATGCTCAAGCAAACATTCAACTCATATCTACAACTTTACTCATATCAAAATGACTTAAAGGTTGGTTAAATTCTCTTGCATCTCTAAACATATCATTTGTATCTACAACTTTTGATGTATTCCAGTTACTTAGAGGTTGATTGAATTTATATGCTTCCTGAAACATATTAGCCATAGTAGTTACTTTTGATGTATCCCAATTTCAAATATCTTGATTAAATGTTTTTGCTTTATAGAATAATTTTTCCATATCAGTTACCTTACTTGTAACTATTCTATTTGCTGGAAAATTTTCATTAAAAATTTTATTTTTTA
>CAUQKR010000040.1:0-6375 GCA_963518665.1 uncultured Candidatus Altimarinota bacterium | reverse complement strand
CCTTGCCAATAGGACAACAAAAAAAAGAACTAGTTTTTTCTAGTTCTTTTTTATAACATAATTTTATTTTCTTCTTCATTTTCTTCATCAACATCAGCTATTCAAAGAAGTTTTTTTAGTTTTTCAAGTTTTTTCAAAACTTCTATAAGTTCATCATTTAAAGCATCTATTTTTTCATATTCTCCTGTCAAAAACATTTTTCTTTTTTCTTCATCTATCTCAAAGACTTTTTCTTTCAGCTCTTCAAGCATTTTCATCAAATCCTCTTCCTGCACTTCCTTTGACTCTTTTTCTTCCTCTATTTTATCAGACAAAACTCATCTATGAATAAAATTTCATCAAACTAAATCAACTTCATCACTCAAAATTTTTTCCAGATCTTCAGCTGTCAATTTTTTTTCTGTTTCTTCGATTATAGAAGTTGCTTTTACTATATTTTCTTCTGTAAAAATACTTTTTTGCTTGTTGTCTTCAGCTTCATTTACAAGATTTTCAGCTTCTTCCAAATCTGAACTTGCTAAAAAATCTTTTTGCAAATTTGGATTATTTTTTAGTTCTTCAAAATATTTTAAAATGAGATTAAACATCGCATCAAAATCATCCAATCTCTCAAGTTTTCTTAAAACTTCATTTATATCAATTCCAGAAAATTTTAAATTATTTAATTTCAAAAAAGCTATTTTAAAAGCTCTTTTTAATCTCTCCAATCTTGTTTCTGTTTTATTTGGAAGTCTAAGTTTTAAATAATTTTTTCCAACAAAATTTACAACTGTAGGGTAGGTTTTTGCATTTTCAGAATTTTCTATTTCAAAAGAAAACTCATTTTTAAAATTATCTATTCTATCAATTTTTTTAGTGTTATTTAATTGAAAAAAATGGCTTTTTACAATTTCAAATTTATTTATTTCAAGCACTTTTAAACTTTCAAGAAAATTATTTTTTTCTTTGTATCTTAGAGAAATATCAATTAAATCAGTTTTTTCTAAAACTCATTTTTCTACTAAATCTTCCAAAATAGGAAAATTTGTATCTTTTGTTATATCAGAGTTTTTTAAAATTTTTTCTTCTAAAAAATTTCTATTTTTTTCTAAAACTGATATTTTACTCAAAAATAAATCTTTTTTTTCTTTTGATAAAGATAAATTTTCTATAGATTTCTTCAAAGAATTATTAAAAATTTCAGAATTATTTTTTTCTAAATTATCCAATTTTTCAATTTGAAAAAGAACTGAAACAAGTCTTTTTGTTCAAGAATTGTCATTTTCAAAAATTTTTTCTAAAAATACAAAATATTCTTCTTTAAAATTTTTTTCTATTTTATCAAGTTTTTCTTTATTTTCTTCCCTTGTTTTTGCTAATTTTAGTTCTAAATTTTCTAAAATTTTATTTTTATACATTTTTAAAATAAGCTAATTTGTAAATCTTCATTTTTTTCTTCTTCCCTATTTAAAAAATTTTCTATTATTTCTAAATCATACTTCAAATTGTGTCAAACAATCAAAATATCTAAATTAAAAACATTTTTTAAAAAATTTTTTAAGTCACTTATTTCAACTTTTTTTCCTGAATGTAAAGCATTTATATAAAAAATATTTTCATCATCCAAATAAATAGAAACTCAAACAAGTGAAGCTTCCATCACATTTAAAGAAGTTGTTTCTGTATCAAAAACTATCTCTTTTTTTTGTTTGATTTTTTTAAATAATTCTTCTAATTTTTCTTTTGAATCAACGATTTTTACTTTTAAATTTAAATCTTTCCAAGTTTGCATTTTTACGGAAAAATCTCATTCTTCGATTAAAGAATTAAATTCCAATGATTTAAAATATTCTAAAATTTCTTCATTCTTAAAATTTTCTGGAACAAATTTAAAATCTTCCAAATCAAAATTTTCTAAATTTACAGATAAGTCAATTGTAGCAAGTTTCAAGCTCAAAAAAGCATTTTCTCTAGAATTTACAAGTTTTTCAAAAGTTTTTCATTTAAAACAAGATTGGACTGATTTTTCAAAATCAGAAAATTTTTTTTCTCAAGAATTTACTTTTTCTACTTCTTCATAAATTTTTTCAACTCATCAAATATTATTTATCAAATCAATTGCTTTTTTGGGTCAAAATCAATCAATTCAATGAATATTATCAGCAGTATCTCAACAAATAGCTAAATAATCAATAATAAATTTTGGTTCAACTCAAAATTTTTCTTTTGTTTTTTCTTCATCAAATTGAACTTTTTTCATTGTATCATAGACAAAAATATTTTCTGAAATAAGTGAAAATAAATCTTTATCTCCAGACAAAATAAAAACTTTATTATTTTTATCTTCTCATAATTTTTTTGCTAAAGTTCATAAAACATCATCAGCTTCATACCCTGGAATTTCAACAATTTGCATTTTTAGAATAGAAATCATTTTTTCTATATCTTCTATTTGACTTCTCAAATTATCAGGCATACGGTCACGAGTAGCTTTATAATCAGCATAAAGCTTATGACGAAAATTTTCTCATTTTGCATCTTTTATAAAAACTACATAATCTGGTTTTTCTTTTACCAAAGTTGAGACAAAAAATTTTGCCATTCAAAAAATAGCATTTACTACTTTTCAATCCTTTGTGGTAAACTCTGGTAAAGCAAAAAACATTCTATAAATAAAACTATTTCAATCAATTAAATAAATTTTTTTCATATATTTTTCATTAAATTTTTACAATATTTTATAAATTTTTACTAAAAAGTAAAGAAAAAAACTTTTATTTTTCAGTTGACTTTTTGATTTTTTTTACTATAATCTAAAGACTACTAATATTGGTAGGATAACAAAGAAAAGGAGCATTTTATGCAATTTATAAATGATTTTGAAGACAGTCCAAAAACAATTGCAAATCGTAATACCAGAGTTTACAAACGCGTTTTAAAGAGAGTCATACCTGACTTAAAAAATTTATCTCCTCAGGAAAGAGATGAGTTTTACAAACAAACACGTAGAGCTTATAAAAATTTTGTAAATATTGTTTTAGGAAGTAATAAAGAAAGATTACAAAAATCTACAGTTGAAGAACAAGTAGAAATTTTAGTTGAGATCTTTAATAATTTAAAAGATATCATGTCTGTAATTTCTAAAGCATAAAACAAAAAAATACTTGCAAGTGTTTTGTTTTTAAAAGAGTGATTTTTATCACTCTTTTTTCTTGACTTTTTGATATTTTTTATTAAAATACAAAGCCTATCAACTCTGATAGGTCAAAAAAAGGAAAAAATATGAGTCTGAAAAATAAAAAAATTTTACCTAAATCTTGGAAAAACAAAGAAAAGCAAATTTTAAAAAATCTTGCAAAAAGAGTATTTCCAAAAGCTAAAAATGTAGAAACTAAAGAAAAACTAAAAAATTATGAAGAGAACAAAGAAAAATTGCTAAATCTTATTTTTTTAGTTTTACCAGAAAATGAAAAAGAAATGGTAAAATTTAGTTCTCTACCTATTAAAAAACAAGTAGACTTTTTATCTACTGAAATCGAGAAAAAACTAGTTCAGCAAATTCCTTCATCAGGAGAAAATTTCGATGCAAATGGATTTTATGGCTAAAAATTTCGATTTCTGACTTTTTAAAAGAGTGATTTTTATCACTCTTTTTTCTTGACAATATAATTTTTTTTAGTAAACTATATAAGTATTTTGACTTAAAAAGGAGAAATACTATGAAGGTTCAAGAAAAATTTAATTATAATGATGCTTTTAATTTCTTAATTGAAGCCAAAAAAAAATTTGTGGAAAATTATCCAAAAAGAGTTGAAGAAGGCGCAGAAGTAGTTATCTTTGACCTGAAAAAACAAACTTTGAGGAAAAAACTTCCTTCAGATTTTAACCCAAATGAAGTTTGTAAATTTGAAATTTTACATTATTTCAGGCTTACAATCAAAGAAGCTAAAGTTTATTATAAGCCAAAAGAAAGAGTTTTCGATCTTTTAAATGGTCTTGAAATCCTGGTATAAGTCCAAAAAGGGAGTAGAATCTCCCTTTTTATATCTAAAAATCAAAAAATGAAAAAATTTAAAATGATAAATGAAAGTTTTATCTGTCAAAATTGTTGAAAAACAATAGAAAAACACCCTGAATGAAGTGCTAGAAACCACTGTAACTTTTGCTTATTTTCAATGCATTTAGATGAATTTTTTCCAGGAGACAGAAAATCAGAATGTAAAAATTTGATGGAACCAGTTGATATAGATTTCAAAAAAAATAAATGATATATGATAAAACATAAGTGTAAAAAGTGCTGAAAAGAAATACTAAATAAAATTGCTCCAGATGATAATTTTTTAGATTTTATCGAAAAAAGAAATAAAAAACTAGTCTAAAAACTAGTTTTTTATTTCTTTAACTTCTTGTTTTAATTCATTATTCCATCTTTCTTCCAAAATAGAAAAATCTACTCATTTTTCTTCTTGTTTTAAAACAGAAATAACTTGTTTGTTAACTTCTTGAATTTTTGTTTCAATTTCTTTTAATTGCACTTCAGTTAATTCTCAAGTATAAGCTGAAGTATCAATATTTTTTATAAGTTCTTCTCTTTTTGTTTCAGCTTTTTTAACAATTTCATCTTGTTTTGTAGAATCTAAATTTTCAAATTTTGTAGTTCCACAAGAAGCAAGAACCAAAGAAGCAAAAACTAAACTAAAAATAATTTTTTTCATTCCCTTTTTTAAAAAATAATATTTGGTACAAATTATAATTCATTTTTATTAAAAATCAAAAGAAAAAATAATTTAAACTTGATTTATTAAAAATATAATTTAAAATAAAGAAACTATATATAAATAAATTTTTTATGAAAATAATAGTTTGACTTTGAAATCCATGAAAAGAATATGAAAAAACTAGACACAATGCAGGCTTTTTATTCTTGGATTATTTAAAAGAAAAAAATAATTTTTCTGATTTTTCTTATGAAACAAAATTTAAATGAGAAATTTCAAGTTGAATTTTTAATTGAGAAAAAACAATTTTATTAAAACCTCACACTTTTATGAATTTAAGCTGAGAAAGTGTAAGAAAAATTTTTGATTTTTATAAAATAAATCTTGAAGACTTAATAATAATTTTTGATGATTTAAGTATAGATTTTTGAAAAATCAGATTTAGAGATAAATGAAGTGCTTGAGGACACAATGGCATAAAAGACATAATTAGATATTTTAAAGAAGATTTTAAAAGAATAAAAATATGAATTTGATTTGACTCAAAATTTGAAGTTTCGAATTGGGTTTTAGGAAAATTTTCTGAAGAAAACTTAATTGATTTTGATAGAGAAATTTTTAATGAGGTAGAAAAAATTTTAAAAGAAAAAATTTAATTTATAAAAAAAATAAAAAATGAGATTAGAACAAGCAATGTTTATAACAAAAGAAGATTGAAACACTCTTGATATTTTGGAAATTCTTGGAATAAAATTATCTCAAGATTATGAAAATCTAGATTATTACAAAGAAAAAATAAAATCTTTGCCAACTTGAGAATATTTTATTTCAGATTTAGATTGAACTTTTTTTAGATGAATGTTACAAAAAGAAGCAGTTTCTTTATTTATAAAATTTGTGGTTTCTAGAGAATTTTACAATACAAATCCTGAAGAATTTTTTAATTTTATAAAAGATTTAGATTATTTTAACAAACTTGAGAAACAAGCTTTAAATAAAGAAAATTCATATTCTGATTATTTAAATGCTGGAATTTTTTTGCTTTTAAAACACAAAAATTTAGTTGACTGGGAAGATTTTTTAATTTTTATAAGAAGTCATTTTAAATCAAAAGAAAAAATAAAACCTTTTAGATTTTCGATAAATAAAATGAAAGAAGTTTTAGAAAATGGAAAAATATTTTTGTTTGTTTCTGGTGCTCCAGATTTCATTTTTGAAATTTATCTTGAATTATTAAAAGTTTATTTAGAAAAAAATATTTGAGAACAAAAAAGTAAAAATATTTTTTGATTATCTACAAATATAACTTGAAATGGAAATTTTTGTGCTCCAATGTGGTGAAGAGATAACAAAATCAAACTTATAAATTTATTAAAAGACAAAAAAATTATCACAAAAACAATTTGATGAATGTGAGATACTTGAGCTGATTTTTGAATAAGTGCAAGTCTGGATAAATGAAATAATTTTTATTTTATAAATCCAGAAAAAAAAGTTATACAAAAATTTGATGAATTAAAAGTTGATTGAATAGAGTATAAAATGATTTTTGAAAGAAAAGATTTAGTTTGTGAGTTTGATAGAGAAAGTGTAAAATTTGTATTATAAAAAAGAATAGCTTTTAGCTATTCTTTTTTTCTTTCAAAACTAAATTTCCATTCCAATCATTATTTTTTAA
>CAUQKR010000039.1:0-6827 GCA_963518665.1 uncultured Candidatus Altimarinota bacterium | reverse complement strand
GTATAAAATTTAGGACCAAAATCATTTTTAGGTTTACCTCTAAGAGCTTGAGTTATTTCTTGAAATTCTATTTTTAAAACTCAACCATTTTCTTGTGGGAAAATAACTCAATCATCTTTTAATTCATAATTTCAAAAATTTATTGGAGCTCAATTTACATTTTTTATACTAAAAAGTGGATTATAGTTTTCAACAATATCAACAATATACTTAAATCAGATTTCATATTCTTTTAAATCTTTTACAAAAACAGGTCAAGTTGAAGTTGTTTTTACATATATTCATTCTCATAGTTTATCTCAAACTATTTCTGCAGATTTTTCTCAACTATTTATAGAATAAGTTTTTTCTCTACTTTTTTGCTCTTCTAAAAATTTTTGTGGGTCTTTATTATATTTTAAATAATCATCTGTAGAAGATATAACTATTTCTTCTTCTTTTCAGTTTATATTTTCTTTCATAACCAATTTTTCTTGTCAAAGAAATTTATTAAAATAATCTTTAACTTGTTCAAAAGTATCTTTATTAAACATTTTCTGTACCAAAGAATCATTATATGAAACTGCAAAAATAGCAGCTGTAGCTAAAATAATTTTTTTAGTAAATATAAATTTAAAAATAGGTGGAATTCTTGAAAAAGCAATTTTCCCTACAGCATATCAAGCAAAAGCTTCTATTACATATGCAATATAATTTTTTTCATTTTCTGGGATACTATTAGGTAATGCAGATTTTAATAATCAATGGCCTTTTTTATAAATATCTATATATTCATTTCAAGCTTTTTTGATAAGTTTATCTCTTACAACTCAGATAAGAACTTTCTCATCTTTTGTAAAATAGTCTTCCTTTTCATTAAGAGACTCTTGTGCTAATACTGAAGCATATTGAGCAGAAAAATCTAGTGTATCTTTTCCATTTTCGAACATTTTATAAATCCATCCATAAACTAAAGGCTTTTGAAATGAATTATTTCAAGTTAAAAAGCCTGTTTTTCAATCAAAAACTATATATAAATAACTTATTTGTCTTAAATTTATAACTTTATTAAAATTATTAGTAAACTCAGGTAATCATAAAGAATATTTTGAATTTGGATTTCTAAATTCTTCTAAAACTTTTTTTGTAAAATCAAAAAATTTATCTGTTTTTTCTTTTTCTATATCTGATAAATTTTTATATTTTTCCTTATTTTTATAATTATAATTTTCTACTAAAGAATTCAGTTCACTCTCTCATCACATATTGACTCCTCAATCTCATTTTAAAAAATCAAAAACTTTTATAGGTAAAAGATTTTCTTTTCTTTCTTGAAGTTCTCATTGAAGTTTTTTAACATCTTCTAAAATCTTTGATTCTCAAAATAAAAAATCTCAAACAAATTCTTTTGTGTCTTCAAATCAATTAAGTAAGCTTATTCAAGCCATTCAATTATAAGTCAACCCCAAAAGAACAATTACATTTTTTAAACTTAAAACTCTAAAATCAAAATTATTTTTCTTTAAATTTTCAAAACTTTCTTCTCAAAAAATTCATTTAAATTTTTCTTCTCCTTGCTTTTCCAAAACTTTTTTAATATTATCTGGAGTTAATTCTTTTAAAATAATTCTTGTAGATTCTGAATTATAAATCATTTTTAATGAATTAAAAATATCTGATTCTGAATAATTATTTTCCTTCAATCCAGGATTATTTTCTTTAAATTTCCTAACTTCATCTAATTTCATATTTCAATTTAAATCTCTCATTTTTTTAAATTCTTCAGCAAGATCATTATAACTTTTACCTTCCTTATCATAAAATTTTGAAATTAAATTTTTAGGATCTTGATCTTCAAATTTTTCTTTTGAAAAAGTTCTTAAAAGAGTAAATCAGATTGTATAATTTGGTTGAATAAATTCTCATAATTCTTCTGCTTTTTCTTTTGCTGCTTCTTTTGCATTTTTCAAAGCATCCTTCCCTTTTTCAGAAAGATTTACAGCTAAATCTTTTCATTTTTCTACCAAATTTTTACCATCTTTAGCAAAATCATCAAATTTTTGAACTCAAAAAAATCCTAAAATAAGTCAAGCAAACCATTTTTTGACATTTTTTATCATTTTATCAAAAAAATTATCATTTTCATTTACTTCAGTTTGCTCTTTGTAAGTATCAACTGCTGAATCAACAAGAGATGAAACTATTCATCAAATTACAGGCATTTTTGAAACATTTTTATAAGTTTCATTTTCTTCAATAACTTTTTTATATTTATCTACAAGTTCATCAGTTGAAAGCTCTGTTTTTTCTTCTTGTTTATCATTTGAAACTTGATTTTCTTCTATTTCTTCTTTTTTTGCTTTTTCATACAAAGAAACTAAATATTCATAATAATCTTCAACTCTTCATTGTAAATCTTCAAGTTTTTTATCTATTTTTTCACTTTCACTAATTTTTTCAAGTCTTGACTTGACATCTAGCCAATTATAGCCATTTTCTTCAAATTTTTTTTGAAATTCTGCTTCCCTTCATTTAAAAATATCTATTTTTGACATATTTTTGTTTTTAAAAAATATTTTTCTTTTATTTTATCATATTTTTACAATAAAAACAAAAAATAACACTTTTATAAGTGTTATTTTTTATGAAATATCTGGTTTTTTACTAAATCATTTTTTTACTCAATTTTTTAATCAGTTAAAAGCTCAAAGCATAGCTCATCCTGTAACTCACCAAAGTGCTCAAGATGTTTTATCTAAAACATTTTTTGTCAAATTATAAGCTGGTTTTCACAAAGTGTAAGCTGCACTAGCTCCAATAATCCAAGGTAAATAAGCAGGGCTAGCAGTCAGAGCTCCAGCTCAAGCTAGTAAATTTATAGCCCATCTAAGTTTTTTACTATTTTGTAAAAGCCCTAAATCATTAAAAATTTTTTCTGTTAACATTGGAGTTGTAACTCAAGCTAATACAGAAGAAGCAGAAAATCAAACTGCATTAAAAATAGGATTTAAATAGCTATTTCAAGCAGATAAAACTCAGTTTATAGCTCAAACTGTATTATTTACAGTTGTAGCAACTTCTGCACTTCTAACAAAATCAACTCAAACAGACAAAGCTGGAAGTGTAAGTGCTGATTTTGCAAAATCTTTTATATTATTTCAATTCATATTTTTTTAAATTATGAAATATTTTTTTATTTATTCTAAATATTTTAACATATTTTTTATATTTGTCAAGAAATATAACTTTTTAGTATCAAACATAATCTATTTGCTCTAAAATTTTTCTATTTTCTTGCTCTTTTTTGTCCTTTTTTTCATACAATTCTGCTAAGCTAACTTTTTTTCAAGTTTCTTCTTGTAATAATTTTTCTTCATGAAAATATTTTTCTACAGTTTCTATTCTATAAAATTCTGGCAAAAATCCCAAAAGTCAAACATCAGCTCAGTTCAAAAGTGCTTGTTTACTAACTGGCATATGTGTTCCCCATTTTGAAATTCCATAAGTTGTAAGTTGTCATCAAACTGCTCAAGTCACAGTTCAAACAACTAAATCACTTCACAAATCTGTAAAAGCCTCTGTTTTTGTGTCGTATCATTTTGGAAAAAATCCCCAACTTGCTATACTTCAAACTCAACCTGCAATTGCTCACTGTAAAACTAATGAATTTACTCAAGGAATAGAAGCTGCCAAAATTACAACTCAAATAAGTCAAATCATTTTTGCTCAAATTTTTGTTGCTTCAAAAGAATTATCTGACATTTTAAAAATTCAAGTTCAGTTTAAATCTTTGAATAAATCAAAAATTTCTTTATCAACTCAAATAAGTCAGAAATCTTTTGCAGATTTAGGAGAATAATAACTTTTTTCAAAAATATTATCTGAACTAATCATCTCATCAAAACTCTCAATTGCTTCTTCTGTAGAATCCAAAACAGAATCTCTAATCAACTCTCAAAAATCTATTTTTTCAGGTTTTTGGGTCATTTGCCCTACTGCATAAGGTCAATAAACTTTTTTCGGATTTAATTTTTTTTCAAGTTTTTCTGTAAATCTTTTTATAGAAGAAAGTTTTATTTGATCTTCTAAACTTAAATCTTCATATTTTTTTCAAGAAAATTTTTTTGAATCAAACCCAAAAAATGTTTTTAGATTTTCAGGGTTTTCTTGTCAAGTTGCCTTTGTCATCAAATCATCAAAATCTTTGCAAACATCAGAAACATTTTTTCAAATAAGTTTTTTATCTAAATTTTTAAAATTTATTTTTTCAAAAATTCATCATTTTCTTTTGAAAAGATAAGAAAGTATTTCTGAAGCCAGAAGATTTTCTCTGAAATCATCATCAATATCAACTTTTTCAAAACTTCAATTTTTTTCATTATAGCTTCATCTTCCAGTTATAATTTTTGCTAAAAATAAAAATTCTTGTGGATTTGCATTTTTTTCTTTGAGTTTTTCAAAAATCTTTGAAGACAAAGTTGTCAAAAGCAAACGATTTGAGTTTTCTACATTTTCTGATTTAAAATTATTTTCATCAATTTGTTTATGAAGTTTTACAAGCCAAACAAAAAGTTCTGTTAAATTGGAATTTTTTACCAAATTATCAGTATATTTTTCAAAATCTCCTTGAGTTTCAAGTAAAAACATTCATTCATAAAAATCTCAAACTCACATAACTATTTCCAAATATCTTCTCTCAAAATAAAGAAATATTTTTTTTTGTTCTTTTGAAAAATTTATTTGAGAATTTTTTAAAAATTCAAAATTTTCTTTCAAAATAATTTGCAAATCTCTCAAATTTTTTCATTTTAACTTTAGTCAATTTTTATCAAAATTATCAGTTTTTAAAATATCTTCTTTGTTTAATTCTCCAAAAACTTCTTTTTTATTTTGCTTAAAAATCTCATCCATTGCATCAAAAATTTTTTGAGTTTCTTCAAATTTTTTTGGAAGTTCTGAAACATTTTCTTCTATATTTTCTACAAACTTTTTTTCTTCCACATTAAAAACAAAAATTTCTTTTTTAGAATTTTGCTCAACTAAAATTTTTAAGTTTGGAAAAGAAGAAGAAATCTCCAAGATTTTCTTCTCTCCCAACTTTTGCTCAAGTATTCAAAAAATTTCTTTTCTTTCCCAAGGACTTTTTATTCAAGAATCATATAAAAAAATACTAATTTGAGTTTTTATTTCTTCAGAATTTATATTTTTTTCTATAGATTTTTTATTTATTTCTTGAGTATTTTCTTTTAGTTTTTCCATATTTTTTTATTAAAAATATCTTGCAACCTTTCTAAACATTTTTGCTATCCCCTCATCTGCTTTTTTAATTTCTACTATTCATTCTTCTAATTTTATAACTTCTCCTTTTTCATTTTTTAAAATAACTTTATTACCTTGAATATCAGCTTTTAATCAAGTTAACCATAATGAATCAATTTTTAATTTTAATTTATCTAAAATTTCTGCTTCAGTTAATAATTTAGAAATATTTCAATTTGTCTTTTCAGATAAAAAGTTATTTAATCCATCTTTAGTATAAAATTTTTTATTAACAATTTCATCTCAAATTTTTCTTATTTCATCATCTGTAAGTCAAGATAATTCTAGAGTTTTATCTAATCTTAATTCTACTTCTTTTACAAAATTTAAATAATTTAATGTTTGAGTTTTTAAATCAGAATTTGAGTCAACAAGAAGAGGAGAAACTCAATATTTTTTAGATAATTCATTATCTCCTATAAACTCTGATATATCTTTTTCGTTAGTCAATTTTCTTAATTCATCGATTTTTTCATCTATTTCAGAAATTTTTTTTACTTCAGAATCATTAAATTTTTTAATTTCTTCTTTTTCATTTTGGATTTCTGCTTGTTTATTTTCTAACTCAATTCTTTGTTTATTATGTTCTTCTATTTTTTTAATTACTTTTTTAGACTCCATTTTTGAATTATCTATTTGAATTGTTCTCCAATCTATATTTCCTAAATCATCAAATTTTTTTCAATCAACAATTCAATCAATAATATAACTAATTTGTCAAACTAGATATTTATTTCAATTAACAATACTTCTACTTAATTTCTCTATCTCTATTAATATTTTTTTATACTCTTTATCTAAAACAATATTTTTCAAATCTCAAATTTTATATTCATTTATTATATTATCTTTTACGGAGTTTAATTTAATAGGAGGCTCTCAAAAATCTAAATTTCTTTCTAAAAGATAAGATGGTTCAATATTTATTTTAGATATTTCATTTCTAATTTCATTTATCAAATTATCTAAACTTTTATTTTCAGTTTTTATACCAAAAATTTCAGCTATTTTTTTTGCATATCATTCTTCATCAGCAACTACAGTTACCAAATTATCCAATTTTTTTCCTAATGTTTCTTCTTCTCCATTTGGGACATAATAATTTACATAATTCCGTAATTCTTGATTAAATTTATGAAGTCATTCATTAAAACCTAATTTTCTCAAAACTTCAGCTCTAGCTTTATTTATTTCTGGAGCTTTATCAATTCAATCTTTTACAAAATTTTTATGCATAAAATCTTGGTTTAGGTTTATAGGATCTGTATAAAAATTATAAAAATAATAATTATCTGAAACTTTATTTATTTTTCAATCTTTTATTCATTTTATAATATTTTCAAATTCATTTTTTTCTCAAATCCAAGTATGATTTGATACTTTATGTCTAAAACTTTCTAATAATCTTATCTTTTTGTCTATAGAACTTTTTTTCAAAATATTAAACTTAGTATCATTTAATTCTTTTTCTAATTCTTCTATTGTATTTTTAATTTTATCTGTAGAATGAAGTAATTTATCATTTTTTA
>CAUQKR010000038.1:0-6904 GCA_963518665.1 uncultured Candidatus Altimarinota bacterium | reverse complement strand
GCTTGAATGAGTGCTGAAGAATTCAGGAAAGCTTGGGATGATAATGCTTCTGAGGCTTTTAGTAGATTTATACAAGGGTTATGAACTGCTTGAGATAGTATGAGTCCTCTTATTTGAGATATTATTTGACAAAGTTCACAAGTAAAACAAGCTTTTTTATCAATGTGACAAAGTCCTGAAGTTTTAATAAATGCTTTAGAAAAAGTAAAAGAAAGTTCTGGAGCTCTGGAAGAAGAATTTACTAAAAGACTTGAAACTACTGAAGCAAAACTCCAAATAAATGCTAATAAATGGGAAATTTGGAAATGAAATATTGGTAAAAATTTAGCTTGGATAAAAGTTACCTTTAATGATGCTTTATTAAATTTAACTACAAAAACTGTAGCTATAGTACAAATATTATGGTTAGCAATAACTAAATGATTTAAAATTCTAACTTCTTGAATTTGACTTGCTATTGTCTGGATTACTTCACAACTAGCTAAAGTATGAGCTTTTTTTGCTGATTTTGGTATTTTTATATGAAAGAACCTCTGAATAGCTGTTGAGAATTTATGAAATGTTTTTAAGAATATTCCCTACTATCTACAAGAAGCTTTAAATAAATGTATAAATTTAATCAAAAATTTTGTAAATGGAGCTTGAAAATGGGTTAACAAAATCACAAAAGCTGTAGGACTATGAGAAGTTGTTTGAGAAATTGGTGAAGGGTGGAATATAAAAATGTTTTCAAAAACTGGATATAAAAATTTTACTTGAAAAGATAATACTCTTTATGATAAAGCTAAAGCTGTATGAGATAATGCAATGTTAGCAGGAGCATTAAAACTAGATAAAGATATTTCTAATTTTAAAACTTGATTTAATGAAATAGTAAAAAATGCAGATGTAAACTCTTATGATAAACAAGCAAAAAAGAAATATAAAGATGATCTAAAAAATAAGGATAAGAAAGAGATAAGTCCAGAAATGAAGGCACTTTTAGATGAAAAATATTGACCTAATTCAAGAAGTTGAAAAAAAAGAGGTTGAGGTGGTAAAAGTAAAAAAGATGATGAAAAGAAAAAAGCTGAAGAAGAGCTGAAAAAGAAATATGAAAAAGAGCTTGAATTGCTTGATAAAGCAAACTTAAAAGAAGAAGAAAGAGTAAAAAGAAAAGCTGAATTATATAAAAAATATGAAAAAGAGCTTAATGCTATTAAAAAAGATAGTTTTGAGTTTGAAAAAGATAATAATGAAGAGTTAGAAAAACAATATAAAAAACAAGCTGAAAATTATGAAAAAGCACAGTGAGTAGCTGAAAAATATTATGAAAAAATACTTGATGAAGTAAACAAATACAAAAAAGAGCTTGATGATATACTGAAAAAACAAGATGAGGTAACAAAAAAAATGGATGAAGCTAAAAATAAAGCTACTGATAAATTATGAGATAGAAGTATAAAGATTGATGAAGAACTAAAAAAATTAAAAGAAGAAAAAGAAAAGCTAGAACAAGATAAAAAACTTGATGTTTCTTATATAACAAGTTCTAATTTAGAAAGTAGAAAAAATTTTTATAAAGATTTAAGAAAAGAAAAATTAGGAAGTAAATCAACTTGAGAAGATTATTTAAAATATATTGAATATTTAGAAAAAGAAACAAAGCTTTTAAAAGAAAAGGAAACTTTAGAAAAATGAAGCTCAAAATATAATAAAAGTGGTTCAAATCTTTTTAATGATGAAGTAAAAGCAAAAGCAAAAGAAAGAAGTGAGATGACTGAAACTGATAAAATTTATAATGAGCTAGCAAAAGAGCAAGAAAAACTAGATATTGAAATGCAAAAATTAAAAAAACAAGAAGAAGAAAAAAGACTACTTTATAATGAAACTATAAAACAAAAAGAAGATGCTGAAAAATATTTTTCTGAGTTTATAACTAAAGAGACTGATGGAAGGTTAAGAGAACTTGAGAAAATAAAAGATAAAGCTATTGAAGTTAAAAAAGAAATGCAAAAACTTGGTTTTTCTCAAAATATAAGTTGAGCTTGATTTTTGAATAATTCTTGAAGTTCTTCTAGTATTTGAAATTCTACAAATAATCAAATAGTTGTAAATAATAATATAAATCAAGTGTTTAATAAAGATGCTACTAATAAGTATGTATGAGATGCTACTTTACAAGCAATAAATAACTCAAATAAAGGGCTTTCTACTTTAACAACTAAAAAATAAAATATGCTTTTAAATGAAATAAATGAAGTAAATTATATTTGAAATGGGAAGGATAAAAATTTTTCTTCCTTTTCAAATAGTTTAAATACAAAATATAACTTTTTAAGTGATTTTTGAATTGCTTTTAATTTTAATACAATAGCTGATAAATGCAATACTCAAAATTTTTATTGAAATTTGCTTTTAGAAAACACTTTAGAGGATTTGCCTAATGTTTGAGTGTCTGAGTTTCAAAATGTGCTTAAAAATGGTGGTTTTTATAGAAATAGAAGGTTTGAGAAGTTGGAAATAAATTTAAATATTGAAATTTATACTGAAAATTTTGAAAATTTAGAAAAAGAGCTTTTTAAAATGAAACAAGCTTTTAATCATTCTTGAAAAATTATTAAAAAAGTCTGAAATGAAGAATACTTTTTAGATGTTATTTTAAAAAGTTTTAAAATAACTTGAGGTTTAAAAATAGCTGGAACTGTTGTTAATGTTATTTTTGAAAGTTTAGCCCCATTCTGGGTAAGTAGTAAAGTAAATGTAAAAAATTTTGAAAATTTAAATAGTCCATTATCTACTAGTTTTGTTATTTCTAACTCTGCTGTTTCTCCTTTTTATACTGCTATTTGTCAAATTTTAGAAACAAATCAAACTATAAATAATTTTATTTTAAGTTTTGACTGAAAAAATATTGAAATAAATGAAAGCTTAAATAATGACTCTATTTTAATTTTTGACTCAAAAAAATTAAATGTAACTTTAAATTGAAAAGAAATTTTTTATCTTTGAGAGTTTTCTGATATTCCAATTAATAAGCCTTGTAGTTTAAAAATATCTTACAATGATTGAATTATTGTAAGCTATAATTTTTATTTTTTATATTCTAAAATAATTCTATAAAAATATGGAAGTAACACAAATTAAAGTAAATTTATATAGTAAAACTTGAGAATTTAAAACAAGAATTGATAATATAAAAAATATTGACTCTTTAGAGTTTAATGAAAAAATAGATGGTTGACAAGGAAGTTTTACACTTGATATTGCTTGTAGTTTTGATACTGATTTATTTTCTGAAGGAGATTTAATTCAATATTTCTTATATGATGATCAAAATTTTAAAAATTGACTTTTAAAATATACTTGAGTTGTAAGAAGTATTGAAAGGTACTTAAGACTTTGAGAAGAAGGTATAAAAGTAAGTGTTGAAGGACTTGTTTCACTGTTAAGTGATGTTTTTCTTGCTATGTATTTTGAAAAACCTTGGAGTTTTTATGATGCTGTAGAACATTTTGTAAAAGAAGCAAATAGAAAAATTCCCCTTACTGTTCCCTTGCCTTTTATATGAAATAAACTTTTTAAAAATTGATATAAAGATAAAACTTTTATAGAACAAATTTTTTGAAAAGAACCTATTTCTAAAGAATGAGACTCTAGAGATACTATTTTACAATGAAATTTATATGAAAATTTAAATAAACTTTTTAAAAATTATGCACCAAAAAATAAAAAAAGTTTCTTTATAAATGCTTCTTGAGAAATAGTTTGTATTGAAGAAAAAGAAGAAATTAAAAGAGCTTTTACACTTGGTAAAAATATAACTGAAATAAGTATAAATAAAAGTTGAGAAATTTTGATTGATTTAGCAAATGTTCCACTTGATTTGCAAGTTTGAGATTTAATTATTTTACAAAATATAAATAAAAATTTAAATTTAAGTTGAAAAAGGATTTCTGAGCTTGCTTTTTGAATTTCTAAAGTTGTTGTAAATGCTTGAGTTATTCCTGATTATGCTAAAATTTGAAAAAAATAATTTTTCTTTTTATTCAAAAATTTTTTATTTTATAATACTTTTTAGATTTTAATTTTTTTAAAAATATATGGTTTTAAAATTAAATAAAAAAAATAATATAAAGTTAAAACTCAAAAAAAATCTTACTTCAATTTGAAATTTACTTATTCTTGAAAATGCTTCTTTATTATGAGAAAATTTTACAAGAAATGAAGTTGAAAAAAGGTTTACTTTAACTTTAGTAAAATATGACTCTGGACTTCCACTTCAGATTGAAATTGTAAAAGTTTTATCTAAAAATGGAGAAAATCTAATTATTGAAAGAGCTGTTGAGCCTACTCCACTTAATTATAATGCAAGTGAAAATTCACAAGTTGCTTATGATTTTGATATTTGAGATTTTGCTTTTATGAATTTAACTGCTTGAGAAATAAATGATATATGTGCTGAAATAAATAAAAAACTTGATAAAAATGATAGTTTAGTTACTGAGTTCAATGGTGCAAACAATCTAGTCAAATTATGAGCTGACTGAAAATTGCCTGCACTTGATGGAAGCAATTTGAGGAATATTCAAGCTGAAACAAAAAATCTAAATTTAAATTTTGTTGCTTGAGAAAATATTGAAGCTGAAAGTTTTGTTTTTATAGCTAAAGAACAAAAAACAAAAAAAGTTTTTTTTGATAACGATTTTTTATGAAATTGAAGTCAACATTCTACAGAATGAAGAATAACATTTAAAAAGCATCCTTGAAAATTTAAAAAAGTAAAAATAAATAGAAATGTATACTGAACCTGATATTTAACACTTACAAAAGATGCTTGAGGAAGTCAAGTTTTTCTAAAAATATTGCTTAAATCAGATAAAAATGAATACTCTTCTGCTGATTTTACAAATTATGATGAAAATTATGATTTGACTTGAAAAACTCTTTATATAAGGTCAGACTGATATTTTTCAAACACAAATATAAAAAATGAAATAACAGTACAAAATAATCCTTTTTTCTATCTAGAAACAGAAATTAATACAGAAGTTGGAAAAATTTACAATGCTGATTGTTTTACAAAATGAAAAATTTTTTACTTAAAAGATGCTGTAAATAAAGGACAAACTGCAAAAGTTTTAAGTTCTTGATTTATTGAAAATCTGAATTTACCTGAAAATAAAAAAGATATTTATTTAAATTGAATTTGAAAAGCAACTCAAGTTGAAACTGATTTAAAAATTTGAGAAAAAATCACAAATTCTATTATGGAATTAAAAAATTCTGAAGAAAAATTGCCTTTAATTTTTCATAATTTGACTCTTGAGGCTTACAATTATTCATCTTCTACAACTCAAACAATCACAATTCAACACAATTTATGATTTGTAAAAGATTTTCAAGTTTTGGTTTATAATAAAGCTCAAAAGCAATTTTATGGAATGTGAAAAAATTTGGTTTCTGGAGGTAGTGAGATTGATTGTAAGATTTCAGAAAATTTATTTAATTCTCTAAAAATAGAGATTAGAAGAAAGTTAGTTCCAGAACTTGAATTAAGATTTTTACTTATTTAACTTAAAAAATATGAAAAAAATTTTTATAGATAATGAAACAAAAAAAATTGTTTGAATTTGAGATGAAAGCATAATTTTTGAAAATTGTTTTTCAATTTTTGAAAATGAGATTTCTTCTGAAGATTTAGAAATCTTACAAAGTTGATTTGCAATTTTTGAAGGTTGAAAAGTAAAAAAAATTGAAGGATTTGAAAAATTTCAAAAAGAAAAAGAAATGATCTCTGATTTAGAAAATTTTAAACAAGAAAAAAAGGAAGCTGAAGCTTTGAGGCTTGAATATTTGACTGCTGAGCTACTTCCAGATGGTGAAAACAAGCAAAAAATTCTTTTGTGATTATGAGCCAAAAGAGAAAAAGTAGCTGAAAAAATGGACAAATTATTGACTAAACTTATTGAAAAATATTGAGAAAATATTTTATCTAAAATAATTTAAAAAGTTCTAAATTATTTGCCTTTGGACTTCCAGAACACTTTAGAACTTAAATTAATTTAATTTTTAATTTTTTACAATTTGGAAAATATAAATGAAAAAATAGTGTGACTTGAAACTGAGATGAGGTATATGACTAAAAACATTGAAAAAATAAATAATTCAATGGAAAAAGTTATCTTACTTATGGAAAAACAAGAAGCACTTATGGAAAAATCAAGAGCACTTGAAGACAAGCAAGAAAATATGAGAGTCAGAGTGAGAACTCTGGAAAATATAGCTGAAAATTTTGAAAAATTTATCAAGGAGCAAGGAAAAATAAATGATAAAGTTGACAATTTTGAAAAAATAGTTTTAAAATATACTGGAATTTTTTCTGTTATTTTTGGAGTTTTAAGTGTTTTTTGAAAAGAAATTTTAAATAAATTTTTACATTTTTAAAAATAAAAAAATGAAATTTACAAAAGCAAAAGTAAAATTAAAAGAAAATTGACTTTTACAAAAAATAATAAACACAAATAATTTTTTAGTAAAAAGTGAGTTTTTCTGGATTTTGGATTATGAAAAAGAAAACTCTGAAATAATCATAGTTCCAAAAGATTTCTGTACTGATTTTTGAAGTATTCCTCAATTTCTCTGGTGGTTTTACAACCCTACAAAATATCTGGCTTACATTTTACACGATTTTTTATATTCTAAAAAATACATTTGAAAAATAGATAGAAAAAAAAGTGATAAAATTTTGCTTGAGGCTTTGAAAGTTGAGTGAATGAATTTTATAAAAAGATGGCTTGTTTATCTAGCTGTCAGATGGTTTGGTTGGTTGTTTTATAAAAAATAAATTTTAATTTTTAAATAAAAAAAATGCCTTTAGGTTTTTTGCTATTTAATCTAAAGGCAAAAATAGCAAAAAATTTTT
>CAUQKR010000037.1:0-7061 GCA_963518665.1 uncultured Candidatus Altimarinota bacterium | reverse complement strand
CTTCAAATCCAGTTGTTTATGTTGATCCAATTTATGATTTTCCTGTGGAACTTAGAGCTTTTTGAAATTTTTCTTTTAAAATAATTGATATTGAAAATTTTTGGCAAAATTATGTGGCAAATTCTTCAAAAGTTTTGGTTGATGATGTTAGAATGCTTATAACAGACAGAATTATTTGAAATATTTCAGATATTTTTGCTTCTAAAAAAATTTCTTATAATGAAGTTTCTGCAAATATTTTAGAGATTTCAAAAGATTTACTTGAAGCTACAAAAGAAGAATTTTCTAAACTTGGACTTGAGCTTAGGGATTTTAGAATTGAAAATATAAATTTTACAGAAAAAACTCAAAGCTTTATTGATAAAATAACTGATAGAAAAGCTGATATTTGAGTTATAAATGCAACTGCAAATATTTCAGAAAATAATTTAAAAAATTATAAAGAAATTGAAAATATATCAATTATGAGAGATTCTGCAAATAATTCTACTTCTGCTTCTGATGCAATGTGAGCATGAATTTGAATGGCAATGTGAATGAAAATGGTTGAAAATATGAAATCTTCAGAAAAACAAGAAGAAAAATTTGAAACAAAACTTTTAGAATTAAAAAACCTTTTTGATAAATGACTTATTTCAGAAGCTGATTATGAATCAAAGAAAAAAGAAATTTTAAATAAAATGTAAAAAAAAGAACTTTTTAAAAGTTCTTTTTTTTAGTCAAATAAATCAAAAGTTGCTCTTCATAAAAAGTCAGCTTTTCCTATGTTGAAACCATAATGTCTAGCTATATCGTAAGCTGTACTCATGTGGAAAAACATATTTGGGATAAAAAAGTAAAAAATATTTTTTCCTTTTAAACTTTTTCCTTGTTCAAAGAATTGACTTGAATATTCAGCATTTTTATTTATTAAATCTTCTTCTTTTATATTTTCTAAGAAATTTATAACTTCTTTTATCTCAGTTAAATATTCATCAATTGTTTCATATTTATTTGCTGTTTTTGGAGAAGTTTTCCCAGTTAAAAGCTCTATTGGAGAAATAGCTTTGTCTATAGAAAATCTGATTTGAGTTGTAAAATCAAACATATCATCTATAAGTTTATATCCCATAAGTTCTTTTTCTGAAATATTTTTGGTTTCAGCTTCAGATTTTATCTTTTTTAGTAAATCGTAAAAAGCATTTAATCTATTTAAAGGTAAAGTTACACCATATTCGTAAAGCATATTTTAAAAAGTTAAGTAATAATTACTATAAAAAGTATAGTAATTATTATATACAAAAAAATATTTTTGCAAGTTTTTTTTAGTGTTTTTTTAAAAATTTATCTTTTTATGTTTTTGTAATCATATTTTTTACAATTAAAAAATTTTAAAATCTCAAAAAAAATATTTTTAGCTTTTTTTGAATTTTCATTTTTTAGGTTGCAAACAAAAATATCTAAACTTATATAAGAAAATTCTGGCCAACTATGAATAGAGATGTGGGACTCAGCCAATGCTATGACTCAAGTAATTTCATCATTTTTTCAGAAAGTATGATAAAAATTTCAAAGCTCTGTTAATCAGTTTTCTTTAATTATTTTTGATAAAAATTCTTTTAAAATTTCTTCGTTTATTTCTAGATTTTTAAAATCAATTTCTCTTAAATCAGCAATTATGTGAGTTCATTTCATATTTTCTTGAAAAAAAATAAAAATTAGTTAAAATTTAGTAAATAATAACTATAAATCTTTATTTTTCAAGTTATGATGCTTTTTTTTGTTGCAGTTATTGCAATTTGTGGGATTTTATATGAACTTTTGATTTGAACTTTGAGTTCTTATCTTATTTGAAATAGTGTTCAACAATTTTCATTTGTGATTTGATTTTTTATGAGCTGAATGTGAATTTGAGCTTATTTATCACGTTATTTAGAAAAAAATAATTTAAAAAATTTTTTCTTGATAGAGCTTATTTTAAGTATAGTTTGAGCTACAAGTGTGATTTTATTAAAATTTTCTTATATTTATTTTGTAAATTATAGTTTTTCTTTTCAAATAATTTATTTTTTGATAACTTTATCAATTTGAACTTTTGTTTGAATGGAAATTCCTCTTGTTGCTTCAATTTATAAAAAATTGAATTTAAAATCAAAATCAATAGTAAGTGATATTTTCACTTTTGATTATATTTGAGGACTTTTAGCAAGCCTGATTTTTCCACTTATTTTGCTTCCAGTTTTGTGACTTTACAATATTTCTATTTTTGTTTGAAGTATAAACTTATTTGTTGCAGTTTCTTATTTATTTTATTTAAAAAGTAAAAAAATCACTGGAATTCCTTTTAAAAAATATTTTTGATTTGTATTTTTGATAGTTTTTTATCTTTTTTCACTTCTATTTTTGAATTCAAAAATAGAAAATATTTATTTACAACATTTTTATAAAGAACCAATTTTGCAGACTTTTTCAAGTCCTTATCAACAAATTGTTTTAACAAAAAGAGGAGAAGATTTTAGAATGTATTTGAATTGAAATTTACAATTTTTGAGCTTAGATGAGTCAATTTATCATGAAGCTTTGGTTGATTGGCCAATTTGAAATATAAAAAAAAATAATATTTCCGTTTTAGTTTTGTGAGGTTGAGATTGACTAGCTGTTCGTAATTTATTGAAAAATGAAAAAGTAGCAAATGTAACTCTAGTTGATTTAGATCCTAAAGTTGTAGAAATAGCAAAAACTGAAAAAAATTTACTTGCTTTAAATGAAAAATCTTTATTAAACCCAAAAGTAAAAATTTTTACAGAAGATGCTTTTCAATTCATAATAAATACAAAAGAAAAATTTGATTTTATAATTGCTGATTTTCCTGATCCTAGAGATACTTTTATAGCAAAACTTTATAGTAGAGAATTTTATACTTGAGTTTTTTGAACTTTAAATGATTCTTGAGTTTTTGTTACACAGTCTTCAAATGCATTTTTTTCAAACAAAGTTTTATTTTCTACAAAAAAAACAATTTCTTCAGTTTTTGCTGATGCTTTGGCTTATCATAGATATTTACCAAGTTTTTGAGATTGGTGATTTGTAGTTGCTAAAAAAAATTGAACTATTGATAAAAAAGATTTATGTGGGGATTCAAACTGTTCTTATTTTTCTAAAGAATATTTTACTTGAACAGAAAATCTTTCAATAAATACTTTAGCAGAGCCAAAAATTATACAATATTATTGAGAATGATATAAAAAATATAATCTATAATTTTATGATAAAAATATTTATTCCACAAAAAATTTTTTGAGAAATTTCTATAAATGAATTTAAAAAAGAATATTTTGAGATTTTAGAAAAAGCATTTTCTGTTAATTTTGATAAATTTGAAACAGAAATTTTTTCTTGAATAGTTCTTGAAGTTTTAGATGATGAAAAAGATATTTTTATTTTTTTGAATTGAATTTTTTGAAAAAGATATTTTTATGATTTTGATTTTAAGGCTTTGGAAAATGTTTTTTGAAAATCTTTTTATCAAAATGAAAATTATCTTTCAGATTTACAAAATATAGAAAAAGAAATTTTTTATATAAAAGATTTTTTAGAATCATGAAAAATTTTTACAAATAGTAAGAAAAAGGAAATAAGACAAAAAGTTGAAGAAATATTTTTTCTTATTTCAGGAATTTATTTTCATCTAAAAAATTTACTTATAGAAACAGAAAAAAATATTTTTGAGCTTGAAAAAGTTAAAGGAAAGGCTAATTTTGAAGCTATGGCCTCTTTGGTTGTAGAAACAAGCAAAACAAAAAAAATAGAACTAGAAGCAAATATTTCTATTTTTGAAGAAAAAATAAAATTATTTTATAGTGTGATTTCAAAATTATTTATTAAATAAAGTTATGTTTTATATTAGAAAACAAAAAGATTTTTATTTTTTGAAAAATGATAAAACTTTTTGAGAATTTTGACCATTTTTAGCAGTTTACTCGAAAAATAAACTTTTTTGAGAAAATATTTTTTGAATAGATTTAGAAAAATTTCCTGCTTATAAATATGCTCTTTGATTTACTAAAAAAAGGCTATTTATTCTAGATGATGAAGGAAATATTCAAATAAAATTATTTAATTCTTAAGTTTTTTTAAAATGCAATGTCCGAATTGTTGAAGACCTATCTCTTTTGATGAAAAATATGCAAAAGTTGTTTCATGCCCTTATTGTAACTCGATTTTGGAATTTGGTTGATGAGAATTGACAAAATCTTGAGAACAATGATTTTTTATAGAGTTTCCAAGCCAATTTGTAGTTTGAAAAGAGACAGATTTTAATTGAAAAAAAATTTATGTAAAATGACAACTTCGTTATGAATATGATGGAGGTTTTTTTGATGATTTTTTTTGTGTTTCTGATTGAAAAAGTTTTTATATTAGAGAAGATGACTGAGTTATTTCTCAAATTTTAGCTTCAAAATTTGAGAAAAATGAATTAAATTTATGAGAAAAAATTGCTTCTGAAAGCTTTGAGTTTGACTGAAAAAAATTTTTTATTGAAGAAACTTGATTTTTTAAACTTGTAAATATAAAGTGATTTGTAGATGATGTTTTACTTCCTTGAAAAGAGTATTTTTATTTAACTTGAATTTCTAAATGAAAAAAATATTTTTTTGAAAAAGATGAAACAAATTGAAAAATTAGGATTTTACAAGAAATATAAATTTTAAATTTTTGAAAATATGAATAATTTAACTTTAGGTTTTTGAGGTATTAAACCAAAAATGAAAAGAAAAATTTTAAAAGATGTTATTATTGATAGAAAAAGTAAATATACAGTTGTTTATAATTATATTGAGAATAGACAGGATTTAGAAGAATTTATTGCAATGATAAAAAAGGATAAATATTTTTCAAAAGCAACTCATAATAGTTATGCTTACAGGATTTTACAAGAAAATTGAAGTATTTTGGAATGAAAAAATGATGATGGTGAAACTTGAGCTTGACTTTGTATTTTAAGAGAAATACAAAGAGTAGATTTTGTAAATGTTGTTGTCATTGTAACTAGATTTTTTGGTGGAATTTTGCTTCAAGCAGATAGATTTAAAAATGTGATAAATGCTACAAAAGAAATTTTAAAAGAATAAAAATGCAAATAATAAAGGAAAAAAGAAAAACTTTGAGTTTAAAAATAGATAGAAATTGAGAAATTATTTTAAAAGCTCCAAAAAATGTTTCAGAAAAAATAATTTTAGATTTTTTAGAAAAATATAAAAATTGGATAAATGAAAAACAAAATTTAGTAAATAAACGAAAGCAAAAATTTTATTTTTGAGAAAAATTTTGATGAAAATAAAAAATTTGATTTTGATTGAAAATATTTTTATTCAAACGAAAAAAATGAAGAAAATTTAAAAAAACTTTTTATAAAATTTTATAAAATACAAGCAAAAAAATATATTTTTGAAAAAATTTGATATTTTGCTTCTATTTTTGATTTGAAATTTGAAAATTTGAAAATAAACTCTGCTACAACTAGATGGGGAAGTTGTAATTCTAAAAAAAATATAAATTTTTCTTTTAGGCTTATTTTAGCTCCGAAAACTTCTATTGATTATGTAATAATTCATGAATTAGCTCATTTAAAGGAATTAAATCATAGTGAAAAATTTTGGAATTTAGTTGATTTTTATTGTAAAGAAGTTTGAATTTTTGATTTTAAAATTGCTAAAAAATGGTTGACAGAAAACAGTTTAAAAACTAATTTTTAATTTATGAAAAAACAAATAATTTATATTTGATGATGAGTTTCAAGAGGAAATTATAAAAATTTTTTTGATTTTTTAGAGAAAATTGAATTTAATCCTTATGAAGAAAAAAGAAAAAAATGGAAAGATACTTTTGCATCGGATTTGTGAGGAGATTTTGAAGTTATTTTCTTGCCAATGCCAAATAAAGATTTCGCAGATTTTTATGAATGGAAAGTTTTTTTTGAAAAAGTTTTTCCTTATTTGAAAGAGGATTTTTATTTGGTTTGACATAGTTTGTGAGCAACTTTTTTGATAAAATATTTATCTGAAAATAATTTTTCCTTTGGAGTTTCTAAAATATTTTTACTTGCACCGGCCTTTTCTGATAGTTTAGAAGAAAAAATATGAAATTTTAATTTTTGAAGTTTAGAAGAATATAAGACTAAATACGAAAAAATAACTACTTTTTTGCATAGTAAAGATGATTTTGTAGTTCCTTTTTCAGATTTTTTACAATTTAAAAATATTTTTTCTAAAGCTACTTTTATAGAATTTGAAGATAAAAATCATTTTTTGGATGAAAAATTTGAAGAATTTTTAGAGTTAATAAAAAAATCTAACTAAAAGTTAGATTTTTTTTATATTTTCTAGTTCTCATTTTCAAGATATAATTAAATACAAATCATATGGAGATTTTATTATTCATAGTCCAAGTTTGAAAATATTTTCTGAGATGGAAGTCAAAGAATTTGCTATTCAAAGAGTAGCTCAAAGTAAATGTTCATGAGGTTTTTTAGGTCTTCTTGCTATATTTATCATTTTTCTTGAAAGATATTTCTCTAAAGGATTATGAAAATTATCCTCAAGTTGTTTTTCTACTTCATTTTTTAATTCAAAAGTTTCATTTTTTGTAAATTCTTGAAGTTTTTTTATTTCTACAAGTTTATCAAAAAGTTCTTCTATTTTTGTATTTCAAAAATTTTTATTTTTATTTTGAAATTCTATTTTAAGCTGTTCTCTGGAATTTAAACTTTCATTTTTTATCAAGAATTCAATTTCTTTTTTTTCTAGTCAAAAATTATTTGAAATATCTTCTTTTAGATTTTTTATCAAGATTTTATTTTTTAGAGTTACATTTTCTCTAAAATTTTTTTCATTTGTTTTAATTTGTTCCATTTTGTGTATTTATTTGTTATAGATTTTTCTCCTTATTTACTTCTTTTATCCAAAAATTTATTGTTTCTTTGTATTCTCAGTTTTTGTCATTTATAAGTGCATTTTTTAGTATAGAACTTGCCTTATCATAATTTTTTATTTTCATTTCGTATATTCAACTCACCATCAAAA
>CAUQKR010000036.1:0-7694 GCA_963518665.1 uncultured Candidatus Altimarinota bacterium | reverse complement strand
AAGAGAAGAAATAGGAAAAGTAAATACAAGTGGATTGAGTCAATCAGAAAAGACAGACTTGATAAATAGCATAAACACAGCAAAAAGAACAGCAGAATGAAATATAGACAGAGCAAATTCTGAAAGCAATGTGACACAAGCAAAAAATACTTGAGTAGAAGAAATAAGAAAAATCTATAGAGATTTTAATACAGCTTCTAGATATAGATTTTTAGATTGAACTAAAAAGTGAGATAATTGAATTGTTTTAGATAAAAATACAAATTTAATTTGGGAAAGTAAAAATGATCAATTATTAACTTATGATGATGCAATAAATTACTGTACTAATTTAAAAAAATGAAATAAGAAATGGAGATTACCTAATGCTAAAGAACTTGAATCACTAAATGATATAGATGGAAATTTTTTTGTTCCAACTGATTGATCTTATTGGAGCTCTACTAGAAGATGGAGGTGAGCATTTAAAAGATATTATCAATATTCAATAAAAAGAAAACTTTCAGATACTAATATTTATGAAGATAGAGTAATTTCAAATACAAAATTCTATTTAATATGTGTAACTAATTAAAAAAAAGAATGATATTTATCATTCTTTTTATTTTTTTAAACTAAGTAAAAAGATTTCTCTTCAAACAAGTTGTTTTTCTCTTTTATAAAGTAAACTTCCAGATTTTGAAGCAAGCTTTATTTCAGGATTTTTTGAAAAATTTTCTATATTACAAAATTTATTTAATATTTCTAAAATTTCAGAAAAATAAATATATTTTCATTTTAATTCCCAAAAAGGGAAGCAAATCACTATTTTTCATGAAAAATTTGTTTTTACTAGGTTTTCAAAAAAAGCTTTGTAAATTAAAATCAGACTTTCTTTTTGTTTTTCTATTCTATCAAGTGAAATATTTTTTTGAGTCATAACTTCTCAAAGATATCATTCTGTTACGATTAAATCTATATTTTTTTGCAGAGCAGTAGCTTCATTTATAAACTTTGCATTTAGTTTTTCTATATTTGAAGAAATATTTTTTAAGTCATTTTTTTTGATGAAATCTGCTATATTTTCAGCTGATTCTTTTACCATCGCATCACTTAAATCACTTCAAAAAACATTTTTTATAGAGCTATTTAGTGCTTCAATTAGAACTGTTCCAAGTCAAACAAAAGGATCATAAACTGAAATTTTTTCATTTTCAGATGAAATTTTTTCTTGAAGTCAGATATTTAGCATCATTTGACAAAGTTTTGGTGGAAGCATCCCGACTTGCATATCACGATTTTTTGAAAAATCTCTTTTACTATAAGAATTTATATCTTGGATTTCAAAAGTTTTTCAAAAATAAAAAATATCTCAAATATTTACAATATTGAAATCAAATCATTTTTTTAATATACTATTTCAAATTATTTGAGCTGAAGAAAGATTTTTTCAATCATCTTTGTTGAAATATCTTGCTGAAATTTGTTTATTTTTTAGTAAATTTTTTGTTTTTTTGAGAATATTTGTAAGAGAAATATTTTTTTCTCAAAATAAATTTAAAGAATATTTAAATTTTCAGTCTGAATTTTCAGCAGTAGAAACAATTTTTTCAAAAATATCTTCTAGATTTGCAAAAAATTCTGCTTCAAAAATTTTTATTGTTCATCACATTTTATAAAAATTTTTTGTGATTTTTTCTTTTGAAACATTTCCTAAAATAAGAACAGAATTTCACATAAAAATTATTTCTCATTCTGGAAAAATAGCTAAAATCTCAGAAGCAGAAAGTTTCCATTCTCTACCAAGTTGAAATCAAAAATAATTCATTTTTTTATTTATTATCCAATTATTATTGCTTTATTTTAACTAAAAAACTAAATTTAGCAAAAAAAAATATAATTTATTTTATATTTGCAATTTTTTTGATTTTTATTAAAATAAGCACGATTTAAAAATAACCTAGAAAAAATGAATCAACATCTAGTAAATATGTTTTCATTTTGAATAATAACTTTTGCTTTGTGACTAGTTATTATCCCATATTTTATAAATTTTTTGATAAAATATAGGCTTTGAAAACAAATCAGAGAAGAAGCAACTATTTGAAAAGCAATAGAATTTTTAAAATTGCATAAATCAAAAACTTGAACTCCTACTATGTGATGAGCTATAATTTTGTTTATAACTTTTTTTATGGTTTTAATCAGTATAGTTTTGCAAAAATTTTGATTTATAAATAATTCACTTCTAAATCAAAAAGAAACTTATTTATCACTTTTTACTTTGCTTTCTGTTTGATGAATCTGACTGATTGATGATTATATAAACATAAAATGAACTTGAAGAACAAAATGAATGTCTGCTAGGGTAAAAATGCTTCTTTTGATAATTTTTGCTTTACTTTGAGCCTTGTGGTTTTATTATAAACTAGATTGGTCTTCTAGAGATTTGAGTTTGTCAATTATAGAAAATATTCATTTGTGAATTTGGTTTATTCCATTTTTTGTTTTAGTTATCATTTCTTCTGCAAATAGTGTAAATATTACGGATTGACTTGATTGACTTGCTGGATGACTTTTGCTTTTTTCTTATTCAGTTTATGCTTACATAACTTTTGATCAAAGATTATTTTTGCTTTCAGCTCTTTGTGTGACAATTATTTGAGCACTTTTGGCTTTTTTATGGTATAATGTAAAGCCAGCAAAATTTTATATGTGAGATGTCGGAAGTTTAGCACTTTGAGCAAATTTGTGAATAATGGCAATGCTGACAAATACAGTTTTTATTTTATTTATAGTTGGAGCAGTTTTTATTTTTGAAACTATCTCTGTTATAATTCAATTAACAAGTAAAAAACTTAGAAACTGAAAAAAAGTTTTTAGAATAGCACCTTTTCATCATCATCTTGAAGCTATTGGACGGACTGAAGAAAATGTAGTTTTTAGACTTTGGCTTATCTGAATTTTGTCTTCAGTTTTTTGAATAATTTTTTATATTTTACAACGTTAAGAGAGAGAAAATTTTTTTCTTTCTCTTTTATTTTTTGGAAAAATAATTATAATAAAAAAAATATTTTTTAATTAAATAAAAATGACAACTTTAAAACTTACAAAAGCTATAATTACTGCTATGAAAGAAGAAGCAGAAATAATCATAAAAAAATTTGATTTAAAAGAAACAAATAAACTAAAAAACATAAAAATTTTTGAAGGAAAAAGAGTAGGGGATGAATGAGAAGAAAATATAATTTTAGTTTTGGCTTGAATAGGAAAAATTCAGGCTTCAATTGCTACAACTTATTTACTAGAAAATTATTCTGTAGATAAAATTATAAATATTTGAATTGCTGGAAATGTTTCTGGAACTGATTTAAAGATCTGAGATGTTGTTCTTCCAAATACTTTTATTCAACACGATATATATTTACCTTTTGAATGAGAACATCTAGATTATGCCAAAAAACCTATTTTTTTAGAATATGCAGTTTGAGAAAATTATGATTTACAAAAATTTTGATTGATGTTAAATTGAGTTTGTGTAACTTGAGATGAATTTATCGATAATGAAGAAAAAATTTCAGATTTGAGAATAAATTTTTGAGCTGATGTTTGTGAAATGGAAGCATTTGCTATTTTATCTGTAGCTAGAGAATATGATATGCTTGATAAATGTATCGTTATAAAAGCTGTTTCTGATGGTGCTGATAATGAAGCTAAAGAAGCACATATGACTAACTTAGACTTTGCAATGGAAAATAGTGTTTCTATTTTAGATTTTATTTTATAAAATAATATTTGACTTTTCTAAAAATACTACTATACTTAGCTTCCTTTTTCAAAATGGAGAAAAACTAAAATGGTAGTTTCTGTAAAATCTAGAAAAATTTGCCAAGATTGTGGTTATGGAGAAGATAAATACATAAAAGTACTTAGAAGAACGAGAGAAAATTCTTGTTATTTCAAAGATAAACTTTATCTTTGTGAAGAGTGTATTGAGATTCATAAAAGAGGTATCTGTGAAAAATAGTTTTAAAGAAATCGTTTTTTGTGGATGTTGCAATTCTAGCTCAGTTACGAAAAATGTTTATAAAGTAAAAGTTTTTGGATACATATATCTTTGTGAACGTTGTCTTAATCGTTTAAATGGATAGATTTTTTTAGAAGGAAATAAAATGAAAGTTTGTGAATGTTGTGATGCAACAAGTAAAGAAACAAAATTTGTAAATATTCGACAAAAAACAGGTCAAACAGAGTATTATGGTTATCGTACTTTATGTTGTGACTGTTTCTTTGGTTTAGAAAAATTATATTTTGTGAAACAAAGAAAAATACTAAAACATGGTAAAGGAGTCAATTGTGGAAAAGGAACTCTTACAGTGCGAGGATTGCCATAAAAAAATCTCTCAATCTGAAATAAGAAAAGTCTCAAATGAAATGAAAGATTATTTTTGCCAAGATTTTTTGTGCCAAAAGTGTTTTGATTCATTTAGATCTGAATTTTTCATCTTAACCCATTGATAAAGTATTTATTTTTATCAATGGTAGATGAAATAAAATAACCTTGAAATTTTCAAGGTTATTTTTTATTTAAAATAATGTTGACTTTTCGCTTATTTTATTTACACTATAAAAGTCTCTTATAAATTTATAAAAAATTTATAAGAATTTTTTCACAAAACACAAACCAAAAGAGGAGAAAAAATTATGTGTGAAAAAATTATTTGTGATCATTGTCATGAAAAATTTAATTCTGATGAAATTGTAGATTTACAAGAAAGAATTGGAGAAGATAATTTTCATGGTAATAAAAATCTTTGTGAAGATTGTTTTAATACTCTAGAAGATGAATTTTCTGGTCCACCTGATATGTATGGTGATGAAACAGAAGAAGAATTCTGGGATCATGAGGATGAAGATGGTCCATTTGGTTCTAGAGACTAGAACTTTAAAAGAACCTTATAAAAAGGTTCTTTTTTTTTGTTTAATATTTTTCATCAAAAATGTTTTCTTCAAGAAAATTTTGCTTTAAAAGGATTTCTTTTGCAGAGTCGACCATAGCTGGACTTCAGCAAATATAAGCTTCCTCAAAATCTTGTAAAAATTTTATTTCATCTGTTATATATCATTTTTTGAAATCTTTATTTTCTTCACGACTTAGATAAATCGTAAAATCAAAGTTTGAAAATTTTTCTTTTAAGTTTTTTAGTTCTTCTAAATAAAATAAATCTTTTGAAGTTCTTACTCAAAAAATAAATTTTAATTTTTCCTTTTTATTTTTTTCTAAAGCTGTTTTTATTTGATTAAAAAGAGGAACAAAACCAGTCCCAGTTCCTAAGAATACTTTATTTTTTTCATTTTCTTTTAGAATAAAATGTCAACTTGGTCAGATTCATTTTAAAACAGTGTTTTCTTTTTGTTCACATAAAAATTTACTTCATCATTTTCAACCATTTTCTATTTCTATTTTTTTTATGATAAATTTTAGATTTTTTCAATTTTTTTCTAAAATAGAGTAAGCTCTAGCTCAAATTCAGGGAATTAAAAATGTTATAAATTGTCAAGCTTCTGCTAGGATTTCATTATCTCCTTCAAATTCTAGTTCAAAAACATCTGAAGTTAAATTTTTTATATTTTTTAATATATAATCTTGGTTTATTGGTCTCATTTTTTATTTGCTTTAAAAAATCAAGAAAATTTTCTTGATTTTGTGATAAAATTATTTTTTAAAAAATTATTTTTTTAATCATAGTTTTTTTTCTAGTTCTTCTGTAACTTTTTCAATATTTTGATCAGCATTTACTTCAATAACTAATCATTGTTCTTGTTGTCTCTCGATTATTGGTAAAGTTTTTTCTACAAATTCATTAAATCTTCTTTTTATTGATTCTATATCTTTATCATCTTCTCTTTTTATAAGTTTATTTCCATTTTTTGGATTTATTTCTATATCTGATGAAAAAGTTTCTCCAGTTTCTGGGTCATAAACTCTGTTATAAAGTCTATCTCTAGCTTTTATTAAATCAAGTTCAAATAAAACAACTTTATATTCTGGAATAAATTTATTGAAAACTTCTAAATTCCAAGAATTTCTCAAAAAACCATCGTAAATAATATTTTCTTCTGTATGAGTTTTTAAAACTTCTTCCATAACTTTTTTTCATAATTCTTCTGGAACTTGTCTTCAATTATCAATTATTTCTTTTATTTGATTTCAAAGTTCTGAACCTGATTTTACAATATTTCTAAATTCAGTTCACATTTCAAGAAGTTTAAAACCATATCTTTGTTCTAAAATTCTTGATTGTGTTCATTTTCCACATCCTTGAATTCCTGTAAAAACTATTTTCATTTTTATTAAATTTTTTATTAAATAAAAAAAGTCCAAGAGTAATAAGCCGGATTTTGTATCTAGGTATCAATCTATCTAGGCTCTTAGTCACCCAAAAGCTCGAGCTGAGTATATTTTTATTTTCCAATAGAGGCATAAAAAAATAAAAATACCATTCCCATTGCACCACATACAGTTTACCAAAAATTTTTTTTAAAAAATTTTTCATCTATCACATCAAAAAATCACACAAAAACTTTTTTGTAGTAATCTTATAATATATAAGATGACTTTTCACCTTTTAGCTTTAAAAGCTTAGTATAGTCTCTGCGGCACTAGTGGTAAGCTAAACTTATGTATTATTTTTAGCTCCGAAGCCATTAACTTCTATGATTGCCTCATGGTGTCCAGACTTTCCTCTTGTAGTTTTCTACAAGTAGATACCTTCTCTTGAACCTACTAAGTATATACTTTTTTTGAAAAATGCAAATTTTATTTTTATAAAAATAAATTGTTATCCAATTTTTGACAAAAAATTAAAAAAGTTATAAAATGTATATTAAATTATTATTTAATAATAAAAAATATGAAAAAAGGTGGTTTTAGGGTTGAAAATAAAAATTTTTTTTCAAAAAATAAATTTGCTTTTACTTTAGTAGAAATGGTAGTTGTAGTAATGATAATAATTATACTTGCAACAATAGCATTTTTGAGATTATGAAATTATTCTTCAGAAGCAAATTTAGCAAAAAGAGCATCTGATAAAAAAAATATAGAAGAAGTTTTGGATGTTTATAAATTAAAAAATGGAGAATATCCAGAATTTGATGAAGAGAATGGGGAAAAAATTTTTTGACCAAAAGCTTGGGGGAAAAGTAAAAACTAATCTTCCAGAACTACCAATAGACCCTATAACAAAAAAATATTATAAAATAGATTTTATAGTGACTTGAAAATATGGAAGAAATGCTTTTGTAGATTTATGAGATAATAAAAAAGATATTTTTTATAAATGAGAAGTAGAAATTCCTACAGTTTGAATTACAAGTCCTTATTCTAAGCTTAAGATAGATCTAACAGGAAGAAGAATATGAGAAGTAGTATTATATACTCCTTGAGATATAACATCAAATGATGGACATATATGGATTCCTAAGAGAAATTGATCAATAAGTATAATAGTTTGAAAAGAGATAGAAGCAATAGAATATATAGCAAAGCAAGGAAGTACAATTATAAAATATAAACCTAAAATTAGTCCAGAATACAATCCAGAACCAAAAAATCCAGATAATTCAGATAATTCATATAATGGATGAAATATAAACAGATATACAATCTGGGTGGATGAAAATGGTAAGCCATTGAAACCAGAAAAACCTGGAAC
>CAUQKR010000035.1:0-8552 GCA_963518665.1 uncultured Candidatus Altimarinota bacterium | reverse complement strand
TGTTTTAGGCATTATCATAATAAAAATTTTAAAATATAAACTAAAAACATAAAGTTTAATTTATAATATTTTTTTTAAATTTCAAGTTTTTTGAATATTTTTTTATAAAAAATTTATTTATTTTAATTATTTTTTGTAAAAATATTGACTTTAAGCAATTATTAAGTAAAATCTATAATAGACAAAACTTTGTATAAGTTTTGAAAAAATTTTATATTTTTATATTATAAATAAAATGAGTAAAACAACTCCACTAGATAAGATTAGAAATATCGGTATCATTGCTCATATTGATGCTGGTAAAACTACTACAAGTGAAAGAATTTTGTTCTATACTTGAAGAATTCATAAAATTGGTGAAACTCACGACGGTGAAGGTACAATGGACTGGATGGAACAAGAAAAAGAAAGAGGTATTACAATTACTTCTGCTGCTACTACAGCATTCTGGAAAGGTCATCAAATAAACCTTATCGACACTCCAGGTCACGTAGACTTTACAATCGAAGTAGAAAGATCTCTTAGAGTTCTTGATGGTTGAGTAGCTGTATTTGATGCTTCTCAATGAGTAGAACCACAATCAGAAACAGTTTGGAAACAAGCTGATAAATATTCAGTTCCAAGAATCGCATTTGTAAATAAAATGGATAAAATGGGTGCTGACTTTGAAATGTCAATGGATACAATCAAAAAAAGATTAGCTGGAGATAAAGTTGTGGCTATTCAATATCCTATTGGTGCTGCTGAAACTTTCTCGGGTATTATTGATCTTATTGAAATGAAAGCCTATACTTTTGAAGGTGAACATGGTGAAAAAATCGTTGAAATTGAAATACCAGCTGACCTTGTAGATAGAGCCAATGAACTTAGAGAAGAATTAGTTGAAAAAGTTGCTTCTCAAGATGATTCTTTAATGGAAAAATATTTTGAATCAGGAGAATTAACAATTGCTGAAATCAAAGCTGGTTTAAGAAAAGCTATTTGTAAAAATGAATTATACGGTATTTGTTGTGGTTCAGCTCTACAAAATATGTGAGTTCAATTAGTTATTGATGCTGCTGTTGAATACTTACCATCTCCTTTAGATGTAAATGATGGTATGTTAGCTGTTAAAGATATTGATTCTGGAGAAATTAAAAAAGAATTCAAAATCGGTAATGATACTTCATTAGCTGCTTTAGCATTTAAAATCGCTACAGATCCATTCGTAGGTAAATTATGTTTTACAAGAGTTTATTCTGGTACTTTAAAATCAGGTTCTTACGTTTATAACGCATCAACTGGTGAAAAAGAAAGAGTTGGTAGACTTTTACAAATGCATGCAAATGATAGAGTTGAAATTGAAGAAATCCCAACAGGTAATATCGGTGCTATAGTTGGTTTAAAAGCTACAAAAACTTGAGATACTCTTTGTGATGTAAATGATCAATTCTTAGTTGAATCTATTGAATTCCCAGAACCAGTTATCTCTATATCTGTAGAACCAAAATCAAAAGCAGACCAAGAAAAAATGGGTATTGCATTAAATAAATTAGCTGAAGAAGATCCTTCTTTCAGAGTAAAAATTGATGAAGAAACTGGTCAAACAGTTATTTCAGGTATGGGTGAATTACACCTTGAAATTATTGTTGATAGAATGAAAAGAGAATTTAAAGTTGAATGTAATGTTGGTGAACCACAAGTATCTTACAGAGAAACTATCAAAGGTATAGCTAAAGATGTTGAACATAAATACTCTAAACAAACTTGAGGTAGAGGTCAATATGGTCATGTTGTTATTACTTTCGAACCATATAAAGAAATGGATGAAGAAGATTTGAAACAAGATCTTAAAGAGAAACCACTTAATAAATTCCAAAATAAAATTGTTGGTTGAGTTATACCTAAGGAATATATTCCTGGTGTAGAAAAATGATTGAAAGAAGCTTATGCTAGAGGTTTTGTTGCTGGTTATCCAATGGTTGATATTAAAGCTACTCTAACATTTGGTTCTTACCATGATGTTGACTCTTCTGAATTATCATTTAAACTTGCTGCTTCAAAAGCTTTCCAAGAAGCTTGTAAAAAAGCTCAAGCTTGTTTACTTGAACCTATCATGAAAGTTGAAGTTAACACTCCAGAAGAATATATGGGTGATATTATTGGTCAATTAAACAGAAAAAGAGGTAGAATTGAAGAAATGGGTAACAGAGGTCAAGCAAAAATTGTTACTGCATTTGTTCCACTTTCTGAAATGTTTGGTTACATGACTGATTTAAGATCTGCTTCTCAAGGTAGAGCTACATTCTCAATGGAATTTGATCACTATGAAGAAGTTCCTGCAAATGTTGCTGCAAAAATTAGAGAAGAAAGATGATTTAAACTTCCTGATGAAGATTAATATAAAAATATTTAATCAAAAAGAGCTTAAGAAAAATTTTCTTAAGCTCTTTTTATTGCAAAATTTTTTTTAAACTTGAAAAATTTAAATTTTTAAATAAAATAAGTAATCTTATTATTTATCAAAATAATAAAATAAAAATAATAAATTTTTAATCGTTCCTTAAAATTTTACAACTAACAAAGAAAAAATGAATGAATTATTATATTTACTACTAGGTGCTAGTGTATGAATAGCACTGACTTTTTGAGTTTTCTTTTTTTTAAACATAAGAAAAGAAAAAAAAGCTGAAGATAAAGCTTCTAAAATTATTTCTGAAGCAGAAAAAAAATCTGAAGAATTATTAAAAAAATCAGAAAAAGAAGCAAGTGAAGTTATGAAAAAAGCTGAAAAAGCTGAAAGTAGACTTCTAGAAAAAGAAGAAAAATTAGATAAAAAAATTGAAAATATAGAAAATAGACAAGAAAATTTAATTAAAAAAGAAGAGAATCTGAATAAACAAAAAGAGAATTTAGAAAAAACTCAATTAGAATTGGATTGAAAAATTGCAGAAATAGCTAAACTTACAGAAGAAGAAGCAAAAAATATTTTCTTAAAAGAAATAAGTGAAAAATATGAAAAAGACTGAAAAGAACTAATTGTAAAACATAGAAAAGCTATTGAAGATGCAAAAAAAGAAGAAGCTAGAGAAATTATATTAAAAGCTATTCAACAATATGCTGGTGATGTAACTAGTGAAGTAACTATGACTTTGATACAAATTCCTAGTGATGATATAAAATGAAAACTTATTTGAAAAGAATGAAGAAATATTACTACTTTTGAAAAATGTTGTGGTGTTTCTCTTATAATTGATGATACCCCAGATACAGTTTTTATTTCAGCTTTTGATTTATATAGAAGGTATATAGCTAAAAAATCTCTAGAAAAACTTATAGAAGACTGAAGAATTCAACCTGCAAGAATAGAAGAAGTTGTTGCAAAAACTGAAGCTGAAGCTGAAATTTTATTAAAAGATTTATGAAAACAAATTTTAAATGAATTATCTATAAATAATATTCCTGATGAAATAATTCCTGTAATTTGAAAACTTAGATTTAGAACAAGTTATGGACAAAATATTTTAAAACATAGTAAAGAAGTAGCTTTGATAGCTGAAGCTATAGCTATGGAATTATGAATAGATCCTTATTTATGTAAAGTTGGTTGATTGCTACACGATATAGGAAAAGCTCTTGATCAAGAATTTGAATGAACACACCCAGAAATCTGATGAATTTTAGCTAGAAAATATAAAATGGATGAAAAAGTTATAGATATTATAGAAAACCACCACTGAGATCCTTTCTCTATATCTATACATACAGCTATAGTTCAAATTGCTGATGCAATAAGTTCTGTTAGACCTTGAGCAAGAAGAGAGGTTATAGAAGACTATTTGAAAAGAGTTCAAGAAATGGAAGCTTTAGTTTCTAGTTTTAATTGAGTAAATAAAGCTTATGCATTATCTGCTTGAAGAGAAATAAGAGTTTTTGTAGATGCAAAAACTGTTTCGGATATGGATGCTTTATCTATGGCTAGAGAAATAGCTGATAATATTCAAGAAAAACTTTCTTATCCTGGTGAAGTAAAAGTAAATCTTATTAGAGAAATGAGAGTTATTGAAGTTGCAAAATAGAGAAAAATAATTTTCTCTATTTTTTTTGAAAAAACTTTATTTTATGATAAAATAAAGTAAATATATTTTAAAAAATTTTTTATGGAAAGTTTAATTTTAAAAATAGCAAATATTATTTATGAATATTCATTTTCTACATTTATTTTATTTGCAATATTTTGTATAATTATACCTTGAATTTTATTTAGAAATATTATAAAAAAATATGAAATAAATTTTTCTTTAGATAAAAGTTTATTTGAAATTTTTTTATCAAAAATAACTTGTAGTTTTATTTCTATATTAATTTGATGATTTATATTGACTTTTATATCTATATTACCTTATAAACAAGGTTTTATAAATTATGAAATAATGTTTACAATAAATACAATTGTAATAATTTCAATATATTTATTTTTTAGTTATAAATTTCTGAATTCTAGTTTAGAAAATTTTATTTATAATGAAGATTTAAGAAAAAAAATATTAAAAAATTTTATTTTTATATATGATGTAATTCCAACTGTATTAATTTACATTATTTTTACCTGAATATCTATAATTTTATACAACTATTTTATGCTTATTTAAAACAAAAAACTTGCAAAAAAAAATATTTTGTATAAAATAAAAAAATACTTTTATAATTTAATTTAAAATAAATGCTAAATGCTAGTGAATTAAAAGTTTGAAAAAGATTTATTATGGACGGAGAGCCTTATGAAGTTACTTCATATTCTCAAAAAGTAGTTTGAAGAGGTGGTTCAATAATAAATATTAAAGCAAAAAACTTGATTAGAGGTGGAACTATTCCAAAAACTTTTTCTGATAAAGATAATTTCCAACCTGCTGAAGTTACAACAAGTAATTATGACTATCTTTACAATGATGGTACAAATTATTATTTTATGAACCAAAATACTTTTGAGCAAGTAAGTTTAACTCTTGATGCTTTAGATGGTGCAGAATTATTTTTACAAGACTGAGATAAAGTTATGCTTCAAGAATTTAACGGATCTCCTATAAATTTAAATCTAGAACCAACTTGTATTCTAGAAGTAACAGATACTCCTCCATGAGAAAAATGAGATACTGCTACTGGTGGTAAAAAACCTGCTACAATGAATACTGGTTTAGTTATTCAAGTACCTTTATTTATAAATATTTGAGACAAATTAGTAATTGATACTAGAACAAAAGAATACAGAAGTAGAGCTTAATTTTTAAAAATCTTTTTAATTATATTGATTTTAAAAAAAATTTTATTATAATTAAAGAGATTTTTTTATTTTTTTATAAAAAATATGTATCCTTATTTATTTAATTTTTGACAATTTCAAGTTTCAAGTTTTTGATTATTGATAACAATATGCTTCTTTCTTTTTATCTGGATGCTAAAAAGAATGTCAGTAAGACTTGATTATAACCTAGATATTTTTAAAAATAATATTGCTTGGTTTTTTATTTCTAGCTTTGTTTTTGCTAGAATATTCTATGTGTTTTCAAAATGGTATGATTATACAAATATAACTAACCCTATATATTTTTTCATAGCAAATGAATACAAATTTTCACTTATGTGATGAATTTTTGGTTTTTTATTAGTTTTATTTATACTACTAAAGATTAGAAAAGAAAGTTTAGATAAATATATTTTTGGTTTAGTTTTAGCTTTTGTTTTTACTTTGCCTCTTTGATTTTTTTGAGCTTTATTATGAGGTCAAGTTTATGGTATAGATACAAATTTTTGAATAGAAATAACTTATTGAACAAGTAGCAATATTCCTTATATTTCTCCTGTTTTCCCTTTACCTATTTTTTATTCTATACTATTTTTCCTACTTTTTTCTAGTTTATATATAGCAAATATGTATATAAATCAAAAAAAATTATTATGATATGTTTGAATGATGATTTTTTCTTGTATTATTTTTATAATGGAATTTTTTAGTTGAAAATCAGACTTTTTCAAAGATATTTTTATAAATATTTTTAAAATAAATAATTTTTCATTTATAAATTTATCTCAAATTTGTGCAATTATAATATTTTCATATTGTACTTACAAAGTATATAATTTTTATAAAAAAGAAATAAATAATGAATAAACTAAATATTTTTATATTTTCTTGTATTTTTTACATATCTTGAATATTTATAAATAATTTCTTTGAAAATATTTATCTTTCACTTATAGCTCTTTTATTTATAGAGCTATTTTTTTTAGTAATTTACATAAAAACTAAAAAATTTAAACTTTTATTTTTATTTTGTAATATATCTTTTATTATTTGAGTTTTTATTTCAAATAATTTTTTAATAAAAGTAAATGAAAATTTTAATTATTTAAATAATTTTTTAAATAAAAAAGCTACTATAATAAGTGAAATTCAAGAAGTTAAAGAAGTAAAATCAAATAAAATTATTTATAAAACAAAAATTTTAACTTTAAATAATAAAAAAGCTCCAAATAAAATTTTTGCTGAAGTTCATATAAAAAAATTTTGAGATAAAAGACTAGAAAAATGACAAGTTATAGAATCAACTACAAAAATATATAATTTCAAAGATTTCAATGATTTTTCTTATAAAAATTATATGATTTCAAATTGATATTATTTTAGATATTTTGCAAATAATTTTAAAGAAATTCAAAAAAATGAAATAAATATTATAGAAAAAAATATAATTTCTTTAAGAGAAAATTTATTATCTGTTATAAAAAAAATTTATCCTGAAAATGAAGCAATATTTTTATGATGAATTTTACTATGAGCAAGAGAAGAATTACCAAAAGAATTGGAAACAAATTTTAATAATTCTTGATTAACACACTTTATTGCAGTTTCTTGATTTAATATAACAATACTGATTGTTTTCTTTTCAATATTTGTAAAAATTTTACCAAGACCTTTACAAATATTGACAATGTTGACAATAATTTTACTTTTTGTGATACTTGTCTGACCTACTCCTCCTGTAGTAAGAGCATGAATAATGGGTTTTATAGGTTATTTAGTTTTACAAAATAGTAGACAATGAAATATTTTGTCTATATGATTGTTAACTTTAGCTATAATGGTTAGTTATACTCCTTTTTCTATAAATTATGATGTTTCTTTACATTTAAGTTTTTTAGCAGTTTTATGAATAATTTATACAGAAAAATTTTTTAATAATTTATTTAAATTTTTACCAGAATTTTTTGAAATAAGAACTACTGTTTCTATAACATTTTCTGCCTTAGTTTTTACTTTACCAGTTATGATTTTTAATTTCTGACAATTATCAACTATTTCTCCAATTTCAAATGTATTAGTTTCTTGGTCTATTCCTTTAGCTATGCTTCTATGATTTTTATCAATAATTTGATATTTTATGACTGCAAAAATATGAATTTTTATTTGATTTTTTGCTTATTTACTTTTAAGATGGGATATTTTTGTAGTAAATTTCTTTTGAAGTATAGAATTTTTAGTTTTAAAAACTGATTTTTGAATTTATAAATGATTTTTTGAAATAATTTATTTAATGACTTTAGTTTTTATAGTTTTATGGTTTAGAATAAACAAAAAAGAAGAAAAATAATTTCTTCTTTTTTATTCTTGCTTTTCTCTTGGTTTAAAATCTAAATCTGTTTCTTTTATTATTTGATCAAGTTCTTCTTGAAGTTTTGAAATATCTTTTGCTTCATCTTCAATTTTTTGTTTTTGTTTATTCAATTTTTCAAGTTCTTGCTCATTTCAATTTTTTTGATTCTTAGAAATTTCTTCTAAAATTTTTTTATATTCTCATTTTAGATTATTTTTTCTAGATTCTATCTCTTCAGTTCATTTTTTTCATCCAGCTTTTGCATCTTCTTTTAATCCTTCTTTATAAAGTTCTTTCAATTTTTGATATTTTTTATCTGGATTTGTTTCTTTTGTTATTTCAGAAATAAGCTCTGCATTATTATTTTTGAAATCTTTAGATTTAGAGTTTACTATTTTCGATTTTGAAACCTCTAAAGCTGTATTTAAGCTTTCTATTTTATTTTGATCTTCTGACTTTTCTTTACTTCAAGTAAAAACATAATTTTTAGCAACCATAGTTTCAAGTCATCAAACAGATTTATCAAAATCTATTTTTCACTTAGAATCTTGAAACATTTGAGTTTTTTCAAAATTTTCTTCAGTAACATTTTCTTGATTTTTAAATTTATTTAATAAATTTTCTTTATTTTCACTATTTGGTAACTTTTCTATAATATTTAAAAATTTATCTTGTTTTTTATCAGAAGGAGTTGAAGCTAAGTCTTTTTGAAATTTTTCAAAATCCTCATTATTTATTTCTCATTTCGATTTTAAATCTTCTAAAATTGGAGAATATTCTCAGTTTAAATCTGAAAAAATTTTTTCCTGATTTTCTCAATTATTTTGTTCTAAATCTTCTTTTGTTAAATAATTATTTTCATTTCAATAATAATTTGATTCTAATCATTTATCTTTTGAAAAAGTATCTAAAATTATAATT
>CAUQKR010000034.1:0-9769 GCA_963518665.1 uncultured Candidatus Altimarinota bacterium | reverse complement strand
ATTTAGCTCTCTTGCTAATTGTTTTATTCATCTTGAAATTTCTGAAATTTCCTGAACTCTATTCAAATTATTTCAGTTACTCATAAGTTGTAAATAATCGATAATTATCAAATCAAGTCCAGATTCCATTTTTAATCTTCTACATTTTGATTTTAAATCAACAAGATTTCATCAAGCAGTATCATCAATAAAAATGTTTGCTTCACTAAGTTTCTCCATTGCTTCACCAATTTTTGCAAATTCATGATCTTCAAGTTCTCATTTAGCAAGTTTCCAAGAATCTATTTCCATTGCAGCAGCAATCATTCTATCTGTTAATTGTTCTTTACTCATTTCCAAAGAAAAAATTGCTACATTTTTCCCAGCATAACCTACATTTTGAGCTAAATTTAATGCAAAAGCAGTTTTTCACATAGATGGTCTAGCAGCCAAAATCACCATATCTCATCATTTTAAACCATTTGTTTTATTATCTAAATCTTTAAATCAAAGTTGCAATCTATGTTTTGTAATAATTTCAGGATTTTCATGTATTTCTGCAAATTCTTCAAATCTCTTTTCTAAAATATCATTTATATGAACAAGTTTATTTTGAATAAAAACTTGAGTTATATTAAAAATACTTTTTTCAGTTGCCTCCAAAAGTTCATTTATTGGTTTATCTTCATCATAACCAAATCAAACAATTTCATTTCAAGCTTTTACAAGATTTCTTAAAACTGCTTTATTTTTTACTATTGAAGCATATTCTCAAATATTTGCAGTTGTAGGAACTATTTCTGTAAGTTCAACCAAATAACTGATTCATCAAACTTTATCAAGAAATCATTTATCATCAAGTTTTTCTTTTACAGTTATCAAATCTATAGGTTTATTTGTCCTATAAAGTTCCATTATTACTTCAAAAATTTTTGCATTTGCTTCACTATAAAAATCTCTATCTTTTAATAAATCTCAAATAATAAGCAAACTATCTTTATCTATCAGAATACTTCAGAGAACTGATTGTTCAGCCTCAATTGAATGTGGTGGAACTTTTAACATAATAATTTTTTAAAAATATTTTTTATATTGTATAAAAAAAGACATAAAAGTAAAAAAAATTTATATCTTTTATGTCAAATTTTTGTGAAAAATTTTACTACAAATACTCTTCTAACTCCTTCAATTTTTGATTTGAAAAAGTATTATAAGGTTGTAAATCCAAAACTTTTCTATGCACTTCATAAGCTTCTTTAAAATGTCTAGCATTTTCCAAAGCATAAGCCTTCATAAGCATTTTATTTACATCTCTTGGGTTATCTTTCAAAAATAAATTTATATATTTCAAAGATTTTTCATAATCTCACAAACTATAAGTTATCTCAGAAAGCATATCTATCACTTTATCATCAGTCACATCTTTTTTATGAATTTTTTCATAAGTTTCCATTGCAAGTTCAAGTTTTTCTTCTAAAGCATAATTATAAGCCAATTTTTTCAAAATCTCTAAATCTTCCCCATAAGTTTCAAGCATATCTTTATAAATATATTCTGCACTATCAAATTTTTTCTCTTTTTCATAAATGAGAGCTAATTCTAAATTTAAATCTTTATTAAATTTATCAATTGATAACCCTTCTATAATCAAACTTTTTGCAGTATCAAAATATCATTTTGTAGAATTTACTTTTACTCTTTTCATAAGCTCAGCTATTTGATGTCTATCATCAGCTGTAAGAACTTTTTTATTTTCTGGAGCTTTATAATTTTTTTCTTTTGTATTTAAATCAACTTTATTTAAAGCTGTTTTTACAGTAGAAATCTCAGTCGGAGCAACAACATTTTTTACTTTAGAATAAGCTCTACAAAGTTTTTGAAAACTATAATAAACTATGTAAGCAAAACTCAAAAGCAAAATAACAATTTCAAATTTTATAAATAAGTCCATTTTTATTTTATTATCAAAGTCAAAAAATTATTTTTAATATTTTACAAATTTTTATAAAAAAATCAATAAATTTTTAAATAATTTCATATTTTCAATTTTCTGCTTTTTTAAGCACACCAGACAATTCCATAAAAGTTATTTTCAAAGAAGTTGTAGAAATATCTAAATTTAGCTTTTCTGAAATCTCATCCAAGAAAAAAGCTTCAGTCAAAAGCAAGTTATAAATTTCTTTTTCAGTTTCATCATTAAAAACAATTTGTTTTTTGTTTTCAGAAGACTTTTTAGGATTTATATTATATTCAGTCAAAATATCTTCAGCTTTTAAAACCATTTTTGCAGAACCAGAATGTAAAAGTTCATTGCAACCTGAAGATGAAATTTTATAAATATCTCACGGAGTTGTAAATAAATCTTTTCATAAATCTAAAGCTAGATTTGCAGTTATCAAACTTCCTGATTTTGTCTTTGCTTCTGCAATATAAACTCATTTTGACCAACCAGCAACTATTTCATTTCTCATGGGAAAATTATATGGATTTCCAGGTTCAGAAATAGGAAAAATACTTACTAAAGCACCTCATTTTTTCAAAATATTTTCAAATAAATTTTCATTTATAGTTGGGTAAAAAATATCTATTCAAGTTCAAAAAACTGCAATTGTTTTTATATCATTATCAAGAGCTATTTTATGAGCATAAGAATCACAACCAAGAGCTCAACCAGAAATTATTCAAAAATATTTTCAAACTTTTGGAATAAAATCTTCTAAAAGCTTTTTTCAGTAACTTGAAATATTTCTTGAACCAACAAAAGCAAAAAAATTACCAGAAATATCTCAACGAACATAAAGTAAAAATGGAGGATTAAAAATATTTTTTAGATTTTCAGGATAATCCTCATCAAAAAAAGTGATTATTTTTATATCAAGGTCATCGATTTTTTGAAAAAATTTTTCTTTATTTATTTCATTTTTATATTTCAAAATTTGAGAAATTCTATTTTCTGAAATTTTTATTTGTTTTAATTTTTCATAATTAAGTTCCAAAAAATATTTTTCAAAATCTCCATTTCAATTTGGAAAAATCTCAAATAAATTTTTGTGAGTAAATCAAATTTTATGTAACAAAGCAAGATATTTTTTCTGCATTTTTTCTTTTTATAAAATATTTTTAAAAAAATTATAAAGAAAAAACAAAAAAAGAAAAGTTATTTTTTACTTTTCTTTTTAATTTAATTTTTTTAAAAAATTTCCAAATTCTTTTGCAAAATCTTCGATCATTTTATCTTGATTGCTATAAATCAAGATATTTTCTATATTTTCCAAAAATCTTATTTTAAAAGATAAAATATTATCTTTTGAAAAAATATCTGTTATAAAAAATTTCAATTTTTCTTCTGTATCTTCCAAAGCCAAAAGTGTTCTAAAATGATTATAATAATTATCATTTTCATAAAATTTTTCATTTTTTGATCTAAAATCTTCCATTTGCGATGTAATAAAAGAAATAGCTTTGGCATTTTTATTAAGTAATTTTTGAACTTCTTCTTTTAGTTGAGGAGATAATTCTTTTTTTTCAATAATTTCAGAAACATCATTTTTAACACTTCAAATCAACTCTAAAACAACAGGAGCATTTTTTATCTCCTCAAAATATTCTCATAGATTTCTTCAATCTTCTATTCTCATTTTAGATTTATTATAATTTAAATTTTTTAATTATAATAATTTTATCACTTTTTTTATTTTTTAGCAAAAATTTTAATCAATAATTCAATGATTTTGCAAAGTCTCAATTTGATTTTTGTTTAAATCCTTTTTAAGTTCATCCAAAGAAAAATTTGCAAGATTTTCTAGATTTCAATATTTTTTCAAAATTTTCTTTCTTGTTATAGGTCAAAACCCTGGTAAACTTTCCAAAAGATTTTTTTTCATAGATTTTATTCTAGAATCTCTGTTAAATGTTATTGCAAAACGATGAGCTTCATCTCTTATTTTTTGCACCATTCTAAGTTCTTCCTCTGTTTTTTCTAAAACATATTTTTCAAAATCTCAAGCTCTAAAAACAAATAATTCCTCTTCCCTTTTTGCAATCGAAACAAATTGCAAACTTTTTAATAAATCTACTTTTTCTTCATTTTTTTCTTCAAGTAAAAATTTTTCCAAAATTTCCAAAACACTTCAAAGTTGTCATTTTCAACCATCAATTATTATCAAATCTGGAATTTTTCAAGTATTTAAAACTTCCTTTATTCTTCTTGTCATCACTTCCCTCATCGAATCAAAATCATTTATTTTTTGCTCTTGCAAAGTTTTTATTTTATATTTTTTATATTTATTTGGAGCCGTTTTTCAATTCTCTATAACCGTTCTTGATGCAACTGTAAAATTTCCTGAAAAATGACTTATATCATTACATTCAAAAATTATATTTTCATTTTTTTGCTTGTAACCTAAAATATTTAATAAATTTATCATATTTTGCTTTGTAAAACCTTTTACAGATAAACTTGAAATATATTTTTTATATGCAAATTCATAAATGTTTTTGTAACAAAGTGTCAAAATATCTTTTTTTGCTCAAATTTTTGGAATTTCAAATTTAAAATTAAATTTTTCAAGTTCACTCAAAAAAGAAAATTCTTTTGGTAAAATAAAGCTTACTTTTTCCTTATTTATTAAATATTCTGACAATAAATTTTTTTCGATAAAATAATAAATTACATCTTCTACATTTTCCTCAAGATTATTTTCTACTTCAAAATTTTGCATAGAAATAATTTTACTATCTCTGATTTTTATTATTCAAATAAATATTTTTTCATATTTTTCTAAAAAATTTATCACATCAAAATCTCACAAAATATTTTCTCTAGCAAGTTGGTTTATTTCTAGAGATTTGATACTTTCAATATCTTCTTTTATTTTTTGAGCTCTTTCAAACTCAAGTTTTTTTGCAAAATTTTTCATTTGCTCCTCCAGTTCTGGAATTATTTTTTTGAAATCTTGCTTTAAAAAAGTTTTTATTTGCTCGATTTTTTTATCATATTCTTGCTTGATGTTTTCTTTTATTTCGTTTCATTTAAATAAATATTTATCCAAATTGTAGCTTTTTTTTGAAACAAAAAAGTGATTTTCAGCAATTCCATATCAAAAAATTTTTTTCAAAAGTTTCAAAATATTTTCTACATAAGCTGAAGATAAATAAGGTCAAAAAAAAGTTCAATTATCTTTTTTTGTGTTTGGTCAAACTCTAGTTTTTATAATTTTTGGAAAAAATTCATTCGTGATTTTTATGTAAGTGTGATTTTTATCATCTTTCATCAGAATATTATATTTTGGCTTATTCTCTTTAATTAAGTTTGTTTCAAGAATTAAGCTTTCAGCTTCATTATTTACAATAATTATTTTTATATCCTCTATTTTTCAAACCATTTTTTGTTTTGCAAAATTTAGCTTTGATTTTCCATTAAAATAAGAATTTACTCTTGATTTCAGATTTACAGATTTTCAAACATACATAATTTTTCCATTTTTATCAAAAAATTGATAAACTCAAGGTTCTTTGGGAAGATTTTTAAGAATATTTTTTACTTTTTCATTCATATTTATAAAAATTATTTTTCTTTATTATACTGAAAAATTTTATAAATCTAAATTTTTTTTACAAAAAAAGGGTGCACGATAAACGTGCACCAAAAGGGTAAAAAGGACGTAGAAACAAACTGCTAATTCATATAAATATTTATAGAATTCCAGGATTGCTTGTCCAATATTGCATTATGTAACTATATAATAAACATTTTTCCAAAAATGTCAAATTTATTTTTTATAAAAATAAAAATACTGAAAACAAAGCTAAAATTGCAGGAAGTCATTGTTTTAATAAAATACTTTTAGTTGATTTATAAGCTCAGTAAAAAGCTGCAATAATCACACAAATCAAGAAAAAAATCGAAACATTTTGATCTCAAGTATAAATCGACCACAAAAGTCCAGCACCTAAAAATCCATTATAAAGCCCTTGATTTGCAGCAAGTCAAACGGTTTTACTAAAAAGTTCTTCTTTTAAGGCTCATTTAAAAACTTTTTTTCACAGAGTTTCCCAAGCAAACATCTCTATATAAAGAATATAAAAATGTTCTAAAGCAACTAAAATTATAAAAAATTTTACAAAATACTCCATTTTTTATTTTTTTATATTTAAATTTTCAAAATAATTATAAAAATTTAAACTTTTTTTGCAAATAAAATTTTTATTTGACTTTTCAGATAAATAAATATACTTATATATACAAGTTATTTTTTAATTATACTTACTTTATGCAATTTGAAAAAAATTTAGACAAAAAACAAACTTGAAGTATATTTTATAAAAATAATATTTTCCCCTACACCGTAAAATATCTTTGAGAAACTGAAAATTGAAATAATTTTGAAATAAAAATTCCTGGATATAAAAAAGAAATTTTAGAAAAAGATTTAGAACAATTTTTCCACAAAACTGTATATACACTTATTGATAATTTTCTAGAAAATGAAGAAAAAAAGAAAGAAAAAATTTCTATTCCAGTTAGGTATTTTGTAAAAGATATAGAATTTTTGAAAGAATATGCAGAAAAAAATAATATGAAATATCAAACAATTATGAGAAACTGTATATGTGATTATTGTGACAATCTAAAGAAAAATCAAGACTAGCAAAAGCTAGTCTTGATTTTTTATAAATTATATATACAAAAATATACAAAAAGATTTGACAAAAAATTTTTTTGTATATAATATATGTATATACAAGTTAACTTATATATTTTATTTAATTAACTTTTTTAGTATGAATTGCAAAAAAGAAAATTGTACTTGTGGATGCAAAGAAGGAAAAACTTGCACTTGCTGTACTTGTGGATGTTCTAAATAAGAATAAATAAAAAACTCTAGAAAATCTAGAGTTTTTTATTTAAATTAAGTTTAAGTTTTTTTATTCTAAAAATAAAAAATCAAACTTTATTTACTTTTACAAAACACAAAAAATCAATATAATTACAGAAAATATTTTTTAACTAAAAGCTTATGAAAAAAATAGCCTTTTTACTTATTTGTAGCTTGTTTTTGTTTTCTTGTGAATATTCTACAAGAAATCCTAAAAAAGTTGAAGAAAATAAAAAAATTGAGACAAATTCAGGGGAAATTAAAAATGATGAAGATTTTTTAAATTCTGAAGAAAATATTAAAAATAAAACAAATGCTGAAATTTGTTTATCAAAACTGAAAAATCAACCTTGATTTGAAAAAATTTACTGAAATAGTTGAAATAATTTTATAATTCAGGCTTTTAAAGATAAGAATTCCTCTGAATGTTATTTTTTAACTTTTTGGTGAAATTTTGTGTCTCCATCTTTATCAAAACTTGAAAATAAAGAAAAAAAATTGAATTATATTGGTGATTTTTTAACAAATTTTACTGAAAAACTAGATGATTCAAAAAATTATTATTTTAAAGAATGTACTCAAGATAAAGAAACTTTAGAAGTAAATATTTTAAATTGATTTGATAATATTTTTTTGGAAAATAATATAAATCCACCAAGAATAATTTACACAAAAGAAGATTTAAATAATGAAAAATATTTTTATTATGATTTTTGGAACTGAGAAAAAATAGATTTTAAAGATTTAAAATGATTTGATAATTATTTAAATTATTATTTTAAATATAAAAACTCTACTGATTATCCTGAAATAAAATCTTTTTTTGAAAAAATAAATAAAATAAAACTAGAAAAATTTTTAGAATGATATAAAAAAATGAATTTTCCAAGATGTTATTTTTTTGCTTTAGATAATGAACCTGAAATACAAAAAATCAAAAATATTAATTCTGAAAATTATAATTTAGAAAAAATAAAAGAAGAAATTAAAAAATATCAAAATTAAAAGAGAGCTAAAAACTCTCTTTTTTTATTGAAATTGCTTTAGTTTTATGTGAAAGTGAAAACTCAAATATTTTAGAAGAAAAAATTGATAATTTAGATCTGTCTTGAGTTGAAAAATTTACCAAAGATTTTGAACCTATTTTAACAAGTTTAAATAATTTTAATAAAAATTCTCTAGAAGAAAAAAAAGATAGATAGTATAATTTTTCAGTATGAAACTGCTTTATCTAGGCAAAGTTGATGAAAAGTTGATTATGATATTTTACTTTTAGAGATTTGTGAGGTTTATGGTTGGAGTTGGCAAGAGCTTCTTGAAACTCCTCCATACATCATCTCCCTTGCTTTAGCTAAACTATCTGCTAAAAGAAAAATTGAGAATAAAAAAACATCTTAAAAAAAGATGTTTTTGGGTTATTTATTAAGTTATAGCTGCTAAATATAATAGTCTTTTATATCTTTCATTTTCTAAATACTCTACATATAAAGCTTCATTTTCTATATCTTGAATTATTATTTTTATTATTTCTTCTTGTGTAAATCTATTTTTAAAAGTAAATTTTTCATATCTTCTTTCTATTTCTTCTATAATTTGTTTTTTCATTTTTTCTAGTTTCCAATTTTTATATTTTTTATATATAAAATAAGGAGGTATTAAAAACCAGAAAAACATAAAAAAAATTATTTTGAAAATCAATTTTATATTTTTTAATAAGATTATATTTTTCATAATATATTCATTTAAATAAATATTTCACTTATTATAACTATTTTTAATTAAAAAGCAAATGTCTTCAAAATATAACTTAGGTATAAATATTACAACATCTCTAGATAACAAAGGGATAAATGAATTTAGCTCTAAAATATGAAAAATATCTGATAGTGCTAACAAATTATCTAATAATTTTTTAAATTCTGCAATTCATTTTAATGAAATAAGTCAACTTGCCTGAACTCTAAAAGACAAACTATGATGACTATTTTGAAATGCAATTGACGAAGCTGATAAACTAAATAATTCAATGATTGGGTTAAAATCTATTGTAAATTGAACTTGAAATGATTTTAAAAAAGCTGAAAAGTTTATTCAAGATTTTACTAAAGATTGACTTGTTACTACTTGAGAGGCTGCAACTTCTCTCAAAAATCTTTTATCTAAAGGTTATTGAATGGATGATGCTAGGCAAATTTTAGAGAGATTAAAAGACTCAGCTGCTTTTGGAAGAGCTGCTCACTTATCTCTTTGAGAAGCTGTTCAGACTGCTACTGAATGAATAAAAAATGAAAATTCTACTTTGGTTGATAATGCTTGAGTTACTAAAAATCTTTCTGTTATTTGGGATGAATATGCCAAATCTATCTGAAAAACAGCAAAAACTTTAACCGATGAAGAAAAAAGACAAGCTACAGTCAATTGAATTATCCAAGAAACTGCTTTTCAAGTTTGAGATGCTTCAAAATTGACTAAAGAATATTCTGGTCAAAAATCTAAGTTAAATGCAACTATTAAAAATCTTTCTGCTACTGTTTGAAGTATGCTTTTACCTGTTTTGAGTGAAATGATGTGATTTGTTACTCCTTTAGTTGAATGGTTTAGAAAATTTGCTGAAGAAAATCCTGGTCTTGCAAAATCTATTGTTTTACTTGCTTGAGCTTTTACTTGACTTTTGATTGTTTTTACTTCTCTTGCTACTTTTTTACCTTTTTTAGGCTCTGCTTTTACAATTTTAACTTGACCTATTTTAGAAAGTAATAAAATATAAGATAGGGCTTTACAAAATCAAAAATAAAAAAAATTTTTTTAATATCATTTTTTCTAATATCATAATTTAAAATTCCTATGATGTTTAATTATTTGTTTTTGAGTGATTATAACAACATTTATATATTCTAGGTAAAAATACAAAA
>CAUQKR010000033.1:0-10214 GCA_963518665.1 uncultured Candidatus Altimarinota bacterium | reverse complement strand
AAATAAAAAAGCTAGTTTTTCAAGAAAAAATAAAAAAATAGAAGAAAACTTCTATTTTAATTTTAATAAAATTTTTGTCAGAGTTTTAAAAAAAATATTTGTTATTTGAAAAACTATTTTTGGCATCCAAGTAGCATCAAAATGATGAATTGTATGGGTATTTTCAGTTATTTTCATATCTTTTTGTTTATCTTCAAAAAATGCATAAGGATAAAAATATTCTTTTTTATAAACTGTAAAATTTTCTAAAAATTGATTTTCTGAATTGTATTTTTTTAGTCAGATTTCTTTTAAAAATTTTTTAAAAACAAAAGTTATTATTATTTTTTTATTTCTTTTTTCATAAAAATCAAGCATTTTTTTTATTGTTTTATGTCATTTTTCTGCTCAAAAAACAGCTCAACCAATATAAAAAATATCTTGAAATCAAGTAAAAGCTTTATTTTCAAGCAAATCATCAAAATTTTTTGTTATTTCTACATCAGTATCAAGATAGATTCCTCACTGTTTGTAAATTATATCAAAACGAGCATAATCTGAAGCAAAAGCAAAATCTCTTTTATCATAATATTTTTTTAAATAGGGATTTTTTTCTATATCATAATTATCTTCATTCCATTCTATTATTTCGTAATCTGGACAATATTTTTTCCAAGAATCCAAAAGAAACTGAAATCTTTCTGGTTTTTTTCATTTTCAAAACCAAATATAATGAATTTTTTTAGGTATCATAATTATTATTTTTTTTGTTTACTATTTTTATTATCAATTTTGACAAAAAATAAACTGTTATCAAAATTACTCAAATAGCCATAAATAAATAGATTAAAATATTTTTATTGTCAGCAAATTTTTCTCCAATAAAAATTCAAATACTTGATAAAATAATTGCTGAAGTTAGGCACAAAACTCAGTTTTTTAATAAAAATTCTTTTACTCAAATTTTTGTAAATCACATATAAAGTAATCAAATACTTGTAATCGGAGGAGTGTATTTTATAACGATAAGTTTGTCAAAAAATGAATAATTTTCGATTTTCTTAAATAAGTTTTCTGCTTTTGAAAAATTTTTATTTTTTAAGGCAATTCATTTTACAAATCTTCAAACAAAAAAATGTAAAGAATCTCACAAAAAATCTCAAAGAAAAGCAAAAAGAAAAATTGTAGGAAATCAAATTCCAAGTTTTGGTGCAAAAATAGCTAAACTCATAACTGTAATTGGTAATTCTAAAATAACTGCAATAAAAATTATTAAATAAAAAATAATTTTATAATTTTCATAAAAAGTTATTGCATAATTTATATCAAACATGTTTTATCTTTTTATTTCTAAATAAATTTCTTCTAAAGCATCTTTTGTCTTTGTTTTTGGGTGAAAAGGCTTTATATCTTTTAATTTTTTTATAAGTTCAGAAAAATCACTATTTTCATCTCAAGCTATAAAATATTTTTTTTCTCACAAAAATTTTGCCAAATATAATTGTTCAGTTTGGTTTGGAGTAGGGAACAAAATAGCTTTTTTTTCTAATTCTATCAAATCCATAATTGTTGTATAACCTGCTCTTGAAATTATAACATCAGCATTTTTAAATTTTTTATTTTTTTCTTCTCAAGCTAAAAATGAATAAATTTCTATATTATTTTCTCTATCAAAAAAATAATAATCTTTGCTTGTATTTCCTAAAATAAAAACTTTTTTTCATTGCAATTTTTTTGCCTCTTCGATAAGTCAATTTACAAAATTTTCTTTGTGCTCTTCTAAATATCAGCTAATTGTAAATAAAAAATCTATTTTTTCTCAACTTAAAAATGGAAGAATAGAAAATTCTTTATTTAAACTTGATAAAACTCAAATATATTTATGTTTTACTTTTGAAAGCCATTTGGGATGAGAAAGTTTTCAAGCTAGGTTTTTATCTTTGTCTTCAAAATCTGGAATAAAAAGCATATCAAATTTTGAAAAATATTTTTTATTGAAATAATCCATAAATTTTTGAGAAAATGAAAAAACTTTTGGAATCTCAAAGGAAAGTTGATGAGACAAGATATAAGATCTAGTTTTTTTACTAGAAAATCAATATTTTCAATCAGAAAAAATAAAATCATATTTATTTTCTTTTTCTAGTTTTTTTAGAAAAAATTTTTCCCTTCTTATTCTTATGTAAGTTGTGATTAAATCAGAAACAAGCATAAAATAAAAAGAAATTCCACTTCATCTTTCAAGTGCTGGGTAATCTTTTAATTCATAAAAATTTATATCAAAATCTTTTAGCTCATTTTTTAAATAATTTAAAGCATTTCAAAAACAAACAATATCGATTTTATATCATTTTTTTAGAAAAAATTTTATTATTGGAAGAGTTCTAGTTGCATGACCAAGGCCAAGAGTAGAGATTGCAAATAAAGCTTTTTTATGCATTTTTTTATAATTATTTTCTTAAAATATTTATTTCTAAACTATCTTCGATAAATTCAAAAATTTCACTTGGTTTTGTTTTTTCTAGTTTTTTTACGTTTCATAAAAATTTTATTTTTCAGTTTTCCATCAAGTTTCAAAAATAAATTTCTAGTTCATCAAAATCATAAATTTCAGGCTCAGAGCTATAGTTTGCACTTGTTAAAAACATTGGTCAAACTTGTTTCAAAATTTTTTCTTGAGTTTCATTTTGGGCTACTCTAAAAGCAAATTTTTCATAAATATCTCTATTGAAGAATTCTTCATTTGTTTCTTCATTTACGAAATTTATCCAGAGTTTTAAATAATCACAATTTGCTAAAACTGTAAAAGGTTTATCATAATTTTTTAAAAAATTTATTTGTTGCTTTGTTAAATCTGTATTTTTTTCAAGCCAAGCAAAATCTGGAACCAAAATAGAAATAGGTTTACGAGAATCTCTTTTTTTCAGGTGATAAATTTTTTCATAAGATTTTGGATCATTCACAGCACAAGCAAGTCAAAAACAAGTGTTAGTTGGAAGTATATAAATCATTTTTTATTTTTTTATTTTTTAAATTATTTTTATTTTAAGAATAAATTTGAAATTTACTTGAAAAATTATTTTATTTTTCTTCTTATTTTTCAGTTTAATTTTGCAAGAATCTCGTAAACTGAAGTATGAGTGTTTGCTGAAATTTTATTTAAAGAATTTTCTGAGAAAAAATCTTCTCAAATAACCTCTATTTTATCTCAAACTTTGGTATCTTTGATTGCTCTAAAATTACACATATTCTTACTTATAATTCAAACTTGATTTCAAAATTTTTTTTCATTTATTTTAAATTTTAGCTTGTTGCTAAAATTTCTTTGAAAACCTTCATAATATCAAAAAGGAACTGTTCAAACTATAGAATTTAGGTTTAATAAAATTTTGTGATTGTATCAAACTCAATCTCTTTTTTGTTCTATTTTTTGTAAGCAAGTTACAGTTGATTTGATGCTTAAAGCAGGTTTTAATAAATTTGTTTTTCAGTGAATTCAAAAACTTAGAGGATTGTGTCAGTACAAAATTAATCCAGGTCTAAAAGCATTAAAAAATTCATCATTTATTCTGAGTATTAAGGATGAAGCTCAAATGTGTCTATATTTTGGAGAAAATCATTTTTTTTCAATAATAGAATACATTTTTTTAAATTTTATAATTTGAGTTATAGATTTTTTAAATTGTGATTCATCAGCACTATAAAGATGAGACATAACTCATTCTAGCTCAAGTTTTGAGTTTTTTATTATTTCCAAAGCTTCACTCAAAAAATTTTCTTGAAATCATTCTCTATTCATTCAAGTATTTAAAAATAAATGAATTTTTATTTTTTTGTTGAAACTTGCAAGTTTTTCTAGAGTTTTTAGTGTGTAAACTGAAAAAGTTGTTCTTTTAAAATCAAAAAATTTATAATTTTCAGCTAAAGTTTCAGAAAGTAAAAAAATATTAAATTTTGAATTTTTTAAAATTATTTGATATTCTGGAAAACTATCAACACATAAATAAGGGAAATTTTGTCATTCTAAGATTTTTATCATTTGAAAAATCCCATGTCAGTAAGCATTTGACTTTAAAACAGGGAAAAAATCTGCTTTTGGTTGAAAAATTTTTATATTTTCTACATTTGATAAGATATTTTCTTTGTTTATATAAATTGTATTTAAAGTTTCAACTTTTGGTTTAAATATATTTTTTATAAATCCAATCATATTTTTAAAAATTATTTAATAACTCTTTTTATTGATTTATCAATATTTTTTAAAATTTCATAAATAGAAACTTGACTTTTTTTAGCCAATTTTCAAATAAAATTTTTTGCTAAAATATCTGGGCTAATTATTTCAATTTTTTCTCAAATCTTCATTTTATCATTAGCATAAAAATTTGAACTATGTGGAGAAATAACTCAAACTTGGCTTATAAACTTTTCTTTATATTTAAATTTTAATCTTTTTGTCAAAATTTGAAAAAGTCATTCTTTGTATCAAAAAGCTAAAGTTCAAATAACTCTATCTTGAATCATTTCTACATCATCAACTTTTTCTTTTGCTTTTACAGTTTGTAAATTTGTAATTGTTGTTTCTATTTTCATTGCCGGATGAAATTGATTTGATTCTCATTTTATCCAAAAATCAAGTGGATTATATCAATAAATTATAAGTCCAGGTCTAAAAGCATTGAAATATTCATCATGAAGTCTAAAAATTCCAGCAGAAGCTCAAAGATGTTTGTATTTTATTTTAAAAGCTTTTTCTATAATAAAATTTAATTTTTTGAAAGTTATGATTTGATTTATAGGATCTTTAAAAGAATAAGTTCTTGCATTTTTAAAATGTGACATAGTTCATTCAACTTCGATTTGTGTTCAAAGAATCAAAAAAACAGCTGTTTGTAAATCATCTTTTCAAAGTCATTCATTTCCAGTTTTTAAAAATAAGTGAATTTTAATTTTCTTTTCAAGTTTTATTAAAAATCTCAAAGTTTCCAGATCATAAACACAAAAAGTAGTTCTTTCTAAATCAAAATTTTCTATTTCATTTTTAAAATTTTTTCAAAAATATAAAATATTAAATTTAGAATTTTCTAAAATTTTTTTATAATCTTCCAAATTATCAACACATAAGTAAGGAAATTTTTTTCATTTTATTATTTTTAAAATATTTTCTACTCAGTGTCAGTAAGCATTTGATTTCAAAACTGGAAAAAAATCTGCTTTTGGTTGAAACTTTTCTATATTTTCTAGATTTGATAAAATTTCTTTTTTGTATATGTATATTTTATTTAATTCTTTTTCTTGATTAAATAATTTTTTAAAAATTTCAAACATAAAACTTAGAATTATACAATTATTTTATTGGATTTTGTAATGGAATTCAATTTTTTCTTGGGTATTTTATATTTGTTTTTTCTTGTTTTTCAAAGAAAATTATAGTTCTGTCTTGGTCAGCTAATCTATAATTTTTTACTTTCAAAATTTTTGCTCCAAGTCTAATCAAAGCTTTTTTTGAAGCTTTCATTTCTTCTTTGTTTTCTAGTTTGTAAGCACAAAAAATTCATCAAACTTTTAAAAGTGGAATGGTATATTCAAGCAAAGTTGGTAAATAAGCTGTTGCTCTACTTACAACAAAATCAAAATTTTCTCTGTAAGCTAGATTTTGACCTATTTCTTCAGCTCTTCAATTTAGAGTTTTTACATTTTTTAATTCAAGTTTTTCTACAAATTCATCGATTGCTTTTAGTTTTTTTCAAACAGAATCTATTCAAGTAAACTCTACATTTGGGTTAACAATAGCAAGTGGTAAAAGTGGAAAACCTCAACCAGTTCATAAATCTGCAACTTTTGTTTTTATTTCTGAATCTTCATTTAAATCCAAAAAAACAGAAAGCATTACAGAATCAACAAAATGTTTTTCTATAATTCATTCGTCATCTCTGATTGCAGAAAGATTTATTTGGCTATTTTTTTCTTTAAAAATTTCTAAGAATTGCTCAAATTTTTTTATTTCACTTTCTTCAAGCTCTATTTTATATTTTTTGAAAATATCTTTTAGCATTATTTTTTTTCTTAATAAATTATATTTTATATATTTTAAGCTTTTTTTGAAAAAATACAAGAAAAAAAGAAAATCTTTTTAAGATTTTCTTTTTTATCTAATATTTCAATAAATATTAAAAACACCTTTTTCAAGTAATATTTTTCAATCTTTTTTTAATAAAATATTTGCAATCCATTCCTTTACTTCTTCTAAATTATTTTTAGTTTTAGTTAAAGAAAAATTATATTCTATTGGAAGTACATGAGTATTGTATGAAATACAAGCTTCAATTTCGTTATTATTTTCTATAATTTTTTTATTTAAATCTAAAATTTTTTCTTCTATTTCATCATTATTTTTTCAAATTTTTTCTATATCTTGTTCCAAAATTAAAATATGAACATAAAAAGAATCTTCAAAAAAATTTAAAAAAGTTTCAAAATAAAATTTTCAGTCAATATAATCTAAAATTCTATCTCTATTTTTAAACTTTAGATTTATAAAATAATCATTATTTTTTTGAGCTTCATTTATTATTTCTTCATAAGTTAAATATTTTTCAAGTTCTACATTTTCTTCAGAACACAAATTTAAAACTTGATTTGTTAAAAATTCAGCTTTCTTTGAAATATTTTTAGTAGAATCTTTTTTATAAAAATATACAAAAGTTAGAGCCATATTTATTTAATATTTATTTTTAAAAATTTAAATAATTATAAATTGAAAACAGAAAAATACAAGAAAAAAGAAACTCCTAAATCCGAGGAGTTTCTCTATATAATTTATCAAGTTTATCTCTTATTTCTATTATTTTAGAAGAATCTATTTTTTCTTTATTTAAATATTTTTTTAGAAAATCTTCTAAATAATCACAAAAATAAATTAAATCTTCTTTTTTATAATTTAGTTCAATAAAAACTCAAGTTTCTCATCATCTCACATAATATTCATAGATTATCTCAAAAAAATTGTGAAAAGTTTCTCTTAATAAATTGGAAATATTTTCATCTATATCATAAGGGTTTCCATAATAAAAAACATCTTCTTCTCTCATATAATTTGCAAGAGAATAACATATTATATAAAATCTTCAAATATCTTCTTGTTTTTTTAGTAAATCCAAAAACCAAATATAATTTTCAATTATATATTTATTGTTTATTATATTTTCCATAATATTTATCTTTTAGGTATTTTAGGGGCATATTCATAATGAAAATGTTGTACTGTGTTTGTTTTAGGATTATATATAACTTTTACAACATATATTTTTCAATTAGGATGAGCTTCATTTTTTATTTTAGCTTCTTTAGTATATTGAAAAAATCATGGTTGTCATTTCTTATCTTCAGTTTTTACTCATTTTTTTATTACTTCTTCTAAAATAGTTTCATCTATTTTTCTTTTTGGATCAGTTAAGTTTTTTGCTGCAGTGTCATTATAAAAGAATTTTCATATTTTTTTTCTATTTTCAACTTTAGGTTAAACTTTCATTAAATCAAAAAGTAGGTAAAAAAGTGCTAGAGAAAAGAGTAAAAACAAGTAAAACACTAACTAGTTTTTTATAAAATTTTTCATAGTTATTATCAATTTATAAATATAATGACACTAAAAACTAAATAACAAGTTATTTTTAAAAAATGGGAACATTAAAAACAAGCTTTTTTAGCTATTTAATCTTTAGAATTTGAAATTTATAAATCTGAAATTTAATTATATAGAAATAAAAAAATAGTCAACTAAATTTAAAAATTTCTAGATTTTTTTTTATTTTTGAGTAAAATACAAAAAAATATTTTAAAAAATTTATAAAAATGCTTTCAGACAAATTAACAAAAACATTACTTAAAACAACTGATAATTATATAAAGGCTTTGGAAAAAGCTGGTGTTTTTACTGTTTTTGATTTATTGAATCATTTTCCAAGAAGTTATGATGATAGAACAAATGTGCTAGATAATTTTTCACTTTTGAATATAAAAGAAAAAAATACTATTTTAGTGAAACTTGTTTCTATTTCTTCTCAAAAAACTTGAAATAATAAAATTTTGACAAAAGCAGTTTTAGAAGATAAAAATGGATTTTTAAGTGAAGCAGTTTGGTTTAATAGAAAATATTTAACAACACAATTAAAAATTTTTGAAGACAAAAAAATAATTATTTCATGAAAGGTAAAATATGCTTTTTGAAAAGTTACTTTTCAAAATCCAGAAGTTGAAACAGATTTAGAAAAAATTGCTTGAGAAATTGTTCCTATTTATTCAGAATTAAATTATATTCCAAGTAAATGGATTGAGTGAAAAATTTTACTTTTAAAAAATTTTATAAAAGATATTCCAGAAGATTTACCTGAGGAAATAATAAAAAAATATAATTTTATAAGTAAAAGAGATGCAATTTTTAGAGTTCATTTTCCAAGAAATAAAACAGATATTGAACAAGCTGAATATAGACTTGCCTATGGAGAACTTTTTGAAATAAATTATAAAGCAATTTGAATAAAATATGAAAATTTTAAAGATTCTGATTGAAAAAGTTTAGCTTTGAAATTGAATCCAGATTTAGTAAAAGAAATTTTATCATTTTTTCCTTTTGATTTTACAAATCATCAAAAAATTGCACTTTTCCAAATCTTGAAAGATATGGAAAAAAATTATTCTATGCAAAGGCTTTTAGAATGAGATGTTTGAACTTGAAAAACAGCAGTTGCTTTTGTTGCAGCAGTTCATTCTATTCTTGAGTCAGAAGAAATTTGAAATAGAATTCAGTCAGCAATTATGGCTCCAACAGAAATTTTAGCAAGACAACATTTTGAATGAATGCAAAATTTTTTGTTAAATTTTTGAATAAGTTCAGAACTTTTAGTTTGAAGTTTAACAGCAAAACAAAAACAATTAGTAAAAGAAAAATTGAAAAATTGAACTTGTGATGTTGTTATTTGAACTCATGCTTTGGTGCAAGAAGATGTAGAATTTGCAAATTTATGATTTGTAGTAGTTGATGAACAACATAGATTTTGAGTGAGACAAAGAGAGGCTTTAGAAAAATGATTTTGAAATAAATCTTGACTTATTCCACATAATTTAAATATGACTGCAACTCCGATTCCTAGAACTTTAGCTTTAACTCTGTATTGAGATCAAGATTTGTCAGTAATTTCAGAATATCCAAAATGAAGAAAAGAAATTTTTACAAAAGTTGCTAAAAATGAAGAAGAAAGACTTCAAATAGAAAATTTTGTGAGAGCTGAGGTTGAGAAATGAAGGCAAGTTTTTTGGATTTCTCCTTTAGTTGAAGAGTCAGAAAAAATTGATTTAGCAAATGCTATAAATACTTATGAAAATTTATCAAATATTTTCCATCCTTTTAGAACTGGACTTCTGCACTGAAAAATGAAACCAAAAGAAAAAGATGAAACTATGAGAGAATTCTCTGAAAATAAAATCCAAATTTTATCTTCTACTTCAGTTGTAGAAGTTTGAGTAAATGTACCAAATGCTACAATTATGTGTATTGAGTGAGCTGAAAGATTTTGACTTTCTCAATTACATCAATTTAGATGAAGGGTTTGAAGATGAAATTTTCAATCTTATTGTTATCTTTTTCCAAGTAAATGACAATATACAGATAGATTAAAAGCCATGGAGAAAACAAATAATTGATTTGAATTGGCTGAAATAGATTTGGAAATAAGATGACCTTGAGAAGTTTATTGAGTGAGACAAAGTTGATTACCAGATTTAAAAATCGCAAAATTAACAGATTTAGAATTAATTTCTCAGATTAGAGAAGATATTGTAGAAATTTTTGAAAAAGATAAAAAGAGATTAGTTAACTAATCTCTTTTTAAGTTATTTTAGAAATTGTTTGCAATTTTTGATTTTTGAAGTTTTTCAAAATACAAACTTTCTATTTCTTGATCTCCTTTTCTCCAAATTTTTTCCATATTTTTTAACTCTTGAATTGTATAGTTTCCAGAGTTAACAGCTTTTTTTACCTCCTCTATAAAATCTTTAAAAAATACTCTTTTATGTTTTATTATAGCTCTTTTAAAATTTCCATTTTTTGTACTATTTAGTGACATAGAAATATTCTCCTATTTTGGTTTGAAAAAACTTATTTTTATTTTACTATATTTTTATAAAATGTCAATTTTTTAAACATATAAAAAATATTTTTTATATGTTTAAATCTATTT
>CAUQKR010000032.1:0-10895 GCA_963518665.1 uncultured Candidatus Altimarinota bacterium | reverse complement strand
CTGTTTTTACATCTGTTTTTTCTGTTTCTACTTCTTTTTTGATTTCTTCTACTTTCTCTTTTGTCACCTCTTCATATTTTTTAAGTTCTGGAACCAATACTCTTCTATCATCTTTTTTAACCTCCTCAATTTTAGAGTTAATTACTCATCATGATGAACCTGGAACAACATTATTTATATTAAAAGTTTTTGTTGTTTTATTTCCTGAACCATCTGTAGAAGTAACAGTAATAGGATAAATACCTTCATTTGCTGTAGAAGTTCAAGAAATAGTTATAGTATTTAAAGTATTTTTATCTTCTGTAGATTTTACGATTTCTGCTTTTAATCAAGCTGGAAGTCCTTCTACAATAGTATTTAATTCAGGATTTAAATCTGTTACTTTTATTGTAATTGGAGTTAATTTACGTGCAAATTCAGATTTTATATCAGCTAAATTAGGTACAGTAGGATTAATAGTATCAACTATATTAACAGTTTTTGTTTTTGTAGTAGTTTGAGTACTACTATCTGTAATTGTATAAACAATTTTATATGTTCATAATTTATAAGTATCAATATCTGTTACTACTCCTCCATTAAAAGTTATTGTTTTAACTAATCTAGTTGCTATATCAGTATCAATATCATCAGAAGTTTTAGTATTATCAGTATAGTTCCCTCATAATTCAACTTGTTCAGTTTCCTGATCTAAAATAATTTCAGGAGCCTTGTCCCAAACTGCATATAAATCAAATTGAACACATCATAGTTGTGATAATGGTTCTGATATTAGTTGTTCATCAGTATATTCAGCAGTTTTTGAACCTGGAGTTTTTGACCAACCCAAAAATTTATACCCATTTCTAGTAAAAGTATTTTTTGTAAGTTTTTCTTCTACTCTAGGAGTCATAACTTGTTCAGCCATTGTTCACTCTCAACCATTAGCATTAAAATTTATACCATATTGGTAGTAAGAAGTAATATCTTGATTTTTACCAGGATTATTGAATAAGTTAAAATTTTTATTTCATCTAACTTCTTTATTATAACCTTCAATAACAGTAGCACTAGAATAAGCATTGTTTTCAAGTTCAATTGAAGCTTCTTTTCAAGATGAAGCCTTTATTTTTGTTATTAAATCTTCATCATTTATATTATTACTTTCATAGTAACCTACATGTTTATATCACATACAAACTCCATCAGCAGACAAAGGTAAATTATGATTTTTAGGGACAATAAAAGAAGTAACTGTATAACCTCTAGTTTCATCACCAGTTTTATTTTCCGAAGTTTTAGGAGCTTCACTGTTTACAAAATCATTTATTCTAGTAATATATAATTTATCATAATAAACTTTAGCTAAATTTTTTGGTGTAACAAAATCTGCAAATAAAGCTGAAGTCAACTTATCAAAAGTAAGTGGCAAAGTGAAATTTGGACTTACATTAGACATAACAATAAGTTGTTTTCCTAAATCAGCTTCATCATTACTTAGTAAAATATTAGTATTTTGATCAACTTCTCAAGGGTTAACTATTTTATAATTTCAACTTGATAAAATTTTATCTTTATGTAATTCATAAAATTCTTGCATAATAACTTCCATAGAAGGATCATTTTGCATAGTAATCATTGTATTAAAATACTTCATTAATGTAGCTCTATCCCAATTTTTCACATTATTTAAATCAATATTTTGTGCAGTTAATTTTGCAACTATTGTAGCTGGAAATAATGAAGCAAAATTATCACTTGCGACAGAATAGTCTCTCTCTTCAACTTTTGTATGATTAGAAAAATCTCATTCTATTTCACTCAAATCTCAAACATAATGTTCAACAGAATAATCTATATTATCTGCTGCATTTGCCGCAGGCAAAGTTCAAATTAAATTTAAACTTAAAGTTATTAATAAAATAAAGCTTAAAAATTTTTTCATTTGTTTTTATAGTTAAAAAATAAAAAATAACATTTCTATAAAAGCTGGAACGATTTTATATATTTTTTTATAAAAGTCAATTTTCTTCACTAAAAATTCACTTAAAAAAATAAAATATTTTATTAAAAATTTATTTTTAATTTATTCTCAGTATTTTTTTACAAATTCTTGAAATAAAGTTCATTTTTCTACATAAGACTTCCAAACAGAAAAGCTCGGAGAAGCTGTAGAAAGCAAACAAATTTTTCATTTTTCAGTATTTTTATAAGCAAATTTTACTGCCTCTTCCATTGATTTTGTTTTAAAAGCATTAAAAATTTTTCATCAAATTTCCAAAGTAAATTCTTTATCAAAGTCAAAACTTGATAAATCTCAAAAAATTTTTAATCAAGTATCTGGAAACAAAACTAAATTTTTTATCTCACTTTTCCCTATTAAATCAATCATTTTTGAAAAATCAAATCATGAATCTTGTCCTCATAGAAACAAAGTTCAAATTTTTTCTCAAAAAGTTTTCATAGCTGCCATTGTAGAATCTGGAGTTGTAGCTATTGCATCATCTATAAAAGTGATTCATTTATAAGTTCAAATATTTTGGATTCTATGAGGTAATCAATTAAAATTTTCAAGAGTTTGTTTTAGTCATTGTATAAGCCTAAAAAACACCCAATTTGAACCAAAATAATCTGCTGAAATTTGGTTCAAAATAGCCAAAATTCCACAAATATTTATTCTATTATGAAGTCCTTCTAAAAGAAAATTTTTATCTTCCAAAACAACTTCAGAATCTATAAAAAATTTTTTATCTTTATAATAAATATTTGTTCCATCTCAAAAATATTTTACTTTTCATAAAAATCAAAGTTTTTCTTGTGTTTGTATATTTGCTATTTTTTTTCTAGCTATTTTCAAGATATTTTTCTTTGCATTATTATAATTTTCTCCTCAAAAATGCCAATCATAGTGACAAATATAAAGATTATTTAGATATCAAATATAAAGTTGAGCTTTTAATCATTCTAACATATAACTTGACATTTCAAAAACTATATAATCATAATTTTCATTTGATAAAATATCAACTTCATCTAAAACTGGAGTTCAAATATTTCAAACAAGTTTTACTTTATATCAAGCATTTTGAAGAGTCAAATACAAAACTGTCGAAGTTGTAGACTTTCATTTTGTTCAAGTTAAACCTATAACCTTTCACTTATAATTATTCAAAAAAATTTCTATTGTAGAAGTAAGTTTTTCTTTATATTGAAGCAAATTATTTACATAAGGAGAAATTCAAGGAGTTTTTATAATCAAATCAAATTTTTCTAAGTTTTGTAAATAATTTTCTCCCGTTTCATAAAAAATTCAGTCTTCCCTTTCTAAAATTTCATTTTTATCAAGAACTGTAATTTTTTCAATTTCTAATTTTTTTAAAAAATTCAGAGCAGACTTCCCTTCTTTTCCATATCATAAAATAGCTATATTATGATATTGTTTCAATTTTTCTATTTTCATAAAACTAAAATAAAATTATATTTTTTTTCTTTTTTTATAAAAAATGTAAACAGCAATCAAAATAATTGCTAAAATAATTCATCAAATTGTAAGTTCTCTCAAATAAATAGCAGTCTCTGGTCTATCTAGAATCGAAGCAACATTTTCTACATTTCAAATTGTTTTTCAAATAACATATCAAATAATCATCAAAATTATATTCCAAAGTCCAGCTCAAAGAACTGTAAAAAATACAAATTTTCAAAAATTTATTTTAAAAATACCAGCTGGAATACTTATAAGTTGTCTAATAACAGGAATCAATCTACCAGTAAAAGTTGCAAAACTTCAGTTATCTAAAAAATATTTTTCTGTTTTTCTATATCATTCTTCTTTTATCAAAAAATATTTTCAGTATTTTCTAATAAGCTTCAAAATAACATTTTCTCACAAAAAATATCAAATAAAATAATTTATCAAAGCTCAAATAAAAGCTCAAGAAGTTCAAGCAAAAACTGCAACTAAAAAATTCATTTGTCCTTGTGAAACAAAATATCAAGCTGGAACCATAGCTACTTCTGAAGGAAATGGAATAAAGCTTGACTCTAAAACCATCATAAAAAATATTCACAAATATCCTAAATCAAGCATAGACGATGAAACATAACTTACAAATTCTGAAAACATCTAATAAAATAAATTAAAAATAAAATCTTTTGAATTATATTCAAAAAAATAAAAAAAGCTAGTTTTTTTTAACTAACTTTTTCAAAGTAAGCATCAAATTCAGCTTTATCTATTTCTTCTTTTTCAAGTAAATCTTTTGCTATTTTATCATGCAAATCTTTATTTTCAGTAATAATTTTTATAGCTTTTTCATAAGCTTCTTTCAAAATTTGTTTTACTACTGAATCGATATTTTTTATAGTTTCTTCAGAAACAAAAGGCCTTTTTGAATCTCAGCTGTATCTATCAACTTCTCATTCAAAATTTTCAGCTCAAATTTCTGGAATCATTCAATATCTAGTTACCATTTGTCTAGCTATTGCAGTTGCTCTTTCTATATCATTACTTGCTCAAGTTGTAATATTTTCTTTTCCAAAAAATATTTCTTCAGCAGCTCTTCATCAATATAAAACAGCTAATTCATCCAAATATTTTGCTTTTGAAACTAGAAGTTCATCTCTTTCTGGCAAGAACCAAGTTACTCAAAGGGCTCAACCTCTAGAAACAATCGAAACTTTATGAACAGGATCAGTATTTGGTAAAAGTTTACCAACTAAAGCATGTCAAACTTCATGATAACTTGTGATTTTTCTTTCAAGATCATTCATAACTTGAGATTTTTTTCTAAGTCACATAACAAGTCTTTCAAAAGCTTCATCGATTCTTTTTGTAGAAATTGTAGTCTCATCATATCTTGCTGCAATAATTGCAGATTCATTTATAAGATTTCATAAATCAGCACCAGAAAAACCAACAGTTTTTGAAGCTAAATCTTTGAAATTTATATTTTCTTCTATTTTTCTAGATTTTGCATGAATTTTTAAAATCTCTTCTCTATCTTTTAGATTTGGTAAGTTTACAGTTATTTTTCTATCAAATCTTCCAGGTCTTAAAAGAGCTTTATCAAGAACATCTACCCTATTTGTAGCTCACATTACAATAATATTTGTATCATTGTCAAATCAGTCCATTTCAGTCAAAATCTGATTTAGAGTTTGTTCTCTTTCGTCATGTCAACCTCAAGTTCCAGGTCATCTTTTTTTACCAATTGCATCTATTTCATCAATAAAAATAATTGCTGGAGATATTTTTTTTGCATTTCAAAATAAATCTCTTACTCTTGAAGCTCAAACTCAAACAAACATTTCTACAAATTCTGAACCTGAAATACTCAAAAAAGGAACTCAACTTTCTCAAGCAACAGCACGGGCAAGCATAGTTTTACCAGTTCACGGAGGACCTACAAGAAGCACTCATTTAGGTATTTTAGCTCATAAATCTTTAAATTTTTTAGGATTTTTCAAAAATTGCACTACTTCTTGAAGTTCTTCTTTTTCTTCATCAGCTCAAGCTACATCTTTAAACAAAATTTTATCTTTTGTTGGATCATAAAGTTTTGCTCTAGATTTTCAGAAATTCATAGCAGAATTTGCCATTCCATTCATTCTTCCAAGGACTAATAAAGCTATTCAAATAATCAAAACAAAAAATAAAAGATTTTGAATTATTTCTCACCAATATTCAACTACTGTTGCATATCTTTTTTTTGTAGTTTCTGGTCATCCAGATAAACCAAGTTCTTCAAAAGTTTTTCCTCAAATAGCAACTGAAACATCTCTAAATTGTCTTTTTACTCAATTTTCTTCAACTGTTTTTCAAGATAAAGTAGCAATTAAATCATTTCATTTCAACAAAATTTCACTATAAGCTCAAGTTTTATAATCTTGTTGAATTTTTGAAATAGGAACATCAACATTGTCTTTAAATTTTATAGAATTTGATACGATATTAAAAACTAGGCTTATTAAAACAGCAATCATAATCAAAATAAAAATTGGTTTTAATCAATTATTTTTATTCTTTTTAAATTGTCAGTTTTTTTCTTCTCAAATATTTTTTTCCTTTTTTCCCATTATTTTTTAATAATTTATATAAAAATAAGCCTTTAGATTTTATTCAAAAAAGTATTTTTTGCAAGTAAAAATTTTTCACAGAAAATAAAATTGAAAAATTACAAAAAAATATTATTATATAAATGTTATCTTTATAATTTTTTTTTATGAAACAATATCTTAAATTATTAAGAGAAATCAGAGAAAACTGAATAGAAAAAGATGATAGGACATGAACTTGAACAAAAAGTATTTTTTGACTTCAAGCAAAATATGATTTATCTCTTTGATTTCCTCTTGTAACAACTAAAAAAACTTTTTTAAGATGAATAATTGTTGAACTAATTTGGCTTATTAGAGGTGAAACAAATATAAAATATTTAGTTGATAGAGATGTTCATATTTGGGATGAATGGCCTTTTCAAAATTATTTAAAAGAAAATAATCTAGAAAAATTTTTTCCAAAATATTCTATAAAATGGCTAGAAGAGAAAAAAAATTTTATAAAAAAAATTAAATTTTTACCAGAAAATGATGTCTTCGTAAAAAAATATTGAGATTTATGACCAGTTTATTGAAGACAATGGAGAAATTTTAATTGACAAAATATTGATCAACTAAAAAATGCAATTTTTCAAATAAAAAATAATCCAGAAAATAGAAGAATTATAGTTTCGGCTTGGAATCCAGTAGAAATAGAAAAAATGCTACTTCCACCTTGTCATAGTTTTTTTCAATTTAATGTTGATACAATAAACAAAAAACTAGATTTGCAACTTTATCAAAGAAGTGCTGATATGTTTTTATGAGTTCCTTTTAATATTGCTTCTTATTCAGCTTTACTTATCTTGATTTCAAAAATAACTTGATTAAAACCTTGAAATTTTATCCATACTTTGTGAGATGCTCATATTTACAAAAATCATTTTGAGCAAGTAGATTTGCAATTATCAAGAAAGCCATTAAAATTACCAGAATTAAATATTTTAAAAGAAGTAAAAACTTTGGAAGATTTAGAAAATCTAGAATGGAGTGATTTTGAACTAAAAAATTATGAAAGTTATGAACCTATAAAAGCTCCTGTTGCAGTTTAAAAAAAATATTTTTTAAATAAAAAATTATGAAAGTAAATTTAATTTTAGCAATTGATGAAAAAAATTGACTTTGAAAAAATAATTCTCTTGCTTGGAATATTCCAAATGATTTAAAAAATTTCAAAAAAATAACTTCAGAGACTGAAGATTTAGCAAAAATGAATGCAGTTATAATGTGAAGAAAAACTTGGGAAAGTATTCCTAAAAAATACAGGCCTCTTCACGATAGAATAAATTGTATAATAACAAAATCAATTAAAAAAAATAGTATTTGATCAGAAATAGATGATTTTATTCTTTATTTCAATTCTTTAGAAAAATGTCTTTCTGAGCTTGAATCAAAAGAAAATATTGAAAAAATTTTTATTATTTGATGAGCAAGCCTTTACAATGATTTTGTATGAGAAAAATTTTTAGATTTTGTAGATAAAATTTACCTTACAAAAGTAAAATGAGATTTTGATTGTGATGTTTTTTTTGATTGAATTCCAGAAAATTTTAAAGTAGAAAAATATTCTGAAGAACATGAAGAAAATTGAAATATTTTTAGTTTTTGGGAATATAAAAAGATAGATTAAAAAAATCTATCTTTTTTAGTCTATAAGTCAAACTTCTCTTAGTCTAGCCATATTCATTTCCATTGTATACATTCATTCTCTTCAACCTGTTTCCAAAGCTCAAGGAATTTGATGTATATCTCATTTTCTAATCATATTTGAAATTCAAGTTGTATTTATCAGAAGTTCTGTTGATAAAACTCTTCCGTCAGAATTTTTCATAGGAATAAGTTGTTGCCAAATAACTCAAAGTAAACTTCAAGCAAGTTGAGCTTTCACATAATCTTTTTCTTCTCCTGGAAACATATCTATAATTCTAGAAACTGTACTTGCAGCTCATGAAGTATGCATTGTAGCAATAACTAGATTTCAAGTTTCTGCTGCTCTCAAAGCTAATCTAAAAGTTTCTAAATCTCTCATTTCTCAAATCATAATAACATCAGAAGCTTGTCTCAAAGCATATTTTAAACCAGATTCAAAAGATTTTGTATTTGTTCAAACTTCCCTTTGTTCTACAACTGATTTTCCATTTTTAAAAACATATTCTATAGGATCCTCAACTGTAATTACATGTCTATCATAATTTTGAATAAGATAATTCAAAAAAGCAGACATAGTAGTTGATTTTCAGCTTCAAACTCAACCAGTTACAAGTAAAAGTCCATTTTTTCTTGAAGCAAATTCCAAAAGTTTTTTTGGTAAATTTAGTTCTTCAAAACTTGGTAAATTATTTTTTATACTTCTAAAAACTGCTCAAACTCAATTTTTTGAAAAAAAAGTATTTACCCTAAATCTTGTAGCTGTTCAAATAGAATAATCAAGTTCAAAATTTTCTAAAAATTCTTGTTTTTGTTTTTCATTCATCGTAGAAAAAAGTTCTTGTTTCAATTCTTCAGGTTCATAAATTCCATATTCTTCCAAATAAACTATTTTTCAATTTAGCTTTAAAACAGGATAAACTCAAGAAGTCAAAATCACATCAGAAGCTCATTTTTCAATTGATTCTTTCAAAATTTTTGCTATTTTCATTTTTTTAAATAAAATGTATTAAATTTTTTTAAATTTTATCATACTTTATGAATAAATGCAATAAAATGACAAAAAATAAAAATGCTTTTTCTATGATAGAAATAATCGTAGCAACTGGAATTTTAAGTCTTACAGTTTTTGGAATTTATAAACTCATTTGAGAAAATAATAAAATTATTACAAACTCAAATAATTTTTTGAGTCAAAATTTTATTATGCAAAATTCCTATGAATGTACAAAATGACAAAATTTTTCAGGACCAAAATTTTTAGATTTTTGAGATGATTTAAAAAGTTGTAATTTTTCTGACAATGAAAAATTTGTAAAAATTGATAATATTGATTATCTAATAAAAATAGAAACGGAAAATCAAAAATGGAAAATTTCCGTAAATTCCTGAGTTTTAAAAGATGATTTGATAAATTTTTTTGAAAAATAAAAAGATTTCCCTTTTTGGAAAATCTTTTAAATCTTATTTTTTATTATAACAATTCAACCAATTCTTTTTGTTCACTTTTTGTCAAATAAGCAATATGTCTCAAAAAAGATAATTTTTCTTTTTCGTTTATTTTAAAAGAATTTGCTATTTTATCTAGAACTTGATTGTTTAAATTTAATTTTTTCATTTTTCATTTTGTTATTCATTTAAAAAATAAGATAAATTAAAACACAAATATATTTTACAATAATTTTTAAATATTGTCAATAAAACTATTGACTTTTTATAAAAATATTTTCTAAAAAATAAAAAAATGATTATTTTATGAATAGATCCAGGAACTACAACAGTTTGATATTGCCTACTTGAAGAACAAAACAATAAAATAAAAATTTTGGATTTTGGGATTTTTTCAACTCCTCCAAAAATAGATCTTTCTTTAAAATTACTTGAGATTTGAAAAGATTTAAACGAAATAATAAAAACTTATAATGTAGAAAAAATAGTTGTAGAAAAACTTTTTTTTCAAACAAATGTAAAAACTGCAATTGATGTAGCTCAAGCAAGAGGAGTAGTTTTGTATGAAGCAATAAAAAATAATTTAATTATTGAAGAATATACTCCTTTGCAAGTTAAAAAAGCTATAACTTGAAACTGAAAGGCAAACAAAACTCAACTAAAAAAAGCAATTCAAATTTTATTTTGACTAGAAGAATCTCCAAAATATGATGATGCTGCAGATGCTGTTTGAATGGCTTATATGTGATTTTTAAATAAAAATAAAACAAGATTTTAATCTTGTTTTATTTTTTACAAAGATTTTTCAAAACTTCTTTATATTCAAATAAAATATCTCAAGTTCTAAATTTTTGTCTTGAAGCATCAAATAAGTTAAATTTTAATTCAAAATCTTTTTCTTCTCAAATTTTATCAATTTTTATATATTTATAAGAAAAATTTTTTTCTTTTAGATTTTTTAATCAAATTTTATATATCTTTTCAATAAAATTATTATAACTTAAAAGAATTTTTTCTAAATTTTTAATTGAAGTACTTGAAAAATTTAATTTTTTTCTAAAAATCCAAAGTCTATTTAAATATTTTTTTACTGGAATTATTTCAAAAATTGTAAAAATAAGCAAATTTTTACTTATAATTTTTGTATCAAGTTTTTTAAAATTTTTTGAAAAATTTAAATAAAATTCCTCAAAATTTTTATCTTTTTCTAATTCATCAAAAATCTTTCTATAAACTTCAAAATCAATCAAGTTATTATAAATTTTCTTTTGTAAAATCGTATCATAATAATTTCAAACAAAATCATCCTCAAAAATTTTATCTATTTCTAAAGGTCTATTTTTAGATAAATCATCAAGCAAATCATCTATAAAAATAGTAATTCTTTTAGAATAAGGGTTTTCACTTCAATACAGTTTTTCCTTATATTTTAAAAGATGATTTTCTATTTTTAATTTTTGTGAACTTTCATAATTTTTATAATATCAAGATATATAAATAACTTCTTTTCAAATTTTTATTATTTCTTGTGTTTGCATAATTTATATTTTTGGGTTAATAAATAAATTTTATTATATTTTTTATTTTTTTTCAAGAAAACTTGCAAATTTTTAAAAAATTCATAATATATAAATACATATTTTAAGGAGTTAGCTTAATTAGAAGAGTGCACGGATTCCGACCCCGTGAGACGTAAGTGCAATTCTTACACTCCTTGCCAA
>CAUQKR010000031.1:0-11634 GCA_963518665.1 uncultured Candidatus Altimarinota bacterium | reverse complement strand
ATAACAGAAGCAGAAAACTTGTTAAACAAAACATGAGTTACAAAACAAGAAATAACAAATAAGATAAATGAACTAGCAGACCTAGAAAAAACTCTAGTTAGTAATACTTGTGTAAGAGATATACGTGGTAGATTTAAAGTAAACTGACAAGTTATAACAGACACTAGAACTGGACTAGTTTGGTCAAAAGAAACAAAAAATACTTGAGTTAATTGGTACCAAGCAAAAGAATACTGTGCAAATCTAACTACATGATGAAAAACAAACTGGAGACTACCAGATATAACAGAACTAGAAAGTATAACAGATACAAGCTGTTTTGGACCTAATACTGATTATAATAATGTTATTTACTCTGAGTTTGATACTGTTGAGTCAGACCACTACTGGTCGTCTACTGTTTACATGTTCAATAGTTTTCCTTACCACCTTATTAATAATAGAGAACTTGTCAGTATTCTGTTTTTCGGTAATGGTAAGTCGCTTGAAACTGATAAGACTGATAACTATTATGTTTTATGTGTATCTGATCCAGAATAAAGTTTTTTCAACTAAAAAAGAATGATTTTTAAAATCATTCTTTTTTAGTCTATGTAAACATCTCTTGGTTTACTTCAGTTACTTGGTCAAACAAGTCAGATTTCTTCTAATATATCTAGTATTTTTGCTGCTCTAGCATAACCTATTCACATTTTTCTTTGTAAGTGAGAAGTTGAAGCTTTTTTATCTTGTTTTAATATTTCTATTGCTTTGTTTAAAACTTCAGGATCTTCGTTTAAATCTCAACCGTATCATTCCATTACTGAACCTTTAAATTTTGATTCTCATTCTGAGATTTCAGGAATTTGTAGGTTTTGTAGCATATCTGGATCGATAGTTAGTTTTAGCTCATTTACTACTTTCTCTACTTCTGGAGTTTCTACAAAAACTCATTGTATTCTCTCTAGTTCTGGAGTTCAACTCATAGAAAAAAGTAGATCTCATTTTCATAGTAAATCTTCAGCTCATCATTGTTCTATAATTGTTCTACTATCTACTTGAGAAGCTACAGTAAATGCTATTCTTGTAGGAATATTTGCTTTGATAAGTCAAGTCAAAACATTTACAGAAGGTCTTTGAGTTGCGATAATTAAGTGCATTCAAACAGCTCTTCACATTTGAGCTATTCTCGTGATTGAATCTTCTATTTCTTTTTTATTTCAGCTCATCATCAAGTCTGCAAGTTCATCAATTACGATAACAATATAGTGAAATTTATCAGCTTTATCAACCTTTGAATTATATTCTCTTAAATTTTTTGCATTTATTTTTGAAGCAAGTTCATATCTTCTGAGCATTTCAGCAACTGACCATTTTAGTGCATTTAGAGCCTTATTTGCATTTGTTACAACTGGAGTCAGAAGATGAGGAATACCATTATAAACAGAAAGTTCAACCATTTTTGGATCAACCATTATCATTCTAAGTTCACTTGGTGAAAATTTGTAAATCATAGACATGATAAAACCATTCATTCAAACAGATTTTCAAGATTTTGTTTGTCATGCAACCAAAAGGTGTGGCATTTCAGCTAAATCTCAAACTACAGTTTCTCAGTTTACATTTTTTCAGATAGCAATTGGGATTTCTAGTTTTGGGTTACTAAATTCTTTTGAACTTAAAACTTCTTTTAAAAATACAGCTTCCCTCATTGGATTTGGTATTTCTATTCATACAGCTCAAAGTCAAGGAATTGGAGCTTGAACTCTAAGTGATTTTGCATGTAAAGCAAGAGCTAAATCATCTTTTAAATTCACTATTTTTTGCAGTTTTATTCAATCTTTTGGTTTTAGTCTATATTGGATTACAGTTGGTCAAATTTGATAACCAAGCATTTCAACTTCGATTTTAAATTGCAACAGTTTTTCCTGGATTTCAAGTTCTTTTGTTCTTATTTCGTTTTGGTCAATTTTATTTAAATTTTTTGGTTTTTCGTTTAATAAGCTCAAACTTGGATATTGCCATTTACTAAATTCAGGGTTTGTATTTATTTTTACAACTTTTCTATCATTTGTTCCTTCATGTAGATTTTGAGTTGACTTTTCTTCTATTTCTATCTTTTTGGGTTTTTCAATTTGAATTTTTTCAAAATCAATTTTTTGTTGTTTTTCCTCTGCTCTTTTTCTTTCTAGTTCTTGTTTTTCTTGTCTTATTTTTTCTAATTCTGCTTTTAGTTTTTCTGTTTCACTATTTTCTTTTGTAGGTTTTTCAGATTTTTTTGGAATTTGAAGTCATTCTCAAACAAAAGTTTCTTTTATTTCTCAGATTTTTCCTGGTATTTTAAATAAATGATTTAAAAAATTTATTGGAGAAAAATTAAAAATCATCACAAGTGAAACTAAAAATAGCAAGAAAAATATTCAAAAATAAAGTGGTTTTCAAAGGAAATTTGCTAAATACTCATAAAGATTAAAAACTGAAATGTAAGAACTTTTTACAAAAAATATTTTGAAAAATCATATTATTGAAATAATTGAGAAAAAATAAAAAATTATTCAGAAAAATTTTGTAGCATTTATATCTTCTTTTTCATTTTTTATCAAAAATCAAGCTAAGAATAAAGCAAGTGGAGTAAAAATCCATTTATAATATTCTCAAAATGCTAAGTTTAAAGCTAAAGTTAAATATTCACCTAAAACTGAAGTTTTTGGATCTGCAAAAATAGTTGCAAAACCTAAAAAAGATAAAATTATTATAAAAATATATCTTTTTGTGTTTGGTGAAACTTTTATTTTCTTTTTTGGAGGCATTTTTTTTAAGTTTTATATTCTTAAAAATTTGTACTTACTATACTTATTTTTTGTTAAAAATCAAGAAAAAAACAGGAAAAATTTTTATAAAAATAAAAAAGCAAAACAGATTTTGTTTTGCTTTTTTCTAAAGTAAATTATTTTAAGTAAAAATCATTATACAAGTTTTTTATACAGCTATTTTATTATTATAACTCCAATAATTTTCACCATGATTTAAAACATTTGCTACAGTTAGAGGTTCTTTATAGTCTTCACTTAGTTTTTGGATTTTTTTTGAATCTAATCCAAGCTCTTTTGCTAGTATTATTTCTCTAGCTAAGTCTAAATTTTTTTCTTTTGAATCATTGTTCAAAATTTTTTCTATTGATGCAGAGACAAGTTTTTTTACATTTAAGATTTTTTGATTTTCAACTTGCTCTTTTATTGCATCAAAACTTTGTATTCTATTAAAATTTGTTTTCATTTTCTTATAAAGATTAAGTTTAAAAATTTTTTTCCTTTAACTAGCTCCCCTACTTTTTAGTTAAAGGAAAAGGTGTATTTTATTATTGTTTTTTCAGGGAAGCTATGTTTGTTAGTTTGCTAAAATTTCTTCTACTCTTTTGAAAAAATCTATATCTTTCATCATTTCTTCATAAGGAGTATTGATATTTGTCATTAAATTATTCTCTATTAGTTTTTCGTGTTTCATTTTTTATTTTTGTTAATGTATAAATTTTTTATCTAAGAGTTAAATTATTTGAATTTCAGTTTTTTATAGATTTCATCAAAAGATAAGCAGTTTCTCATCTAGTAACCAAAGAATTTGGTCTGAAATAATTTTCTCAAGTTGCTTCTTTCCAAGTTTCATTTTTATTAAAAACAGAGTTTGCAAATAAATTTTGATTTTCATTTAAATCTTTATAATTTATTGTTATAGCACTATTATTATCAAAAACTAAGAAATTATTTGCTAGTTCTAGGAGTTCAGCTCTTGTTAGATTTTTTGAGTCTGAATAATTTGCTTGAGTTCATTCGATTTCTTCTATTCTTCTTACTATTTGTAATTTTATATTATTGTTTGTAGTTGAAATATTTTTTAATGCATTTTTTATCCAAGTTAAAGCTTCAGATTTAGAAATATTTTGATCTTGCATAAAATGTCATCTTATAAATCAAGTTGTTGCAATTCATTTTTCTACTGCATTTTTTACTTCTTTACTATAAACATAATTTTTTTCTAATCATTTTACATCATTAAAAACTACTATTTTTGATGCTCAAATTGTTTTTCAAGATCTAGAAATTTCAAATTTTGCATTTTTGTTTAAGGCTTTGTAGTTAAAAACTACTAGGCCTCAAACAGTATCTTTATAAGTAAATGTTACTTCATTTTTAAAATCATTATCATTACAATTTGCTTTATAAATTGATTTTAAATCTGAAATGTTTCAATTTTTTATACAAACTAGATTTCATTCACTTGCTTTTAGTTTATAAGTTCAAGAATATTCTAGGTTTGTTAAAACTGTATTTTTTTGTTTTAATAATCATATTCAAGTTTGAGTTGCTCAAAGATAAGTTCATTGTCAAATTATTTGAGCAGAATCAGGAGTTATAGTTTTATTTCCATTGTAAACGTTTATTGTAAATGTTTTAATTATTACATTTCAAACTTTTACTGTTAGAGTTGTAGCTCATTCTTTTAATCAGCTAATTTTTATTTCTCTTTTTCAGTCTGTAAAGAAGAATAATCTTTCTGGGAATACGGAGATACCTTTGTTATTTAATTCAAAAGTCATAGCTCCAGGCATATTTCATTTGAAATATTTTCCTTTTCTATCTGTAATACTTAAATTTAGAGTTTCAGTTCATCAAATTGATACATTTGTTCCTGAATTAAATTTTAAGTCTATATTGTATCAGTTTAAGAAATCATTGACTTCTTTTGCTTCAAGTTCTTCTCTTGTTATTAAGTTTTCTCTACTAATTTTTTCAGTTCTTTTATTTCCTCAAATTGTAACTCTATTATCATCTGCAATAGTGATTTCATTTTGAGTTTCTTCTGTTTTTGTAGAAATATTTTCTTCAGGAGTATTTACAGCAATATAAGTTTTTGCTGGTTTTCAACCATTTGCTAAATATTTATTATAATCAAGTTTTGTTTGAGCTCTTGTTTTTGGTCAGAAGTTACCAGTTCAAGCATCTCATCTAGCTGAAATGATTCATTTATCTAATTGATATTTTACTACAGATTCAATTAAATCATGATAATCTCAAGTTAATTCTCATTTATAGTATCAAAGAGCTTTATAAATTCATTGAACTTCTCTTACATCACCATAAGGAGAATCTATAAATACTTGTTTATCAAAAATAGAATTACTTACATTTACAGTTTTTGTGGTTGTATTTTTATTTATATTTGTTGTAGATTTTTTTGTTGTAGTAGTATTTTTATTTCACATTGAAATTTTATTTGTATGTGTTCCTGAATTTAAAACTGCACCATTTGTTTCTAAAAATAGAAGTGGATCCATTGTAATTTTTTCAAGCTCATCAAAACAAACACCTTTTTCTACTATTTCATAATAGCTATAAGGACAAGTTTTTCTATCATAATAGACTGGAGAGAATTTTGTACTTGTGTCGATTTGAAAGTGAAGATGGTTACCTGTAGAATTTCAAGTACTTCAAACTTTTCAAATTTCATCTCATGCTCTTACTATATCTCATTTTGAAACCAAAATTTTGCTTAAGTGCATATAATTTGAAACAACAATTTCTCAGTTAAAATTATGTTTTATAGATATAAAATTTCATTCTGCTGAAGAAAACCTAGCATTTATAACTTCTCAGTCAGACATAGCATAAACTGGAGTTCATTTTGCTGTGGCAATATCTACTCACATATGTCAACCATAACCTTGGTCCCATCAGTATTTGTAACTTGCTCACCAAAGTACAGTATAAGTTCTTGTATATTTATTATATCAACCATTTTCAGTTGAATATCTTCTATAATCAGAAGTTTTTAAAATTGGTAAATCCTCAATACATTCATCTCACAAAGTATCAAACTCGTTGAATCTACATTCTAGTTTTGATATTTTTTTCAGAGGATAAATTATATTGGCTGCTGCCTTTGTTTCATTGAAATTTACTGGTAATAAACCAATTGACATTGTAGTTACGGCTAAAGCTGAAACTAATTTTTTTATTGTTTTATTCATATAATAATTTTATTTTTAAAATAATTTTACTTTTTGCAAATTTTTATATAATATAGGTATATTTTTATAGAGTAGCTGTTCCCTATTTTTTATATATTAAATATTTATTTTTAATATTATATAATAATTTGACTTATTGTGTTTTTGTGTTTTAATTTATCTTATAGGTATATTAAAACATAAAAAATATATATTGTCAAGAAAAGAGCAAAAAAATTTTTAAAATAAATTTATTTTTTATAAAAATTATCTTAAAATAGCTAAAAATTAAATAAATATTTTTATTTGACTTTTTATAAAAATATATTTTAATTTAATTATTTTTCGAAAAAAAATGACTATTTTTGAACTAAATATTTTTGGATTAACTCTTGCTCCAACTTATTATTGACTTATGTATGCAATAAGTTTTTTGATTTGATATTTTATTTTTTCAAAAAGAAAAATTTATATAAAAGATGAAATTGATAGTTTATTTATTTATATTTTTCTTTGAGTTGTTTTAGGCTGAAGAATTTGATATATTTTATTTTATAATTTACCTTATTATTTAGAAAATCCTATTTCAATGCTAAATGTAACGGAATGATGAATGAGTTTTCATGGTTGAGTTATTGGGGTTATTTTAGCAATGATTTTTTTTGCAAGAAATAAAAAAACTAGTTTTTTAAAACTAGCTGATGAATTGACTACAGTTCTACCGATTTGATTATTTTTCTGAAGAATTTGAAATTATATAAATAAAGAATTACTTTGATTTGAAAATTATTATTGAATTTTTGCAGTAAAAATTTGAGAAAAAAGTTTTTTCCCTTCTCCTTTACTTGAAGCTTTTTTAGAATGAATGATTTTATTTTTAATTTTAAATTTTGCTTACAAGTCAAAAAAATTTAAAACTTGACAAATAGCAACTTTATTTTTGATTTTTTATGCTATTTTTAGAATTTTTGTAGAAATATTTTTTAGACAACCAGATGTTCAAATTTGATATATTGGTTGATTTATAACAATGTGAACAATTTTGACTTTACCGATGCTTATTTTATGAATTATTATATTTTTTATTCTTAGAAAAAATGAAAATTAAATCTTTTTCTTATTCAAATATTTTTATATTTTTAAGTTTTATCTGAACTTTATTTTATATGATTTTTTGAACTCCAGATTTTTTGTATTTTAATACAAGTTTAGGAGTAAATTTTATAAAATTTTTTCTATATACATTTTTTCATGGATGATTTTTACATTTTCTATGAAATTCTATAATAATAGCTTATATTTGAAATATTTTAGAAAATAAAATCTGAAAAAGAAAATATTTATTACTTTTTATATTTTCTGTTATTTTTTCTTGATTCTCTATTTTATATTTTTCGGATTTGTGAATATATAATGTAATTTGAATAAGTGGTTTTTGTATGGCTATTTTATCTTATTATACACTTGATTTATTTTATAAAAATAATCCAGAATATAAATGATGATTATATTTTATTATTTTAAATATCCTTATCTGATTAACTCCTTGAATTAGTTTTCTTTGACATTTATTTTGAGCTATTGCTTGAGTTATTTTTTATCTTTTAAATAAAGAATTTTTGAAAAAGAAAATGGTTTGACTTTTCTCAAATTAAAAAATAAGTAGAAATTTTTCTACTTATTTTTTTAATATTCTGATAAAGCTCAGTTTTGGATTCTATGTTTTACATTTTTTTCTTCTAGTAATTTATTTCAAAAAGTATGTATTTCATATTTTTGATAAAAAGTATTTCATATGTAAGTTTGTACAGTTTTTTTTCATAATTTTTCATCAAACTCATAATCAACTCAAGTTTCATTTGTATTTTTTCACCAATTTTGGTCGAAAATAAAATTTCAAAGAGAATAAAAAATTTTTTTTCATTTATATTTTTCTACTTCTCAAAAAATATGAGTATGTCATCAAATAATCAAATCAGCTCAATTATCTATAATCAGGTGAGCAAGTTCTTTTTGGCTTTGGTTAGGTTTTTTTCTGTATTCAACTCCCCAATGCAAAGAAATTATTTTAAACTCACAATTTGCTTTTTTCATATTTTCTAAATCTATTGTGATTTTTTCTTTACTTATTTTATTTATAAAATATTTTTGAATTTTTTTGTTTTTGTCTTTTGAGTAAAATTCTTGTCAATCGTATGTGTAAGCTCAAAAACAAACTTTTACTCAGTTTTGATTTATACTTTTAAACTCTTGATTTTCTCTTCCTACTCAAACTGATAAAATATTATTTTCTTTTAGAAGCTCTAAACTTGTATCAATTCCCTCTCATCAAGCATTTGTAATATGATTATTTGCTAGGCTTATAACCATATTTTTATCAAGATTCAAGTCATTTAAAACTTGAATATATTTTTTATTTGAATCAATTTATCATTATCTATTTCAGAAAATGGACTTTCTAGATTATAAAAAAGTAAAGTATTTTTAGAAAAAATTTTATTTGGGTGAAACTTTTTAAAAATTCTATCAAATCAATCTCTTTTATTTAAATATCAAACAGTTCTAGAAAGCATTAAATCTCAACCAAAAGCTATTTCTAGAGTTTTTGGGTTTTCATTTTTTAGAAAAATTTTATTTAAATCTGAGATTTGAAACAAGCAAAATTTTCAAATAAAACTTACTTCATTTCATTTGCAATATTTTACTAATTTATTTTCTATATTTCAATTTGCTATTGAAGACAAAATCATAAAAATAAAAAGAACAAAAAAAATTTTTTTCATAATTTATTTGATTTTATATAAATTTTTTAAATTATAGCTTAAAAATATAAAAAATCAAATAAAAGATATCTAAAAATAAGCTATCTTAAATTTTCTTTTATTCTTTGGTTTTTCAAAACTTTTTCAAAATATTTATTTTCCAAAATATGATCTCTATAATCAGGAGCAATTTGTAATAATTTTGATAAATCATTTGCTGTAGAATCAATTTTTTCTAACATAGCATAAGCTGAAGCCCTGTTAAATAAAGCTTGAGTCATATGTTTTCTTCTATCTGATGAAATAATTATTGAAGTTATTTCTATAACTTTTTCATAAAGTCCCATACTTAAATAAATATTTGATCTTTCAACTAAAGCATGTTGAGATTCTGGCCTCAAGTTGTAAACTTTGTCCAAAACTAACAATTTTTCTTTTTCAGATTCAGAAGAATGAAATTGTCTCCATAAAATATTTATTTTTTGTTCTTTTTCTAAATCAATAATTTTTTCTTGGAAGTTATCAATAATTTTTTGAGTTTCTCTATCCATAGAATCTTTGATTCATTTTTTTAGTTCTGAAATAGTTTTCCAACCTACAATTCACATACTTGTAACAAGAATTGTAATTAAAATCGAGAAAAATGAAACTGCATTTGAACTATAAGAAAGAGCTTTGTCAATTGCTCAGATTTCTTTTGCCTGTAACTCTACAAAAACTTCTCTTTTAAGAGTTTCCAAAGATACTCTTAAGTCTTTCATTTCAGATAAAATATATCTTTTTGTTATATCGATATTTTCAGGAATAATAAGTCAACTTCCAGTTTCTTCAGCTAAAGAAGCATCAGTATTTCAAAAAACTGGTGAAAAAGCTAAAAAAGCTCAAGTTAAGCTTAAAATAAATTTTTTTATTAAGTTTTTCATTTAAATTTTTAAATTATTAAGTTGTTATATTTTACATAAAAATAAAAAAAGTAAAGAAAAAGTTGAAAAAAAGTTTTGTTTTATTAAAATATCTTTAATTATTATTGATTTTTATTATGAAACACTTAAAAATAAATATAAATTCACTAGAATTTGACTGAAATTTGATTTTTAAAGATATAAATTTTATTTTAAATAAAAATGATAAAGTTGCCATTGTTTGAAGTAACTGAGCTTGAAAATCTACTTTGATGAAAATTTTGACTGGAGAAATAAAAAATTTTGATTGAGGAATTGAAAATATTTGAAATTTGACTTTGTGATATCTAAAACAAATTTATTCTGATAATGAAAATAAATTAGTTAAAGAAGAACTAAGAGATGCTTTTATTGATATTGTAAAAATGGAGGCAGAACTAGAAAAAATGGAATGAGAAATGGCTATTGATTCTACAAATATGGATTTGATAGAAAGTTATACTTCCCTTTTGGAACAATACAATAATATCTGATGAAATGATTATAAAAATCAAATTCATCAAGTTGCAAATTGAATATGAATTCTTGAACTTTTAGATAAAAAATTGACAGAAGTTTCATGATGACAAAGAACAAAAATAGCTTTGGCAAAAGTTTTACTTGAGACACCAGATATTTTATTTTTAGATGAACCAACAAACTTTATAGATATGAATTCTGTAGAATGGCTTGAAAGTTTTTTGCAAAATAAATGGAAAAGTGGTTATGTAATTATTTCTCATGATAGAGAGTTTCTGGATAAAACTTGTGATAAAACTTATGAAGTCCAACCAGGAAGATGATTGACTTATTATTTTTCAAATTATACTTGATATTTACAAGAAAGAGAAAGAATAGAAAGAAAAAAAATGGAGGATTTTAAAAGAGAAGAAGAATATTTAAGTAAACAAAAAAATTTGATAAATAGATTTAGAGCTGGTTCTAGAGCAGGATGGGCTAAATCTAGAGAAAAAGCTTTAGAAAGAAGAGAAATAGTTGAAGCTCCAATTATACAAAGAAAACCCAAATTTTTTTTCAATTATACTTGAGAAACTCCCGAAAAATTACTTTCTTTTAAAGAATGTTTTGTTGGTAGAAAAGAACCTTTATTTTTTATAAATGAACTTTATTTATACAGAAATCAAAGGATTTGAATAGTTTGAGAAAACTGAGTTTGAAAATCAACTTTTATAAAAACTATTTTATGACATTTAGAATTTTTGGATTGATATTTTTCAAAATGAAAATGATTAAAAGTTTGATATTATTCTCAAATGCATGAGGAGCTTGATAATACAAAAACTGTAAGAGAAAATTTTTTAAAACATAAAATAGAATATCCAGATCAACAACTTATTTGACTTTTGACTCATTATTTGTTTGAAGCAAATATTTTGGATAAAAAAGTTTCAGAGCTTTCTGGTTGAGAAAGATCAAAGATTTTATTTGCTATTTTGTGACAAAAGGAGTTTAATTTACTTATTTTAGATGAGCCAACAAATCACTTAGATTACGATACTAGAGAGAGTTTAGAGCTTGCTCTGAAAAATTTTCCTTGAAGTATTTTGTTTATTTCTCATGATAGATATTTTGTAAATAAACTTTCTACAAATATTTGGTTTATTTCAGAGTGAGAACTTTCAGTTTCATATTGAAACTATGAAGATTATAAATTCAAACTTGAATATAATATCGATATGGATTTGAGCCTTTGGGATCAAGAAGCTGAACTTAATCTTGTTTTAGAAGAAAAAATTTGAGAAAAGGCTTTTAAGAGAATAAAAGATAAGTTTTCAGGTTGAAAAAAAAGAAGAAACTAAAAAAAGAACCACAAATGGTTCTTTTTTAGTTTTTGTAAGAGAAATCAGCTTTTACTATCCATCTACCTGCTACTCCTCAAATTGGTGTACATGTAAATAGTGTAAGTACTGAACTTTCTGTTGGTTTT
>CAUQKR010000030.1:0-12999 GCA_963518665.1 uncultured Candidatus Altimarinota bacterium | reverse complement strand
CCAGAGTAAGAAATGCTATTGTTGCTAATATAGCTATTATCACTACTACTATTATCAGCTCTACAAGTGTAAATCAAGGTTTATTTTTTGATAAACAAAAAACTTACCCCCCCCCCGCATTTTGGCTTAAAATCAAGGTTTTTCATATATTTTATAATTATTAAGTAAAATTTTTTAACAATTTAAAGTTTAACTTTTAAAAGCAAAAAATCAAGTAAAAATATTTTTTTTGATTGACAATTTTATTTTTTTATTCTTTATAAAAAATAAAAAAACTAGAAAAATTTTTCTAGTTTTTTATATTTCTTTTCTTATAAGAGAGAAGTCTTCTGGTTTTTCTTCCATATTTATCCAAACTTCATATCAACCCCCATGAGCTGACTCTACTTCTATAGCTTGACTTTTATTAAATTTATATTCATAATCTGTAAAAGTAGTTCCAGCTTTTTTTGTACCATGATTCAAAGTTGTTTTATAGATTTTTTCTACTTTTGCTTCTTTTATTCAGCTTGGAGAAACTATTTCTATTTTATCTCACAGTTCAAATCTATTTTTTACTTCCACTCTTACAACTTTATTTTCTTCATCATAATCCCTAAGAATTCATAAAAATGCTTTTGTACCAAAACTTCCATTTCTTTCATAAAATTGAGAATTTGCACCAGTATTTCAAGCTAAAAATCCAGGAATATATCATCTATTTGCAATAGAGAATAATTCTTCTGCTAATTTTTCAGCATCATAAGATTCTCATCTTTCTACTGCATCGATTGCTTTTCTATAAGATAAACCAACTGAAGCTATATAATTTACTGTTTTATTTCTTCATTCTACTTTGAAAGAAATTATTCAAGCATCAGCCATTTCAGGAACATAAGAAATAGCCATTAAATCTCTACTATTCATCAAGTAAGTTCCATATTCATCTTCATCATATTCCATTATTTCCCCTGGTCTTTCTTTTTCTTCTAGATAAAAGTTTCCAGTTAATTCTTGATAATCTTCAGGTCTTCAAGTTACCATTTCTAATTCTGCTTCAGTTCTATCATCTTTAAAAACTTTGTATTCCCATCTACAAGAGTGAGAACAAGTTCATTGATTTGGATCTCTATTTGATAAATAATTTGAAATAAGACATCTACCACTATAAGCCATACAAATAGCACCATGAATAAATGCTTCTAATTCCATTTCTGGAACTTTTTCATGAATTTCTTTCATTTCTTTTATAGAAATTTCTCTACTCAAAATAACTCTAGTTATACCTATTTCTTTCCAAAATTCTACTTGAGCCCAATTTGTATTGTTTGCTTGAACTGATAAATGAATAACAGCATCTGGAAACTCCTTTTTTACTAAGTGAATAAGTCCAGGATCTGACATAATAAATGCATCTGGTCACATTTCATACATTTTTTTGAAATGAGCCATAAATAATTTTATTTTAAAATTGTGAGCATAAATATTTGCGGTAAAATAAATTTTTTTCCCTCTAGAATGAGCATATTCAACTGCTTCTTCTAGTTGCTCCATTGTAAAAGAATTTGTTCTGGCTCTAAGTGAAAACATAGGAGCTCAAACATAAACTGCATCTGCACCATAAGCAAAAGCAAATTTAAGCTTTTCCATACTTCATGCAGGCATCAATAACTCTAACTTTTTTTCCATAATTAAAAATTTTTATAAATTAAAATGATTTCCAGAATCACCTTGTTAGCTTGTATATTTTATATATTTTTGAAAAAAATCAAGTTTTTATAAAATTACTTTTTAAAATGTCAAATATTTGATTTTTTATGAAATAAATGCTAAAATATTTATGATATTAGATTTTTAAGAGAATAAAATGGTTGAAAAATTTGAAATTAAAAAGGAAACTAAAAATATTCCCAAAAATCAATTAACAAAAAAAGAATTAGAATTTGCAAAAACTAATAAAAAGGGAATAGAAGTAACACTACAAAAAAAAGCTCAAGAAAAAATTATAAAAAATCAAACAAAACTCGAATTAAAAAACTTAAAAAATGAGATAAAATGAAAAGAATACAACTGATTAAAAAATGTAGATAAAACTAGATGAATAGAAAAAATTTCTAAAGAGAAATTAATAAACTTTACTGCAATGGTTTTAGCTGAAGCAAAGGCTGAATGAGAAAAATGAATGGCAGCAGTTTGATATTCTATTTTAAATAGAACAAAATTTTGGTGAAAAGATATAAATCAAGTTCTATTTGAAAAAGGTCAATATAGCCCACTTATGGATTGAAGATTTAAAAAGGTAAAAAAAGAAGTCACTCCTGAAGATTTAGCTTTTGCAAAAAAAATCATAAAATGAGAAATAAAAAATCCTATTTGAAAAGCAACTTTTTTCCAAAACAAAACTGCTGAAAAAGAAAAATGAAATTGGCAAAAAACAACAAAAACTCTTGACCAAAAAAATAAAATTGTTATATGAAATCATATTTTTAGAACTGAGATTGTTCATGTGTAAAAAAATTGTAAAAAATTTTACAATTTTTTTATTTTATATATAATTTGAGTACAAAAAAATTTTAAATTATAATAATTTATAAAAATGCAAACAACACTTGTTCTTTTAAAACCAGATACAATTGAAAGATGACTTATTTGAAATGTTATATCTAGAATTGAAAAAAAATGATTAAAAATTTCTGGAATGAAAATGATTCAACTAGATAATGAAATAATTAACGAACATTATTCTCACATAGCTGACAAACCATTTTTCCCAAAAATAGAAAAATATATGCAAAGAACCCCAATTATAGCAATTGCTGTAACTGGAATAAATGCAGTTGCAACTGTTAGAAAACTTATTTGAGCTACAAATCCAGTTGATGCTTTACCTGGAACTATTAGATGAGATTTGGCTTTGACTGTTGATGCAAATATTGTTCATGCTTCAGATTCTCCAGAAGCTGCTGAAGTAGAATTACAAAGATTCTTCAAAGGTGAATGACTTTTTGATTACAATAGAGTTATTGATTCTATAATTTAATTTTTGAAAAAATTTTTACAAAATAGAAAAAAATCTTATACTATAAACAGTATGAGATTTTTTATAAATAAATACAAAAAAATGGCAAAATTTTATGATACTTTAGTTTGAGAATATATCAAAAATCCTTGAGTTAGATGAATTTGACTTGATAAACTTGCTTCAAAAGAATTTAATTATTTAATGATAAGTTATGATTATATAACAAACAAATGAGAAAAAAATTTTAAAGAAGTTGATTTAGCTTTGGCTTCAGTTTATTCTGGAGAAGATGTATATATAACAAATAAAATTTTTCAAAAACAAAAAGAAGAAAATCTTATAGAAAACAATATTTTAAAAGATATTGAAATTCCTTTGATTGAAGTTTTGAAAAATATTGAATTAAACTGAGTAAAAATAAATAGAGATAGATTAAAAGAAATTTGAATTTTAATTCAAAATGAAATTTTTTCTCTAGAAAAAAAGATTTACGAGTTAGCTTCTGAAGAATTTAATATAAATTCTCCAAAAAAAGTCGGAGAAATATTATTTGAAAAATTATGACTTCCAAGCTGAAAAAAAACAAAAACTTGATATTCTGTTTCAGCTGAAGTTTTATGAGATTTATCTCATAATTATCCAATTGCTCAGATGATTGTTGATTATAGACATTATTCAAAAATTTTGTCTACTTATATTGATTGACTTACAGAAATTTTAACTGAAGATGATTTTATTCATACAAGTTATAATCAAACAGTAACAACAACTTGAAGGTTATCGAGCATAAATCCAAACTTACAAAATATTCCTTCTAGCTCTGGAATAGCTGGGGAAATAAGATCAGCTTTTATTTCTAGATTTAATTGATGAAAAATTTTATCAGTTGATTATTCTCAAGTTGAAGTTAGAATTTTAGCTTTGTTATCAAAAGATGAAAATTTATTAAATGCTTTCAAAAACTGAATTGATATCCATAAAAAAACTGCAGAATTTTTATTTCCAAATCAAACAATTGATTCTTCAAAAAGAAAAATTGCAAAATCTGTGAATTTTTGAGTTATTTATGGAATTTCTCCTTTTGGACTTTCAAAAATGATTTGATGAAATATTTGAGATTCAAAAACTTATATTGAAAAATTTTTTGAGTCATATTCTGGAGTAAAAAAGTATCTAGAAAATACGATTAAATTTTGTGAACAACACAATTTTGTAGAAACTTTTTTCTGAAGAAAAAGATTTATAAATGGAATAAATGACAAAAATAAAATTATAAAACAAGCAGCAGAAAGGGAAGCAATAAATATGCCAATTCAATGAACGAGTGCAGATATTATAAAAATTGCAATGATAAAAATTTATAATTTTTTGAAAGAAAAAAATTATAAATCAAAAATGATAATGCAAGTTCATGATGAGTTAGTTTTTGATATTTTTCCTTGAGAAGAAGATTTTTTACAAGAAAATATTGTAAATATAATGGAAAATATTTTAGAAAATTCTGAAATAAAACTAAAAGCTGATGCTTCAATTTGAAGTAATTGGAAAGAAGCAAAATAATTTTAATAAATATGGAAAATATAAAAATAGAAGAAAAAATTGACTACATTTACAACAGACTAAAAAAACAAGAGAAACAAGAAAAAATGATTTTTTTCTTCAAGCTTTTTGTTACACTTTTTTTAGTTTTATTTTTAGCTTATATGTATCATTTTTGAATAAATATGATAATAAATTGAGCTACAAATAACTTAAAAACAAATATTACTGATAAAGTAAAAAATTTTTGAGATAATATTTTAAATAATAATTTGAAATAATAATGGAATTTATAATAAAAATGATTTACTGAATAATGTTGTTTGCCTGAGGATTTTTTGTATTAAAATACAGAATGAAAGTCAAAGATTTCTCTGGAAATTTTGTCTGGGCTGAAACTTACATTTGAAGATGAGGAACTTATTTAGTAATAATTGCAATTTGATGTCTTATGATGTTTTTAGGAATTTTATTACCTTTCTGATTCCTTGATTGATACCTTTTTAAATAAATATTAAATATAAATAAAATGAAAAAATTTTTAAAAATCTTTTTGGCTTTAATTTTAATTTTTAGCTTCAATACAAGTTTTGCACAAAATTATAGTACAATAACAGACAAAATTACAAAAAATGATGAAATAAAAAATATAAATTTAGAAAATGTTTTTGAATTTTTTGCTGACTTTTTCAGAGAAACAACACCAGAATCTTACAAATACATAAAATTAAATTTTTCTTGAGTTGAAAAATGAAGTGAACTAGAAAAAAATTTACAAATTCTTGTCTACAATAACAAACTTCCAAACTCATTTGCAAATTTCTCAAACCTAACAAAAGAAAGAATTAAAGCAAAAAACTTCTTGGAACTAAGTAAAAAAATTTTAGGAACTTGATATGCTGAAACAGTTATTGAAAACCTTTGAGATAAATATGTAGATTATTATGATTTAGAAATAGTAGAACAAAATTTTATAATTCTAAAAAATCAAAAAGAAATAGAAAAATCTATTGACCAAAATTCTTGAACAATGGACACTTTTAATCAAGTTTATGATATTTTACTAAATGACTTTTATTGAAAAGATAAACTTGATAAAAAACATCTGATTTATTCTGCTATAGAATGACTAACAAAAGCTGCAGGAGATAAACATACAGTTTATTTTCCACCAACAGAAAGTAAAAGTTTCAAAGATTGATTAGCTTGAGATTTTGAATGAATTTGAACTTATGTAGAAATGCCTGAACCTGGTGTATTTAAAATAACTTCACCAATAATTGGATGACCAGCAGATAAATCTTGAATAAAAGGTTGAGATATAGTTTTAGCTGTAAATTGACAAAAAATTACAAAAGAAAATTCTCAATCAGAAATAGTTTCTTGGATAAAATGACAAGCTTGAACTGAAGTAAATTTGACAATAAAAAGATGAGAAAATATTTTTGATATAAAAGTAAAAAGAGAAAAAGTTCATATAAAAAGTATAGAAACAAAAATTGATTGAAATAATTTTATAATAAATTTTTCTTGATTTAATGAATGAGTTTCTGATGAATTTTATCAAGCAATTGATGAGCTAAACTGAAAAAGTTGAATTAAAAAAATTATTATTGATTTGAGAAATAATTGAGGTGGTTATCTAAATGAGGTTGTAAGTATTCTTGATTGAATAGTTCCAAAAGGTGAAGCTACAGCACAAGTTGATTATATAAATCAAGAATGAAAATATATTTCAAAATGACTAAATAAACTAGATTTAAATAAATATGAACTAGTATTTTTACAAAATAAAGGAACAGCTTCAGCTTCTGAAATAATGATTTGAACAGTAAAAGATTATTTTCCAAATACGAAAATAGTTTGAGAAAAATCTTACTGAAAATGATCAGTTCAAACAATTAGAGAATTTTTTGATGGTTCAAGTATAAAATACACAATTGCAAAATGGTTCACTTGAAAAACAAAAACATGAATCGATTGAGTCTGAATTAAACCTGACTATGAAGTAGAATTAAATGAAAAAAGATTGTCAGAATACTGAAAAGACAATCAATTAGAAAAAGCTTTAAGTATTTAAAAAATTTTATTATGTTTTTAAGAATTCTTTTATTATTAACAATTTTATTAGCAGCATATTTTTTCAAAGAAAAATATGATATAGTAACAGAAGAAAATAATAAAATTCAAAAAATCCAAGAAAAAGAAAACAATTATAAAGAAATAGAAAATATTTTATTAAATAAGTTAAAATCAGAACAAGAAAAAAATGATAAACTTTATGAAAATAAAATGTTTTCTAACTCCAAAGAGTTAAATAAAAAATTAAAAGATAGCAATGAAAGAATTTTTAGAATAAATTTAGAATTAGACAAATATAAAATAGAAAATGAATTTTCTAAATATGAAGCTTTAAATTCTTATAAAAATAAAATTTTTAATAAAGATTTTTTAGTTGAAGAAAATTGAGTTTGGTATTGATATATTTTTAAAAATTCTTCTTTTTTTGATAGTCCAGATTTTATAAATAAAGAAAATTTAATTCATAATTGATTAAATCCTGAAAATACTTTAGTTACATTTAATGACTGAAAAATAATTTTTGTTAAAGATTATGAAAAATTTAGACTTATTTCTGATAAAATTTTATACTGAGTTCCTGAAAAATTAAATATTTTAAAAGATTTATCAAATATAAAAATTTTTGATAAATCAAATGATAATTTAGATAAAGATTATATAATTTTAAAAAATATTTCAGAAAATTTAACAAAAAAATTAAGTACAAAAGAAGAAATAATAAAAGAACTTTATGCTTATATTTTAAAAAATCTAAAATATCAAGAAGATATAAAAGATGATGATTTTAATATTTATTCTTGAATAAAAACTTTTAAAGATAAAATTTGAGTTTGTCAATGATATGTAGAACTTTTTAGATTAATGCTTTCTTTTAATAATATAAAATCTGAGCTTATAAAGTGAGATGTAGTTAATTCTAGTGATTTCCCAAAAATTTGACATGCTTGGACAAAAATAGATTGATATTATTATGACCCTACTTTTGATGACCCAATTTGAGCTAAAAAAACAAAAAAATTTGAGGATTATTACTATTATAAATTACCTAAAGATTTATTTTATGTAAACAGATTCGACTATTGAACAACTCCAGAAAATTTAAAAAAATTATCCTTGAATCAAAGACAAAATTATGTAGACAGAGAAATTTTTAATATTTCTGATAAATATAAAGATGCAAATTTTAATATTTTAAGAGTTATTTCATTCAAAAAAGAGTTATGATTATGAGCAAAAGATGAAATAACAATAGAAAGAATAATAAAAAGATATTGATATTTTAAAATAGATGAAAACCTAAATATTATAGACAATTATTGACAAAAAAGATCTTTAGAAAAAATAACTTGGTTTTCTGTAAATAATGAAAATATAAATCAATTTTTATACCAAATAAAATATGATTTAAAAGATTATAAAATTTTTATAAAAGATTGAAAATTTTATATTTCAAATAATTATACTTTTAGATAAAAAAATGAATAAAATTGAAATTTTTGAAAAAGAATATAATTCTCTAAACAAAGCTCAAAAACAAGCTGTAGATAAAATTTATTGACAAATAATGGTTGTAGCCTGACCATGAACTTGAAAAACTCAAATTATATGATTAAGAACTGCAAATATAATTTTAAAAGCTTGAGTAAATCCAGAAAATATTTTGATAACTACTTTTACTGATGCCTGAGTTATAGCAATTAGAAAAAGATTATTAAAATTTTTAGGAAATGATGCTTATAAAGTTTGAGTGTCTACAATACATTCTTTTACTCAAGATGTAATAAAAACTTTTCCAGAAAAATTTATCGAATACAAAGCTTCAAAAGCAATAGATACAGTAGATTCTTTAGAAATTTTAAAAAACATTCTAGACAAACTTATAGATGAAAATAAAATAAAAGAGCTTACAAGTGACTATGATAAATATTATTATTTAAGAACTATAGAAAGTAAAATTTCAACTATAAAAAATGAATGAACTTCTCCCGAGGCTCTTCAAATAGCAATAAATAAACTAAAAATAGATTATGAAGAAGAATTATCAAATATAAAACCAACTCTTAAAAAATATGAAGATACAAAAGGAAAACAAGAAAAACATATAAGAAAACTAGAAGAATTAAAAGAAATTTATAAAGCACATCAAAAGCATTTAAGGGAGTTTTCTCTATATGATTTTAATGATATGATAAATTTTACTTTAGAAAAATTTAAAGAAGATATAGAATTAAGAGAATATTTTGCAGAAAAATATCAATTTATAATGATTGATGAATTTCAGGATACAAATAATTGACAAAATCAAATAATGGATTTAATTTTATCAGTAAATCCTGAAAATCCAAATATAATGGTTGTTTGAGATGATGATCAATCAATTTATCGTTTTCAATGAGCAAATATAGAAAATATGTTATCTTTTTCTACAAAATATAAAGATACAGATATTATAGTTTTAGAAAATAACTATCGTTCTACACAAAAAATATTAGATTTGTCTACAATACTTATAGATAATAACAATGAAAGGTTAAGTAAAAAAATTAATTCTATTGAAAAAAAATTGATTTCTAGCTGAAAACAAAAAGAAAATAAAAATGATGTTTTTCTTTTTAGAGCTTTGACAGAGATAGAAGAACAATCTTTTATTTTAGACAAAATTAAGAAAATTATAGACAAATGAGAAGATTTAAATGAAATTGCTATAATTGTTAGAAACAATAGAGAAGTAGAACTTTGGAGCAAACTTTTACTTCAAAACTGAATAGAAATAGAATCAAAACAAAAAACTGATATTTTAAAATCAAATTATGTAAAATTTATTTTAAATTTATTAAATGTAATAGAAAATCCTGTTGATAGTGATGAAAGAACTATAGATATTTTTAGAAATTCGATTATTTGAATTGATAATATTGATATTTTTAAAATAAATAGAGAATTATATAAAGAAAATTATACAAAAAAACCAAAAACTAAGTTTATAGATTTCTTAAATACCCTTTCTTGAGATGATGGAAAAAATAAAGAAAGAATTGAAAATTTAGAATTAAAAAATTTTGAAAAAATAATTAATTTTAAAGATAAAATAATAAATTATAAATCAAAAATAGAAGAATTATGACTTAAAGATTTTATTTGATTTTTGATACAAGATTTAGAAATAATTGAATTTATAGACAAAAATTGAAATTTTGATGATATTCAAGATATTTATACATTTTTTAATAAAATTAAAGATTTTATAGAAAATAATAAATATTTAGATTTAAAATGATTATTAAATAAAGTTTCTTTATTTGAAAAATATAATATAAATATTCCTAGACAAATTTTAAAAGAGAACAAACTTTGAGTTCAAGTATTGACAGCTCATGGTTCAAAATGATTAGAATATAATAATGTTTTTATTCCTTGACTTTATAACTGAAATTGGGAATGAAAAACTGTTAGAGATCTTCTTAAACTACCAAATTATATTTCTTGAGATTGATTACAAAACACAAATTTTGAGCAAATTGAAGAAGATAGAAGACTGTTTTTTGTAGCTTTAACTAGAGCAAAAGAAAACTTATTTTTATCTTTTCCAGCCTCAAGTGGACAAAAAATCCTGTTACAATCTGTATTTCTAGAGGAAATTTCTTGAACATTTAAAGAAATAGAAGAAAGATATTCTGAAGAAAATTTCCAAAAAATAATAGAAAATGATATAAAAAACAACTTAATAAAAAATGAAAATCTAGAAATAGAATACATTATCAATTTTTTAGAAAATTATAGAATTTCAGCAAGTGATTTAAATGTATTTTTAGAAGATCCTTTATTATTCTTAAAAAGAGTTGTCTATAAATATCCATTTGAGGAAAACCAGTATACAGTTTTTTGAAAAGTTTATCATAGAACATTAGAATTATATTATTTAAACTATAAAAAAGATAATAAAATTCCGGAAAAATCTTATTTAACTAGTACTTTTAAATTGCTTTTACAAAAAGAATTTTTAAGCCCAGAAGAATACGAAAAACTACTAGAAAAGGGAATAGAATGATTAAGTTGATATTATGATTTATATTCAAACAGTAGCCAAATTCCTCTAGAGTTAGAATATAATTTTAAAAGAAAAAATTTATTTTTTGAGGGAATTCCATTAACATGAGTTATAGATAAAATTGAAAAACTTTGACAAGATATAAGTATAAATAATGAAAATAATTTTTGACAATTTAGTTTATTTAGAGAGAAAATTAAGTTAATTGATTATAAAACTTGAAGAAGCAAAAGTTTATCAGACATAAAATGAATAGATAAAAATGGGAATAAAAAAGAAGAATGATGAAATTATTTTAGACAATTATTGTTTTATAAACTACTTTGTGAAATGGATTATGAAACCAATTCAAAATATGAAGTTTCAGCTTTAGCAATAGATTTTGTAGAATGAAAAGATTGAAAATATAAATATGTAGAAGTAGATTTTTCAAATGAAGATTTTGAAAACTTTAAAAATGAATTGATAGAGTCTTGGACAAAAATAAAAAATATAGACTTTTGGAAAGAATTACTTAAAAAAGAAGAAATTAAATAATTTCTTCTTTTTTAATCAAAGTTAAATTGACTTGGCAAAAATGGCCTTAATCTAACAGGCATAATATCATCTAAATTTTCAATATCTTTATCAGTTAATTCAATCAAATTTTTATTATTTTCCTTATAAAATTTTATTTTTAACATTTTTCTATCTTGATATTTTTTATCTTCTTCTAATCACCAATATTCAATATAAACTTTTTTTCAAATAGGAATAAAAAAATCTGAATAAACTAATTGTTCTATTGGAACTCTTTTTTCATAAGCATGTGGAATTCATCTATTATAAAGCCAATTATCAATAATTTGTTCAGCTTTACTTCTTACATAATGTCAGTCTTCAGTTCTATAAGCAGCTTCAAAATTTTTTCTTAAATCTTTTGTTTCATCTCAATTTGTATTCTTAACTTCTAAAGATTTCTCTACATTTTTAGTTAGAGTTATATTTTTTTTATCTACTTTTTCTTCTGTTTTTATAACAATAGTAGGCTTTTTATCTATATTTTCTGTTTCTTTTACTTGTCTTTCTTCATTTTCTTTTTGTTTTTTTCTTTCATCTAGATGAAATTTACAATATTTGTAAAACATAAACTCCGGATTATTACATCATTCAACCTTACATAAATTTTTTGACATATAATTTTTATATTAAAAAATAAAATTTAATATAATTAAATCATATTTTTTTTAAAATATCAAATAAAAGGAGAATTTTAATAAAAGATAAAAAATGTTATGTTTTAGAGACAAGGAAAATAGCAAACTATAAAGTTTATTATTTTTTATATAAGACTATATAAATTAACTAAAATTTTTATATATTCCTTACATAAATTATCAATATTTGTTTAAAAAGTATATAAAAAATTTGCAAAATGTAAAAAATTTGTTATAATATCTTTATAATTTTCGAAAGTAGGGAAAACACCCGAAAAAAAAAGAGAGCTGTAACTCTCTTTTTTTATTTTTTCTTGCTATAATACCGAGCAAGAAAGTAGTTTATAACGTTATATAACGCTATAATAATGAACTGTAAAAGTTCCATATTTTCGAAAGTAGGACTATATATAAACTAGCCCCGAAAGCCCTACGTTATCCAGGGCTTATAATAAATTATATACAAAAAAATTAAAAATCAATATAAACTTAAAAAAGTGCTTTATAATATGCGTCTTTGTCAATAGTTGGAGGGAAAAAAATTTTTGCAAAAAATTTTTTGGAAGGTTCCACTACTATTGACAAAATGAAAAATAAAATTCCCCCGAAGGGGAAAAAGATATTTTTCCCCGATATCTACAAAATTTTTACTAAATCATAAAAAAATAGTCGGTTTGATATATGCCGACTGTTTTTTTATAAAACTTTTAAGCATATTTTAAAGCACAAAAATAGAATTACAAGAAATAAAAAACTAGTTTTTGGATATAAGGAACTAGTTTTTTTATGTGTTTTTTATCAATAAATAGGGTAAGACAAAGAGACAAAATATTTTTTGTCTGAAAAACTTGACAAAATTTTAAAAATATCTAGAATAAAGGGGACACTATAAGTCCTGAAAGTATAATAAAAATTAAAAAGAAAATACTTTTTTAAACTGAATGGAAAAAAAATATATAACCAACATAAGAAAAAGCACCGATTGCCTGAGAAAGTGAGCTTGTCAACTTACTTAACATAATGTAAGTTATGTTAAGTAATTATATTTAAATAAAAATTAAACTCATAAATAAAAAAACGGATTAATCCGTTTTTTTATTTTAGTACAATTTTATAATGTCTACTATTATTTT
>CAUQKR010000029.1:0-13313 GCA_963518665.1 uncultured Candidatus Altimarinota bacterium | reverse complement strand
AAAATCAAATTGTTGCAAGTATTGATATTATCACTACTACAACCATCATTTCTACAAGAGTAAAGGCTTTTTTATTTTTTAATAAATAAAAACTTACCCCCCCCCCGCATTTTGGCTTAAAATCAAGGTTTTTCATATATTTACAAATTTAAATGTTAAAATTTATATATGTTAAAGTTTAACTTTTAAAAGCAAAAAATCAAGTAAAAATATTTTTTTTTAATTGACAAAATTATCTTTTTATTTTGAAATAAAAAATCTAGAAAAAACTCTAGATTTTAATTATTAAATTTAAAAAGCATTACATCTCCATCTTGTACAATATACTCTTTTCATTCAAGTGAAACTTTCCCTGCCTCTCTAGCTTTTGCCCAACCTCCAAACTCAACAATATCAACCCAATTTACAACATCAGCTTTGATAAATCATTTTTCAAAATCTGTATGGATAACTCAAGCAGCTTTTGGAGCTGTATCTCATTTATGAATAGTCCAAGCTCTTACTTCTTTTTCACCAGCTGTAAAATAATATTGAAGTCAAAGAGCATCATAGCTAGCTTTTATCAAGTTATCAAGACCAGTTGTTATAAGTCACATTTCTTCTAAAAATTCTTTTCTTTCCTCACTATCCATATCTATCATATCAGCTTCAAGTTTAGCACAAATAGGAACAACTTTATTTTTTTTGTTTTCTAATCAAAGAATTTTTTTCAGATTTTCTTCTGTTTCACTCATCATATCTTCACTCACATTACAAGCATAAACAAACTCTTTATTTGTAAGTAAATGTAAATCTCTTATAGCTAAAAGTTCTTCTTCTTTTAATTCCAAATCTGAAACCAAGTGTCCAGCCAAAAGTCCAGCTTCAACTTTTTTGTAAACTTCTACTGCAAAAGCTACATCTTTGTCAGCTCTAGCTTTTCTAGCATCACTTGTGATTCTTTTATTTACAGTTTCTAAATCAGCTAAAATAAGCTCAGAATTTATCACTTCTATATCAGATTTTGGATCAACTTTTCCATGAACATGGATTATATCATTATTTTCAAAAACTCTTACAACTTGTAAAATTGCATCAGCCTCTCTTATGTTTGCCAAAAATTTATTTCCAAGTCATTCTCCAGCTGAAGCTCATTTTACTATTCAAGCAATATCAATAAATTCACAAGTTGCTGGAACAATTTTTTCTCATTTTACTGCTTGTCTAATTTTTTCAAGTCTTTCATCGTTTACATTTACGATTCAAACATTTGGTTCGATAGTACAAAAAGGAAAATTTTGTGCATCTGCTGAATAATTTTTTGTCAAAGCATTAAAAAGTGTAGATTTTCAAACATTTGGAAGTCAAACTATACCAATTTTCATAATTTCTTTATTTTAAAGTAAATAATATTTTTTTAATTATAGCTAAAATATTTTAAAAATCAAAAAATATTTTATAAAGAAAAAATAATGATTTAAAAATCATTATTTTTAATAAATTCATCTAGCAGAGAAAACAGCTTTCATTTAGTTTAACTCGTCTTCGATTTTTTGTTCAAAAATATCTGAGCAAATTTTATTTTCCTCTTCTGTAAAATCTCTTCTTCTATAAGCATCCAAAAAAATTTCTTCACAAAATCTGATTTTTTCATCAGTTATTTTTTCCAAATCTGAATAAGAAGGAGAATTTTCAAATCTCAAAATACTTTCTTCAATCGGTGAAACAAATGAAGTCAAAAGTAAAAAAGATAATAAAACAAAAACAATTTTTTTCATATAAAAACATTAAATTTTACCACAAATATTATTTTTCATATAATAACAATTTTAGTAAAAATTTCAAAAGTTTTTTTGTTAATTTTTTTTACAAATTATCATCTCATCATTTCTTTTTTTGTTGATAATTATAAAAATATCAAAGTCAAGCAAATGCAATTATAATAAGCAAAATAATTAAAATCTTTTCAGATACAGAAAGAGTTCCTACTGTTTTTGAAGTCAAAAATGATAAATCAATATTAAATCATCAAGCCAGATAAAATAAATAAATTTTTAATAAAATAATAAAAATTACAATTCAAACAGCTGAAAATAAAAATGATTTTTTGACTAAATCTTCTTTTGATTTATCTTTTGCAATTTGTATAGAAAATAAGCTCATTGCAAAACCAATTCATAAAATTCAAACAAGTCTAATTATCCATTTTACAAGAGTTGAATCATCATTTTTTTGGATTACAGAATTTTTATAATTTGAGATTGATTCTATTGCATTTCAAAAATAAAATTTTTCATAAAACATTTTTGTTTCGACTTTTGATTTTTGTTCTGTTTTATCAAGAATTATTTCATTTGTATAAATAACAAAAAAAGAACCAATAAAAAGCAAAATTGCAATAAAAACAGAAACAAGAGATGAGACTTTTTCTTCAGGAACTTTCATATTTTTTTAACTTAAAATTTATTTTTAAATTATAAAGATTTTTGAAATTTTGTAAATTTTATTTTTTACAAAAATTATTTTCTAAATATAATGGGAAAAATACAAATTTAAATAAAATTTTATGCAAAAATTTTTAGAAAAATATTTTAAAGAAAATGAAAAAATAATAATTTGATGTTCAACTTGACCAGATTCTATGTATTTACTTTACAAAATTTTGGAAACAAGTTTTGCAAAAAATGTTGTGGCTTGTTATTTTAATCACAATTTAAGAGAAGAGTCAAAGCAAGAAGAAAAATTTTTAGAAGATTTATGAAAAGAAAAATGATTTCAAGTTGAAATTGCCTCAGCTCCAATGAAAGAAATCTGGGAAAATTTTTATAAATCTATTTCTTTAGAGGAAGTTTGTAGACAAAAAAGATATGAATTTTTCAATGCAATTTTAAATATCTACAATTCTGATAAAATCTTGCTTGCTCACCATTTAGATGATAAAATCGAGACATTTTTTTTCAATCTTGCTCGTGGCTCAAAAATCACTTGACTTGTAAATATGCAAGAAAAATCCTGAGCTATTTTGAGACCTCTTTTAAATATCACAAAAAATGAAATTTTGGATTATTTACACAAAAATAATTTAGAATACAAAATCGATAAAACAAATTTTGAAAATGATTATACTAGAAATAAACTTAGAAACTTAATTTTACCAAATTTTTCTGAAATAAATCAAAACTATAAAAAAAATATTTCTAGTTTTATGGAATATTTAGCTGAAATAAAAGAAAATATAGATGAAGAAATTAAAAATTTTTTAAGTAAATATGACTGAAAATATTTTTTAATAGAAGATTTCTCAAATCTTTCAAATTTTATGCAAAAAGAACTTATAAGATATTTATTTTTTATAACAAACTGAAACTCAACAATTTGATTAAGTAAAGCAAATATAGCTGAAATAATAAAATTTATAAACTGAAAAAATAACAAAACAAAAAAAGAAATAAAAAACCTAAAACTAGAAAAAGATAATAAAAAAATTTTGTATTAATTTTTTGTAATTTTAAATATTTTAAAAATTTTTTATCTTGACATTTTAAATATTAATATTATAATAATTATACATACAATCTATGTTATTTTATTATATAATACATATTATTTATGAAAAAATTTGCAAAAATTTTAGCTTTTATAGCTATGTGTTCTATTTTCACTTATACTTTTGCATCTACAATTGAAGAAAAAAGAGCTTATTTAAAAACCATAACTGAATCTACAATTCATAATATAAATAACTCTTTTAACCTAGCAGTAAATCATAATTATATTGACTTTGATAAAGTTGAATTAATACAAGAAAATAATAAAGTTATAGATTTAAAATTATCTGAAAATTTTATTGATAAAGATATTTTTGAAGTTTTATTTCCTAATAATAACAACAAAATAATAAGATTTAAGCTTCCTGACACAGATAAATATATACAACTAGAAGAAGATAATAATAAAATAAAAGCTTATAATTTAACTCAAAAAGAAGTTGATGCTATTGAATCATTAAACCTTCCTATTCAAGAACAAACAATGTCTTCAATAAAAGTAAAAAAAGCTATAGATGAAATAAATTGAAATATATGAACTGCACCTACAAAAGAAGATTTAGTATTAGCTTGTGATGCTAGAGTATTTGTAAACTGAAGTAATGAATGTAAATAAAAAAATAAACTCTTTTTAGAGTTTATTTTTTTTGTTTTTCTATAAAATTTAAACTATCTTTTATTGCATCTTCTACACTATAAATAGCTTGCCAACCAAGTAAATTTTTTGCTTTTTCTGGGTTACAAGATAAAATTGCCACATCTCAAGATCTTCTTTCAAAGATTTTATAATTTATTTTTTGTCACCAAATTTTTTCCGTGATTTTTATTATTTCAAAAACTGAAGTAGATTTTCCTGTTCAAATATTTATTTCTTCATAAAGTTTTTTTGAATTTTTTTTCAAAAATAAAAATGCTTGAAAATGACTTTCAGCTAAATCCAAAATATGAATATAATCTCTTTCTCAGCTTCAATCTTTTGTTTCATAATCATCTCAAAAAACTTGTAAAAATTCCAATTGCCTTGAAACAACTTTCATTAAATATGGAAGTAAATTATTGGGGATTCAATTTGGATTTTCTCATAAAAGTCCTGTTTTATGAGCTCAAATTGGATTAAAATATCTCAAATTTATAACTTTAAAATTTTTGTGATTTGATAAATCTCTCAAAATGTTTTCTAAAATAAGCTTTGTAGTTCAATATGGAGAAGTTGTATTTCAAACAGCAGAATATTCAAAAAATGGAGCTTTTCACTTTGTATTATCATAAACAGTTGCACTTGAAGAAAAAATTATATTTTTTACAGAAAATTCATCCATTATTTCAAATAAATTTAAACTTCACAAAATATTGTTTTCATAATAAAAAAATGGTTTTTCACAACTTTCTCAAACAGCCTTTAATCAGGCAAAATGAATAACAAAATCTATTTTATTTTCTAAAAATATTTTTCTTAAATCTTCTTTATTTCTCAAATCAATTTCATAAAATTTTACTTTTTTTCAAGTAATTTTTTCTATTTTTTCTATAACAGATTTTTCAGAATTAAAAAAATTATCCAAGATAATCACATTATATCATTTTTCCAAGAAATTTACAGCAGTGTGAGAACCTATATATCAAGCTCATCAAGTCAAAAGTATAGTTTCCATATTTTATTCTTTAGTTAAAATTTTACCAAATTATAAAGAAAAAAAATTTTTTTTCAAATGATTTTTACTGTAAAAAAACTTGACTTTATAAATAATTCTATATAATTTACTGGCTTTTAAATAAAAATTTTTATATTATTTTATAATTAAATAAATTACTATGAATAGAAATATATTAGTTGGTATTATGATTGTATTACTAGTATCTAGTTTTTCAAATGTTTCTGCAGAAGAATTTAATAGAGTTTCAGCTCCTGTATCATATGGACCTAGTGATAATAGTTCTAATCAAGATAATACTCATGCTACACCAGTTGCTAATCAAAATAATGCTCAAGGTGTTGCTGGAGGTGTAAATCAAAATAATGCTCAAGATGCTGCTGGAAGTGCTCCAACTACAAAAGATTTAAATTTAAGAATAGATTGTAGAGTAATTGGAAACGAATGTAAAGAAGAACCAAAAGTTGAAGAAACTAAAAAAGAAGAAGTTAAAAAAGATGAAACTAAAACTGAAGACAAACAAGAAAAAATCGTTGTTGGTTCTCCAGTTGAAAAAGAATTAAATGGTAAAAAATATTTTATCATGAATGGTTCAAACTTATTAGCTATCAGAGTTTTAGTTGATACTAAAGATTTTGTTTCAAAATTTAAAGATATTGCTGAATCTACTGCTAAAGATGCTATTGCAAAATTAGAAAAAGCTGGTTTTGTACACGGAACTACTCCAACTACATTTGAACCAAATAGGGCTATTACTAGAGCTGAATTCTTAGCTATGGCTATGCAAGCTTTCAATGCTCCATTTGTTGAAGATTATTCAAATGTTAAATTTACTGATGTAAAAGTTGAATGGCAAAAAAAAGTAATTGCTTCTGCATTAAAATTTGGTTATGTTACTGATACAAACTCTACTTTTAGACCAAATGAACAAATTTCAAAAATCGAAGCTTTAGCTATATTAAATAAATTAAGTGGAATTTACTTAGCTGAAGACAACAAATTTGCTCACTCATTTGTTGATGCTGCTGCTGATTGGCAAAATGCAGTTTTAAATACTGCTGAATATTTAGAATTAGTAAAAGTTCCTGCTGATAAAAAATTCAACCCAAATTCAGGAATTTCTAGAGCTGATATGGCTTCATTAATTGTTGATTTTGCTAAATTATACTAAGAAAAAAAATAAAAAAATAAAGACTATTTAGTCTTTATTTTTTTGTGCTAAATTTTCTTTTATTTTTTCAATTGTTTTTTCTCAAAGAATTCAGGCATAAATACTATCTTTTTTATCTATCAAATTATTTTTTAATTGAAAATTTATAATTGCTTCTTCTGTTTTATCTCAAAAAATTGCAGTTGCTTTTTCATTGAAATATCATAATTCAGACAAAACTTCTTGCAAAGTTCTAACTTCAGAGCTAACATCTCATTTTTTTATTTTAGAAAAATTTTTTGTTTTTTCTTCTATTTCTTTAGGAAAAATATTTTTTTCTTCAGCTTTTTCCATACTTTTTTTAAAATTTAAAATTTTTTGTTCTTGAAAAAATTCATATTTTTCTTTTAAGGTTTCTCTTGTTTTTGGTCAAAAATATCCAGCTCAAATATCAGTTTTAGCAGAAACTATTTTTTCTTGTATTTGAAAATCATAAACTATTTTTTGTAGATTTTCTTTTTTTCAAGTCAATTCTCATTTATAGAATCACATTTCTAAAAATATTTTTTCTACTTCTTTTATGTTTTCTTCTGTTTCAGAAAAGCTAGCAAAAACATCAATAGATTTTTTTTCTTCTTTTTTTTCTAGGTTTTTAGGCTTTTTTAGCTCTCACCCTAAAACTTTTTTTTGAAAAGTTGCTCTAGTTTTTGTTCACCAATATCAAGCTCAAAAATCATTTTCAGAAGAAACTATTCCATTTGCAAGCTGAAAATCAAAAATAATCGAAACTATTTCATTATTATAAACTCCATCTATTTCTCAAAAATAAATTCCTCCTTCGGACAAAAATTTTTGAAGTTTTTTTATATCATCAGGACTTGAGTCTTTTCAAATAGAAAAATCAAAAATTGTTTTTTCTTTTTTTAGTCAAGCTACTGCAGAATCTGGTGCTTCCAAATCTTTATAATTAAAAGTTACAGGAGCTCAATTATCCAAAATTTTTCAAGTTACAGTTCTTTTTCACCAAGCCAAAGCTCTTTTCAAACCTTCATCACCATATCACATCCAAACATCAATTCTATCGTGTTTATAACCTCTTTCTCAAGCATTTACAATTGCTCATCATCTATCTTCTACAGAACCAACTCATAATCAATCAAGCAAAATTTTTGTACCAAAATTATAATTTTTTGGTGCAGCAAACATTCCAGAAAAAACTCATTTTCCAGAAGCTCAACGAACTCAATTTCATTGTAAAATTTTTTCTTTTTCATAAGTTCATCTCATATAATTTTCTTGATTTGGCAGAGGAGAATAATAAGCAGTAACTACAAATTTTAAGTCTTCTGCAAATGTATTTTTAGGAAGAAATGATGCTAATAAAAATGATATAATTAAAAAAGAAATAGTTTTTTTCATCTAAATTTTTATTATTTTTATAAATATATAGAAAATATTTTAGCATATTTAAAAAATTTTGGCAAAAAAAATAGGGATAATTCCCTATTTTTATAAATTTTCTACAAGAAATTCTATTGTAGATTTAAAATATTCTCAAGTAGTTTTTTTTATGGTATCTTGTAATTTTCCCTTTATTTCAGTAAGATTAAGATAATATTCTTCTCAAGAATATTTATTTTTTAATTGATTTAATAAACTATCTCTAACTTTTAAAATTTTATTTTTTTCTTCGTTTGAAAGAATAAAACTTGATTTATTTTCTTCTTTTATAGAAACAACTTCTTTTTTAGTTTCTATTTTTTCTTCATTTGAAACAACTAAATTATTTCAATATTTTCTAAAAAATACATCCAAAGTTTTCTTTCAAAAATATCAAGCTTCTCTAGAATTAGCTGAAGTTATAACATTATTTTCAACTTGAAAATTTATCAAAATATCTTTTACAGAGTTATAATCTCAGTTTATTTCTCAAGAATAATTTTTTGTTTTAATCAAAAGTTTTTGTAATAATTTTACATCATCTGAATTTGGATTTTCTGGAGATACGTATAAATCTCTATAAAATTCTAAAGAATTTTCATTACTCATTTCTTTGTTAGATTCTTTAGTTTCAGCAACTATAGAATCCAAAGGAGTTACAGAAAAATTTACATTTATTGGAGTTGAGTTATCAACAATTGTTCATTTTATTGTTTTTACTCACCAAGCTTTTGTTCTTTCTCTTCACTCATCACCATATCACATCCATAAATCCAATCTATCGTGTAGATGTCATCTGTCACCTGAGTTGACAATTGCACCTCATCTATCATGAACTTCTCAAACTCAATATCATTCTAAAAATATTTTTGTTCAAAAGTTATAATTTCTAGGAGCTGCAATAGTTCAGGCAATTGGAGCTTTTCAACTAGCAGTATTTCATCAACCATTCAATTTTTTTTCTGCTTCATAACTTCAAGTAGAATATCTTTTTTGACCTGGAACTGGTGTATAGTAAGCAGTTACTATAAAATATCATTCTTGATTTATTTGTGGAGTATCCAAAGTCAAAAATTCTTTTTGTAAATCTAAAAAATCTTGTCAGTATTTATTTTTCAAAGATTTTATAGTTTTATTTCAGAAATATCCTGCTTCTTCATGCTCTCTATCTGGAACTATTCAATTTTCAACTTGATAATCAACCAAAGCTTCTCTTATAGAATAAAAATTTCAGTCAATTTCTCCAGAATAAAGTCAAAGTCATTTAAAAACTTCTTGTAGTTTTTTTACTTTTACAGAGCTTGAATCTACGTTCACTTGAGTTATATAATTATTTGCATAAGTTTCACTTATACCAAATGAAAAAAATGCAGATAAAGCAAAAAATAAAATAATAAAAATAGTGTGTAAATATCGCATACATTTTTTTAAGAAATAAAAATGGAACGTTTCAAAATACCAGCGAAATATTAAGAAAACCAATACTTTTAAAAATAAAATTTTAAAAAATTTTTATAAGGCTTTTTATTTAAAAAATTTATTTTTTTGACAAAAGTAAGTCCACTATAGTCCTCATATTTTACTCAAAAATAAAAAAAGTCAATATTTTAAGCTAAAAATTAAAAAATTGACTTTAAAAAAAATTTTTATAATTGCTTTATTAAGCTCAAACTATAACTTTTGCATGTCTCAAAACTTTTCCATCTAAAAGATATCATTTTTCAAATTCATCAAAAATTATACCTGTTTTTTGGCCTGGAACCACTGTCATCACATCATGAAAATCTGGATTTACAGTTTCTCAAATAGAATCAAAAGATTTTACTCACATTTTTTCTAAATCATCTACAAGTTTTTTCTTCACAGATAAAATTCATTCAAAAAGTGAGTTTCCTTGTAAATCTTCTGGAGTATTTTTAATAATTCTATCAATATCATCTATTCTAGGTAAAATTTTTTTCAAAATATCAGCTTTCAAGAAAAAAATCATTTCTTCTCTATCTCTTTGTACTCTTTTTTTATAATTATCAAAATCTGCCATAGTTTTAGCTAAAAGTTCTTTTGTTTTATCTTTTGGCTCTTCTTGTTTTTCTTCTGATTCTTCCATTTCTTCTAGATGTTCTTCATTTTCTAGATTTTCCATTTCTTCTTGCATATCTGCAATAATATCTTCTTCAGCAATTGTATTTTTATCTTTATCTGACATATTTTTAATATTATCAATTAAATATTTTACATTATAACAAAAATATTTTTTTTTTCAAGCCAAAATAAAAAGAAGAATTTTTATTCTTCTTCTATATTTTCTGGATTATTTTGATTCATTCTTTTATTAAACTCATCCCAAACTTCTTTTGGAATAGGTTTTGCTATTTTTACTTCTGGATATCTTTTGGCAGCTAAAAAATCTTTTCATCTAGATTTTTTAACCACAAGTTCTTCCCCAGTTTCAGTATCAACTAAAAGTCATTTCTCTTTCAAAATTTCTTCTAAAATTTCCTCTTTTTCATCTTTTATTTTTCAAATCCATTTTATTCTTGGATATTCTGAACTTGCTAAAAATGGTCAAAATCTACCAGTTTTTACAACAATTGTTCACTCAACTCAATCTGGACAAGGTTTTCATTCATATTTTTTTCTCAAAAATTCCATTGTATCTTTTTTATCTTCTGGTTGATCAATAAATTTACATTCTGGATAATTTGAACAAGCTACAAATTTTCAATATTTTCAATATTTATAAACAAGTTCATTTCCACAATTTGGGCATTCTTTTCATAATTTTTCAACTACTTTTTCTGCATTTTCATCAGCCTCAAGCAAATCTTTTTTTAAAGTATTTTCCCGAAAATTTCAAAGCATTTTTGCATATTCTTCTTTTCAAACTGCAATTTCATCAAGTTTTTCTTCCAAATTTGAAGTAAATTTATAGTCCATCATTTCTGTAAAATATTTTCCCAAAAAATCATTTACTATAAAAGCAATTTCTGTTGGAGCTAAATATTTTTTTTCTTGTTTTTCTACGTATTCTTTTTCTTGAATTCTTGAAATAATCGAAGCATAAGTTGATGGTCTTCAAATTCCTTCAGCTTCAAGTTTTTTTACCAAGCTTGCTTCAGTATAACGAGCTGGTGGTCTACTAAAAGTTTGTCCTGCTGTTAATTTTTTCAAAGGCAAAATTTCTCATTTTTCTATTTTCGGTAAAATATTGTTTTCTTCTTCATTTTCATCTTCATCATCCTTACTTTCGATATACAACTTCATAAATCAATCAAATTTTATAACTTCTCATTTTGTAATCCATTCTTGATTTTCAAAACTTACTGGAGAAAAATTAAAAGTTGTAGTTTCAACTATGGCATCAGACATTTGAGAAGCAAGAGTTCTTTTCCAAATAAGAGTATAAATTTTTAATTGTTGTACATCTAAAAATGCAGCTAAACTTTCTGGAGTTTTTGATAAATCTGTTGGTCTAATAGCTTCATGAGCTTCTTGAGCTCCTGCTGATTTGGTTTTATATTTTCTTTCTTTATGATATTCTTTTCAGAAATTTTTTTCTATCACATTTTTTGCTTGAGATAAAGCTAAATCTGATAAATTCACAGAATCGGTTCTCATATAAGTTATAAGACCTTGTCTTTCATTATTTCATAAATCTATTCATTCATAAAGTTTTTGAGCTATCATCATAGTTTGTTTCACTCAAAATCAAAATTTTCTTGAAGCTTCTTGTTGTAAAGTAGAAGTTGTAAAAGGTGCGCCAGGAAGTCTTTTTGCATCTTTTTTTGTTATTTCTACAAGTTTAAAATCCAAAGAATTTGTGATTTTCAATTCTGTATTTCATTTTTTATTTTGAGTTTCTTTTAGTCCTGAAATATCTGAAAAAAGAATATTTAAAAATTTTTCTACATCAGCTTTTGATTTAAATTTTTTTGCTTTTCCATCAATTTTATTTAAAACTGAAATAATTTTTGTTCATTTATAATCAAGTTCTACTGATATTTTCCAACTTTCTTCTGGTTTAAAATTTTGAATTTCTCTTTCTTTTTCTACGATAAGTTTTACTGCAACAGATTGAACTCTTCAAGCAGAAAGTCATTTTCTAATTTTTTTCCACAAAACTGGGCTAACTTTGTATCAAACAAGTTTATCCAAAACTTGTCTTGCTTGTTGAGCTTTTACCAAATCTAAATCAATATGTCTTGGATTTTTTACAGAATCCAAAATTGCAGTTTTTGTAATTTCGTGAAAAGTTATTCTTTTTGTTGATTCTGGGTTTAAATTTAAAACCATACAAAGATGCCATCAAATAGCTTCTCATTCCCTATCTTCATCGGTTGCTATAAAGACTTCTGCTGAAGCTTTTGCCAATTTTTTCAGATTATTGACAGTTTTTACTTTATCTTTATCTATTTCATATTCTGGTGCAAAATTATTTTCTATATCTATTCAAAAATTTTTTGTTTCAGCTAGATTTCTAATATGTCACATAGAAGCTACAACTTCATAATCAGCTCACAAAAATTTTGAGATTGTCTTCCCTTTTGCTGGAGATTCGACTATAACTAAGCTTTTTGCCATTTTTATTTTTTAATAATATTTTATTTAAAGATAATCTTTTTTTTTATTTAGTCAAAATTTTTTTACAAAAAAAGATAAAATTTTTTCATTTTATCTTTTTGTTAATTCATAAGTATTTTCTAAATGTTCTTTTTTCTCAAGTAAAATTCTATCTATTTCAAAATCATCAACCTCAAGTCTAACTCAATCAATAAATTTTCAAGTTATATCATATCAAAAATCATTTATCATCATAGAAATAGTAGATAATTTGTGAGAATATTCTTTTTCTGGAAGAGTAAAGTTTTTATATCATTTTACTTTTCAATAATTTATAAAAATTTCTACAAGCTTTTTACCAAGTCATCTTCCTCTAAAAGCTGGTTCAATAACTTTTTCTAAATGATTTGTTTTTTCAATTCAATTGTAAGAATAATTTCCAGGCCTAATAAAACCTATTCTTTCTCAAGTTTTTTTATCAAAAAATGTAATTGAAGCATTATAATCATCAAACTCAACTTTTAAATCATTTTCTTCTTGAAATTTTTCTAAAAAATCTTGGAATTTTTTTTCATTTTTAAAATGCAAAATATCATGAATTTTTTCTTTAAAACCTTCTTTTACATCAATATCTCAAAGTCATTCTTGTTCCAAAATTTTTTCCCAATATTCTAATTCCTCTTTTTTATTTTTCATAATCAAAAAATTAAATATCTAAAACTTTTTTTACTAAATTTTTATTATCAAATGGAAATTTATAATTTTCCAAATATCTAATTAAGCCTTGAAAAACTCACCATTTATTTTCTATATCATAAATAAATGCATTTCCAGTATTTTTTACAGGATCAAAATCAGATAAAATTGACTTAAAAGGATTATTCCTAGAAATAATTGGAGCTATTCCTTTTTCTAAATATTTTTTCAAACTAGAAACATTATTATCACAAATAATAAAATCAAATCAAATAAGGTTTTTTTCAT
>CAUQKR010000028.1:0-13633 GCA_963518665.1 uncultured Candidatus Altimarinota bacterium | reverse complement strand
CTTCTACAGTTCTCTCTTCTTGTGTAGGGAGCTATTGTTCTCCTGGTGGGACTTGTGGTTGGGGTGTTTGATTTACATTTTGTGCTAGTTTTTGATTTTCTTCATTTTTTCATAAAATATCCCTTCTATAAGCTGTTTGCCAGTCTTGCTCTCCATTTTGTCTTGCTTGATTGTTGTACTGTTCAGCTGTAAAATTTTGAGCCAATGTGTTATTAACTGCATTATTGTAGTTTTCTTGTCACATCTCATTAACCAGTTTTTGGTTTTCTTCTGCATTGCTATTCAACTGATTTTTTTGTTTTTTTGTGAAAAAATTAAACATATTTTTTTATAATTAAAATTTAAAAATTTTTTTTAGCCCATTTTTCATCTTCCTGTACTCAAAGAAGCCCATAAAGGTCAATTGTTTCTCCAGTATCAGTTAAAATTTCTTCTCATAAATGGTCTTTTATACTTTCTATTTTTCTTTTTTGTTCTTTTGTATTTGATTTATTCCACATTTTTAAGTGTTTATAAAAATAAAATCATAAAGCTTAAAATCTCACTTTATCTCTAGCTTAAAAACTATCTTGTGAAATTCTCTGTTAAAATTCAAAATATTAAATGCTCCAGCTTTCCATCTATAATCTTTTGTCAAAGTCTTCACTTCTTCAAATTCTCCATTGTTTATACTTGCATATATTTTTATATATTCATTATCTTTCAATTTATCACAGAAAATTTTTAATTCTTTAGCTTGTTTTACCTTTATCAATCCAGAGTCTGTATATTCTTTTGTAATTATGTACCCAGTTTCATTTAGTTCTTCATTTTCCATAGAGAAAAAATCTATTTTATATTCTCCTGTTTTTGTTTTATACAAAATTAACATTCAGTTTTTATGTTGAATGATTGAAATTAACTCTTCACATTCTACAGAAACAATACTAGAAAAATTTAGTGAAGCTCAAACAGAATTAACTCAAAGGACATTTAGATCAAATCAGATATCAGTTTTAGTTGTTGAGAAAATAAATTTTCAAACTCTAAAAAAACCAAACATACTCCACAAAAAATCAAATTTTTTAAAATTTAGATAATTTGAGGTATTTACAAATCAAATAGGGCTAGCCACTATTCAGTTTAAGAAAAAAAGTCATTCCAAAGCAAAGATATAATCAACACCAGATAAATTACAGGCTGTTCTTGGATTTATTCATAACTCATAACTTTCACTTGTGTCTAGAGTTACATTTGTTGTAGCAAATTTTCCATTACTTCTAAAACATTTAAATCAACTAGAATGTTCTAGATATGTTCCAGGTGCTCACTGTATTCTTTGTTGAAGATTTCTTTTATTTATTCTTGTAGCTTGATTTCAAATTACAGAAACTATCAAAAATCAAGAACCTTCTAAAAAATTTATAGGAAAATCTTCACTTTTTGTTTTCTGGAAACCTGAAACTTCACTTTCTTGCCATATATTTTTTCTTGGGTCTTCTCTATTACTATCTACTATAATTTCCAAAAATTTAAACCATCAATTTAAACTCTTTTTTATACTCTCATCAGGCATTTTTCTTTCTGAAGTTCAGTATGCAGACAATATAAAAGAATTCTCACTTGTTGAATAAGCAAAAGTAATTAAATTTTTATCATCACTTGGCTTCTCATCAAATCACAATCAGTGCTCATAAAGTACTTGATTTTTTAGTCAATCATATATGTATTTTCCCCTTACATAATGAAAAAAATCAGAATGTACCATATCTTTTGGTACCAAATAATCTATTTTTTCAGTAGTTGTATAAATATTTTTTAGTTTTGGGGAAACTTGAATATATTCTGGATTAAGAGTATTTATATTTTGACTATATAGATATGTTCACTCTTTTCAGATAGAGTCACTAGGTGAAAATCACCCAGAAAATTTAAAATTTATACTCATTTTTTAAAAAATTTTATTAAATAATTCAATTTTTAATTATAAGCCTTATTTAAGCTTTTGGAAATAAAAAAAGTCCCCATATAGAGGTACTTTTTTTATTTTGCTTAAAGTTTTTTTAGTTTAAAATTATATATTGATATTATTCTTTAACAATTTTAATATAATATGAAAATAAAAGATATTTTTGAACTAGCTAGAATAGAAGTCTGAGCTGAAAACAATGATATATCTGATGAAACTCTTTTAGCTATTTTAAATGAAAATATTGCAGAATTTTTATCAATATATCAAACAAAAAAATCAGATGAAATCTTTGCTGTAAAACTAGAAAAAGATCTGCAACCAGAAGTTTACAATTACTGAACTCTAGAATTTGAAGAAAACTCTCAAATTTTCAAAATCAGAAAAATTTTAAAAGTTAGATTAAAATGAAAAAATATTGAAAGAGTAGATTTTTTGGAGATAGATACAGAAAATAAGAAAAAACAAGAAAGTTATGCTATTTCCTGAAATGAAATTTTTATTTTTCACAATGAAAAAGAAATCATAGAAAAATGAGCTGAAGTTATTTGACTTATAGAACTTCCAGAAATAACAGATATAGAAACAGAGTCAAAAAATATTTTTCTACAAAAAATCACACCACCAAATAGACTTATAAAAATGTGATTAAAACCTTTTTTATATGAAAGACTATGAAATCTAAATGCTAGTATAAATGCAAGACAAGAATATTTAAAAGAATTGAAAAACTACATAAACAGAGAAAATAGTATAAAAGAACCTATAGAAAGAAAGGTTCCAGATTTATCTTTTTATAGCTAAAAAATGAATAATGAAAGCCTAATTGATATTTATTTAAAAAATAATGATGTAGAAAATTATCTACAAAAAATAAATGAAATTCCCTGAATAAATAAACCAAAAATAAATATAGAACAAATAAATTATAATTTTAATAAAAAATAATTATGACAAAAACAATTCCTGAAGAACTAAAAAAACTCATAAAAGAACAACACAAAATCTGAAAAGAATATTTTGATAAACATTTAGCAAATAAAAAATGAAATGATAAATTTATTCTAGAAAAAAAGTCAGATGAAAGAATACATGTTAGAAGTCTATTTTCTATGCTACAAAACCTTTATTCTCTTTTTGTGATAGATGAAAGAAAAGTAAGCTTTATAGCTTCTAATTATGAGTGAGAAAGCATAACAAAAATGTATAACAAACTAGCAGAGTTTGATTATAGAGCTATGAATAAAATAGCCTTTGACTTTTTAAAAGTATATTATTGATTTATTTTCTGAATTTGAGCTACTAGAATTGCTGCTTGGGATAAAGAAAAAAATTTACCAATCCTAGAAAGTGTAAACACTATGAGCCTCATCCTAGACCCAAATGAAATTATAAAATGAGATAAAAGAAGATTTATTTGAATAAAAAAGAAAATCACTATTGAAAACCTTAAAAAGGATAATAATTTTTTTGATTTGTGGCAAATAACAGATACTCAAGAAAAATTAAAAGAAGTTGATATATATTATCATTATACTAGATTTGAAAACAAAGTTTACTTAACTGGTTGGCTTTGAGAAGCACCAGAAAAGCTTATAAGATTAGAAGAATTTGATGAAAAATCAGGACTTTATGATACTTTTTGATTTTCTATTTTTATTCCTTGGAATGTGTGAAATTGACAAGTCTGAGATTTGATTGAACTTTGAGTAGAATACCAAAAAATGATGAGCCAAATCACAAATTTGATGCTTATACAAGCCAGAAAAGATGTTCTATGAGAGGATAGACTAGTAAATGTAAATAAAATAGATATAGAACTTCTCAGTCACTGAGCTCCAGGTGGTAGAAATATTCCTGTAGAACTGGAAGAATGAGAACCTCTTTGAAATGTTATAATGCAAATTCCCAAAGAACAACCTAGCCAACAGGCAAATAATGGGTTAACTTTGCTAGAAAACTTGAAACAAGAAGCAACTGGTATTTCTCCAATCACACAATGAATGGTAAGTGATAGAAATATGACAAAATGAGAAGTACAAACACTGCAAGCTAATGCAAATATGAAATTTAGCTTGATTATGAGTTTTTTAATAAAATCAGATAAAGAATTTTGGAGCACCTGGCAAGCTTTCTATAGACAATATTTCAAATGAACAAAAAATATAGTTCTAGATTACAAACACAAAACTGAATATTTTGCTATAACGAGAAAAGATATCTGAAATGATTTTACAGTTTGAGCTGTTAGAGTAGAAGCTAGCTCAGAAATCCAAAAAATCAAAAAAGAAAAATATCAATCTATGTTAGCAATTATGCCAAATGTGATGCCAATGATGACTGAAGAAGCTCAAAAATCTTTCACTAGAAATCTTATGGAATTATCAGGATTTGAAGCTGAAGAAGCAATAACATATTTACCTGAAAGTGTTGATGAAATCCAAGCAAAACAAGACTTAGAAAGGTTAAATCAAGGACTAGAAGCAAGTGAACCAAAACCAGGACAAAAACACGAAATTTTTGAAAAAATATTTATGCAAGCAATACCTTCAGATTTAGTTAGTCAAGCTATAGCTGAAAGAAGAGCTCTCAGAATTTTAGAAAATCAAACTCAAATGACACAAGCAGGAGCAGGAGACCAAAACTTCTGAAATATGCAAAATATTTCTCAAGCTCAAACAATGAGTAAAGTGCTAAATGAAGATCAAAATCCAAATTTATTTACTAATCAAGATGTACAATGATAGAATATGAAAAAATAAAAAATCTAGTAAAAACAGAATGATGGAAAGAATTTAAAAAACTTATACATCTAAGGAAAACAGAACTAGCAATGAGTTTAGTTGATAACCCAGAAAAAAACAGAGAAAAAGAGATTTTTAAAATAAAAGCCTTTGAAGAATGTATCTCTATAGCTGAAAATGTTCTAAAAAAAGATATTATTTATAAAAAAAATACTTCTTCCCTAACTGATTTACCACCTAGTATATAAAAAAGCCCTACAATGGGGCTTTTTTATTATTATAAATCAAATTTTATTTTTTCGATCTCCTTTTTCATATTTTCAGTAACCAATGAAAGATATGTTGTAGTTGTATTAATATTACTATGTCACATAATTTTTGAAATAGAATATAAATCAACTTTGCTTCTTATAAGTGAAGTAGCGAAAGTATGCCTAAGGTTATGAATTTTAAAATCCGGATAAATTTTTTGTATTTTTTCTCTTATAAAATCAATTTTACAAAGAGATATAGGAAAATCAAACTTTTTTAAAATATCTAAAATTTCTGAATGTATAGGTATAATTCTCCATTTTCTATTTTTTCAAAAAACTTTTATTTCTCATCTTTCAAAATTTATATTTTCTTTTTTAACTCAAGCAAACTCAAACCTTCTCATTCCTGTATATAGAAATATTTTTAAAATATTTTTTTCTTTTAAATTTAAAATTTTAAATATTTCTTGTAATTGATCATTTTCTATAAATTTTGGTAATTTATTTTCTATTTTTTTAAATTTTAAGTTTTCATATATTTTTCAAATATTTTTTTCTCTATCTAAAAATTTCAGAAAAACTCTAAACTTTTTTATATAAAAATTATAAGTTGTATTTTGCCATATTTCAGATTTTTTTTGAAAAAAATTTAAAATATTTTCTAAATTAAAAGTTGCTTCAATATTTTTTAAATCTAACCTTTCGTCTTGTTCTATATGATAAAAAAGACTTTCATAGCTTCTTATAGATGACAATGAAAGTCACTCATTTATCATTTTTTCTTTTAAAAATTTTTCTTTCATTTTTTAAGACTATTTTTAATTATATTTTTTTATTTTTTCTTAAATTTAATCAAAAAGAAACCCAGGTTTTTTATAACTAAATCAGTTAACTCAACAAAAACTTCAGGCAAAAATTTCAAATCAAACTTTTTCAGAAACTTTTTTTGCTATTTCCTTGTATTTTTCTTTAATTGGTCAAAATTCTTTTAAATTAATTACAAATCTTTCAACTCAACCTAGAATAAGATTAATATTTTCTATTTCTTCATCTTCAATTTCTTCAATAGCCTTTAATATTAAAATATATTTTTCATCAATATTCATTGATTTTATAGCTTCTTGAAGTTTTTTCTCATGTTCTTCTTTCAGCCATGGAAATGTTTCAGTGTAAGTAGAAGAATATCAAACAGTAGAGAATGGGTTGTTTGTATTTGTTGTTATAATTGTTTTCATAATTTTTATAATTAAAAAATAATTTTTTGTTTGTTTTATGTTATACAGATATTATATTCAAAATGACGTCAAAGTCAAATCTTTTTTAGTCAAAATATCTAAAAATAACTTTAAAACATCTACTTTTGACGTCTATTAAGCTAAAACAAAAATATAAAAAATAAGTCAAAAAATATTAAAATGACTTATTAAATTTGATATTTTTTAAAAAATTATTATAATATTTATGCAAAATTGTATAAAAATTTTATACAAATATTTAGATTTTAATAAAAAAAATATGTGAGAAGAGAATAGAGTAAATATTACTATCAGAGAAGAGTGATTTAAAGATAAATTAGATATATTACAAAATATCTATAATTTAAAAACTTATTCTGCATTGATACAATCATTAGTAGAAGCAGAATTAAGAAGACAAGGAATTGTTCAACAAGAATTTAAGGTGTGAAAACCTATATAACATAAAAAAGAGCCTTACAGCTCTTTTTCTATTTCTTCAATTTTTTCAATTGTTAATTCTTTAGCAAAAATTTTTTTAATTCAGTTTACAAAAACTGCCATCACCTCTTCTCTACTCATAGAATTTTTTGCATTTTGTCAATTCCAAAGTCATAATTTATATGCAATTTTTGCATTTTTTAAATTTATTTTTGATAAAATTTCTTCTTTTTTAAAAAATACATATCAATTTCTAAAAAAAGTTCATTCTTTGCTTAAATCAACTATTTTTTCATTTGTATATTTATTGTATTTTTTCTTTCAATAATAATTATCGATTATTTTTCAGTTATTGAAACAAACTGCATGTCAACCTGTTTTTCTTTCAGAAGCAAAAGAGTTGTGGTCTATATTTCAGTTATCTTGTGAGTCATTGAAATATCAAACAGAAGTAGAATATCAAACTCAAAGAGTTTTTCAACTATTTTTTAAAATTTCAAATTCTTTTGAATTTAAAGAAAAAGTAAAACTAACAATTTCTTTTTCTGGATATTTTTTATTCCAATAATTTCTAACACAATCAATACTTTTGTATAGCCAGTTTCCGTCTTTTTCACTCCATCAATATTCTTTTTCAGCCAGATCACAGATTTCTAAAATTTCTTTAATAGAAAATTGATAATCCCACAAATCTGAAACCATTTTTATTCACATATACAAAGTACAGGCATTTCTTGTTCTATATTGTGCTGACTGATCATATTCATATACTGATTTGTCTGGTGTAATATTTTTCAGTCTATCACTCAAAAAATCATTTACAAAAATACTCTCACTTAATGCATAATCAGAAGAAGCATAGTTTTCTTCTCATATTTTTAGTCAAGAATACTCTAATTCAAAATCTAAATTTGTCATATTTTTTTTATTTAAAAATTAAAATTTATTTTTTATAAAATTTTTTTCAAAATCTATTTAAAAGGAAAAATATTATCAAAAAAATTATAAATCTTTCAGATGCAGAAGTCCAGGATTTTATCAAATTTTTTACTCATTTAGCAAAAATATAATTTGATTTGAAAAATCACTTTTGGTATTCATAATCCAGGTCGTGCTCAGCACAAAGCCTTTCTATATCAGTCCAAAGATTTTGTATTTTTTCTCAAGCAAATTTTTCAAAATTTTTAAAAAGTAAATCAATTATTTTTGAAAAATTAACTCATCATTTTCACCCACATCAATTGATGTAACCTTTTTCTTTTCACTGCCTTATTTCTTCATCAGAATATCTGGAGATTTTTTCTATCGTTCTCAACTCTACTTTTCTCATTTTAATTCCTTTTTAAGTTCTAAGAGTGTTGTATCAATACTAGTCAATTTGACTTCAATTATTTTTAAATCTTCTTTTTCAGCTTTTCTTTCTTGTCTTTGTTCTAGTAGTGTAAGCCTTTTATCAATTCAGCTGTAGAACATGGCTCAGTACCAGGTAGCAATCACTAAACTGACTATTGTGGATATACTCACTATAAATTTTGTATTTCTTATTTCTGTTGTCATTTTTTATTATTTGTTATTATTTAAAACTGAATAATCTATTTTTGAAATAGCTTCTTCTATTTTTGTTGCTACCTTATTTTCAGAAAAATCTTTTTTGATTGCTTCTATTGTTAAAGAAACCAAAACTTCTATATACTTTTCAGCTATATATTCACATTTTGGAGCTTTATTTTCCACTTCTACAAATTCTATAACTTCCATTGTTTCTTGTTGTTTTGTTTCAGGATTTTCATATATTTCTTGCCTTGTTTGTCTTTGTCTCACTTTTTCAGGCATTCATAGTCATCTTGCTATACTTCATTTATATTCTTCATCAAAACAACTATCTATTATGTGAGAAAAAATCGGAATAAATTTTTGTTTTAAAATCTCTATATTTTCCATTTTAGTATAATTTAAAAATTAAAAGTCTTTTAATTGTATAATCATTAACAAAATTCAAATAAAATCTGATTTTATTTGAATTTATAAAAAATTCTACATTATTTGTATCTTGAAAATTATCATCCCATCTTATATTAGTTTGTCAACTTCATCAAAATAATCTTTTTAAATTAAATCAATTATAATTATGATTTAAAGCTATATAAATATCATATTTTCAAGCTAAAAAATCTTCTTTTTTTAAACCTAAATTATGTATAACTGTATAACTTTGGCTTCAATATCCATTATATCAAGTCAGATTTCCAGAGTCAAAAATCAATTTAAATCAAGTAGAAAAATTTGAAATTCTACTATCAAAATCACTTTTTTTCAAAAATTTATTATCAAGTCTAGCAAAATCACTTTTATTTACATAAGTTTCAGGAATAGTATCAATTAGATTTTTTTGAGTTCAAAAATTTTTCTCTAGAGTTCAAATTCTAGAAGCAAAAGATGGCAAACCTTGTGCTATTTGAGACAAATTATTTTTATCTTCATTTGTAAAATCATTACTAGATAATCATTTTCAAGCCTCTTTTAAAACAAAAGTTCAAAAATTTGGTAAATCAGAAAATTTTTTATTAAAATTATTTTGTAAAATATTTTTCTCATTTTGAAACTCTGTTTTTTGTAAAAAAGGTGACAAATCAGGCAAAGTTGGAATTTTCCCATCAACTTCAGCTTTTGAGTAAACTTCTAAATTTACTCTAGATAGAACCTTATCAGCTAAATCAGATAAATTATTTTTAGAAAGCAAATCACCAGTTCCAGAGCCAGCTGGTCCAGTTTCTCATTTTTCTCACTTCTCACCTTTCTCTCATTTAGGTCAAGCTTCTCATCTTTCCCCTGGCACTCCTCTTGGGCCTTCTGGTCCCCTTTCACCTTGTGGTCATTTTGGACCTTCTGGTCCTGGAACTCATTGAATTCATTGCTCTCATCTTTCTCATTTTAGCTCCAGTTTTTCTTCAGAGGTTAAATCAGAATATAAAAGCTTTTCTCATTTTTCACCTTGTGGTCATCTTGGACCTTCTGCTCCTGTTTCTCATTTTTCACCTTTTTCTCACTTAAAAACTGCAACATCAAACCTTTTAACAACTCAACCAGAATTGATTAAAAGCTCATCATTTTCTCTTACTTCAGAGGCTTTTTCATAATCACTCCATCTTGTCATTATTTATTTTTTTAAAAATTAAACTTCTTCTTTTAAAAAATATTTTTTATAAAGCATTTCTAAATCTTTCAACTCATAATCTTTACATAGATTTTCTTCAGAACTTCCAGCTTCAACTTCTATAATTCAATCCTCATTTAGATATAAATTATCTTGTCAAATTAAAGCCATATTTGCTTCTCATAAATAAACTTTCATTTGTTTTTCATCTTTTTCCATTGCCATAATCTTTTTTATTATTAAATTAAATTTATAAAAAGGTTAAGTTTTTTAAGCTTAACCTTTAATTTTTTCTAAATAGCTATTAAGCCATAGTGTAAACAACAACTTTTTTGGTAGCTTCCCCAAAAATTCAAGCATCAAAGAATAAACCACCTAAAATGTTATAATAATTACCAGAGTCAGCTTCTTTAATTTTTATAAAATTTAATTTTTCTACAAAATTTGCAGCTTTATCTTGATAAGCTAAAATCGTTTTATCATTTACAGCATTTGTTTTGATAATTGTAATTCCAGCAATTTTTCAAATTTCACCAGCACTTCTTTTTACATAACCAGCCTCAAGCCCATCAAAAAATTTTGATTGTCTGATTATAGAGGCAGTTTTAGGTGACACAAAAAGTACTCTTTGTTCATTTGGTACATTTTGTTCATCCAATATAACAGCAATTCTTTCAATTTCAGCATAAGCAGAAGCTGAGTTAAAAGTAGCAGCAGTTACTTTATTTTTTGCAGGAATTGTGCTTTCAGTCAGAATTTTATTTATAAAATAATCTTCTTGTTCTTTTTTTGCTAAATTTTTTATTTGTCTAACTACTTCTTGTTGAGTTCATAAATCTTTTCAAAGTAAAGAAATTTGTTGATCAGAAATTTTAAATCTTATATCATAATATTGGTTAATAACCATAGAATGAGTTCAGATTTCTAGATTTGAGTCTGGAATATCTCTATTTGAGTCAGTTACATTTTTATTCCATCCTCATCCAAGTCTTACAAAAGGAACTCTTACAGTGTCTCATTTTTGAGCTAATTCTCATTCATATTTTCTGTTAGCAAAAGGTAAAACTACATAATCTCTAGTAAGAGGTCTTTCATATTCTCTTTGCAATATTTTGGCAATAGCCTCAGTGTTAATTGTATTTGGCATTTTTCTTTATGTTATATTGTAAAAAATTCTAATCAGATATAACTTTCATCTCTCCAGCATCAACTCTAGTCATAACAGAGTTATAATTCTCTTGAGACAAATTTGCTAAATCTGACATTTTTATCTCCCTAGCTCAGATATTAAAATCATCACCAGGTAAATTATTTTTTGAAATATTCTCTTGATTATCAGAAAGATTTTTACTTTCTTTTGTAGCCAAAAAATATGCATCTTCTTTATCATATCATTTTGCTATTTTATCTTCATAAAGCTTTCTTTCCTCAGGAGAGATATTTTTTCACTCCAAAAAATCTTTTTGTTCTTTTTCAGAATTTGATTTTTTCAGAGCATCTAGTTCCGCTTGCAAGCTTTCGATTGTAGAAGTACTTTCTTTTTTTGTGTTTCTAGCTTCTTTTTTGTATTCAACTACAGTTCATTCAAGCTCTTCAACTTTGTTTAAAAGTTCTTCGAAAGTATAATCCTCATACTGTTCTCTACTCATATTTTTTATAGTTACATATTAAAAAGTCTAACCAAACTTCATATAATATTCTATATTTCAAGCTAAAAAATACAAAAAAAAGAGGTCCCCATATAAGGGGACTTTTAGCTATTTTTAAGAATTTTTTACAACAAAAAAAGAAAGAGAGCTAAAAAACTCTCTCTTACAAATAACCAGAAAAATTTGTATAAACAATCTTCATTTTTTTAGTTTCTTTTTTATCTTTCCCTTCTACAATGGCAAAATATCTAAAACTATCAGCTCAGTGTGAAGCCCAATCATGAAGTGGCTTATCAAGAAAAATCTTATTCACTTCATCATATTTCTTTTTGTAATTTTCTAAACAATTTAATCATTGCTTACATTCAACTTCATCTATTCTTACTTTATGAAAAATTTTTCTCACTGAGTTTATTCCATCCAAAACACTTTTTGGTCTTGCAATTAATTTTATTTTTTCAGTTCAAAAATGTTTTTTAAATCTATCAAGAATTGTCTCACCAGAAACAAGAAAACTATGAGCTTTATTATCTCCATCGTGAGGAACATATATTTTTCAAAGACTTAAATTTTTTTCTTCTAAAAAATCTTCTATGTATGAAAAATAATATTCTAAAATTTTTCAATTATCCTCAAAATATCTTATGAAGTTATAAAAAAGTCAGTCATCTTGTTTGAACCAGAGAGAAAAAGAGTCATTTACTCAAATATCAATGTAAACATCTACTTTTGCATATTTATTAATTGGAACTTCTCAAATCCTTTTTTCATTTCTTGCCTGCTCTATCTGTTCTCCATAATAATTTCCAATAGCTCAAACATCAAAACTACAATAATATTCTTGCCTAACCATTTCTTCGGTCATTCAGCTTCTTCTATCTTCATTGATAACTTCCAAAGGAACTGCTTTTGTGTCTTCAACAGTCAAGCTTTCGACCATCCAATTTTCATTTTTTTCAGCTATTTTCCATAATTCATAGAAATGGTTCTTTCAGTTAGGAGTAGAATTAAAAATAGCCCATCAACCACTTTCAGCTAGAATTGGACGAATAACATCCCAGACTATAGGATTTTGAAATGCATATTCTGAAATAACACATCATTTCAAACTTACTCATCTTATACTATCAAACTTATCAGTTCAAATAAGTTGTATAAGACTTCAATTGATCAGCTCAATACTTAAGTCAGTCTTATTTTGGGATTTAACTAATTCTCTTGGAATATGATCTAAAAACTTAAATCAAGTTTTATCTATTCAGTCCCATATAACCTTTTTAGCTTGTGCATAAGTTGGGAACAAATACCAATACACTCATTTATTTTTAATTGCTTCTTTGATTATAAGATTAAAAAGAGTTTTATCTTTTCAGGCTCTTCTATGCCATTTAGCAATAGCTCTTTTATATCATTTTTCAAGGCAATTCCAAAGATTTTTTTGATATTCTCTAGGTGTATAATTATGTGGAATTCTTATCTCCATTATTCTACTATTTTAATTTTAATTTCATTGTTTTCTGTACTGTTTCCAGTTAGTAATTGATTTTGCTTAAAGGAAGTGTCTGCAATTGAAGATAATGCTTTTATATCTTGAGATGTTAAAAAAGCTATTGCATCAATATTATCTGTTAACATTGCTAATTTAGTCCTTACAATTCTACTACTAAAATTTATTATTTGTATATTTTCTTCTATAAGTTTTTTACTATAGTCAGAACTTGTCAGAACTTTTCGTAATTCTTTTTTCAGTATATCAGAAACAGTTTGCTTATTCAATCCTGTTTTTTTTGACAAATCCTTTAAACTACTATCTGGTTTTTTCAACTTTTCTGTTACAACTTCAGCTATTTTTTCACTACTTGTTTTTTTTCATCTGGGCATCGTTTTAATAATCAGAAAATAAATCTACTTCATTATTATTTTTTACTTCTATATGAAGATTTCTATTTAGTTTATCAAGTTTTATATATCATTTAGATTTTCAATTCACAAAAACTTTGACAAGCTTTACTCTATTTCTAGCTCTTGAAATTTTCTTTTTTGTATTAAATTCACTACAATCTAAAAAAAATTTTAACAATTTATTATATCATACTTTATTCATAATCCTTTTTTAAAAAATAATAAACTATCTTTCTTCTACTTCTTTCACCTTCTCCCAAGCTTCCAAAGCTCAAAAACAAATATAAGCCTCAACATTATTTATTT
>CAUQKR010000027.1:0-13747 GCA_963518665.1 uncultured Candidatus Altimarinota bacterium | reverse complement strand
AGCCAAAATTCTTGCCATTGTAGATGCAGCCTCCTCCTTACTAACTCAAGAAATAGCAGTACCAAGCTTTGCAACAACTTCAGTTACTTCAATCAAGTCTTCTTTTCAAATTCACATTTGTCACAAAGTTTCTCAAATTCAAGCTAACTCTTCATAAGTAAGGGGAATTCTTTTAGCTAAATTTCTAAGCTCAACATCCATTGCTTTATATTCATCATTAGTAGCATCAACAGTCTTTTTTATTCAAGCAAAAGCACTTTCTTGTTTAGAATATGCAGTAGCAAATTCATCAGCAATATCAAGTCATTTCTTTACAGCTAAAACTACACTCCCAACAGCTCAAGCAACCTTCATTGCAGTACCAGTGAGAGCACTCCAACCACTAGTTACACTTTTATGAAATCTACTCATTCAAGTATCCCCAGTATTTAAGTAATTCTCTAAACTTCTTTTTGCTTCAGCTAGATTTTTTTTAGCTTCTTGTAATTCAAGTTTTAAAACAACAGGAACTTCTCAAGTTTTTTTAAACTCTTTAATTTGAGCTTTTAATTTTTCAAGTTTATCCTCAAACTCAACAACTTCAGCTTGTAATTTAAACTTCATTTTTCAATCAAGCTTTGTTTTTGAGTCTTTAGCATATATTTCAGCCTTTTCTAGTTTTTTCTGATATTCTTCAAGTGATATTATAGGTTCAGCAGGATTATTTTTAACAGTATCTTTTACTTTTTTAATTCATTCAGCAGTTTTAGTCTCCAATTTTTTTGTATCAACATCCAAAACAATTTTACCTTTTCACTCAACTTTTTTTATCCAGTCTGAAATACTTTTTTCAGTTCTTTCTAAACTTTTTAAAAATTCAGTATTATCAAGTTCAATTTGTACCTCTATACTTTCTTTAGGCATTTTTTAGATTTTATAAAATAATTTTATTTAAATTATAATTTTTTTATTTTTTGAATAAAAAGAAAAAAGATTTAATAATAAAAATTAAATCTTTTAACAAAAACTAACCTTGATTTTTCATTTTTTAAAATAACTTCATCTCAAGTTGGAACTACAGCTAGAGTTTCAAATTCTCAACCAAAATTTTTTAATTTTGAAGTTAAAAAATCTTCTACCATTTCCATATATTTTTTTAATTGCATTCTTGTATTTCAAATTTTAGAGTCAATAATTTTTACTTGTAGTAAAGAATTTTTGTAACAATCTTTCTTTTTTTCATAAATAGGTTCTAAAATTAGTCAAATATTGTCTAAATCCTTAAAAAATGAACTATAAGCAATGTTTTCTCAAAAGATGAGAGTTATATCAGAATTTTTCTTAAAAGCCCTTATAAGAGCCTCTATTTTTTCACTTTTCATTTTATTTTTATTAAAAATTAAAATTTTCTAACCTTTTTAAAATTTCATCAGCTTTTTTTATTTCTTCATCTGAAATTTTTCATTTTTCCTTAAATTTATAATTTTTATTTGCTTCATTATTTTGTAAATTTAAAGAAAATTCAAATCAAGCAAGATAAGTTTCAAAAATAGTAGGTGTCATTTCTTTCAAAAGCTCAATTGGGGTTTTTCAATACCTCTTTCATAATAGATCTAAAATAGAAGGAAGAAAAGAAGCATCTCAACTATTTCTTGCATCCTCTAGATTTGAAAAATTTTTATTTCAACTATAACAAACTTTTAAAATAGCATTTAAAATTTCAGTAGGAGCACTTAAAAAATCAGTCTTTTTTATTTTTATTTTTAAAAAATCTAAAGCTTCAAAAAGTTTTTCCTCTTTTACCATTTCTTCAAAAACTAGTAAATCATACATTTTAGGCTCTCTAAAAACTATTTTTAATTCTCTAGTTTTAAATTTTAAGACAAGCTCTAAATCTTTTTCTAAATATGAAAAATTTTTATACATAATTTAAAAAATTAAATAAAAAAGAGGGGAGAACCCTCTTTTAAAAATCTTACTATATATTCTCATCAGTATAAGTGATTTTTCAACCATCAGATAATTTAAAAGTAAGTTCACTTCAAGCAATATCACCATCTCTAAAGGCATCAATCATTTCAAGAACATATTCAGAGTCCAACTCAACAGGTGTAGCATATAACATTGTTAATTTACCTGTTGTTTGGTCTTCACCATAAAGTTCAATAGAAAATTTCTTTTTAGCTCTTTGTAGTCTAGCAATTTCAACTTGTTTAAATCAATTTTGATTTATAGTTCCAGATACAAGAACAGTTGTCCCTTCAGGAATTTTAGATCATTTTTTCTTTATAATAGTTTTATTATCTATTACTTCAACAGTAAAATCAGTATCTTTTACATAAGTTACAGCTTTATCAAGTGATTTTATAGTTATGCCAGTAATTCAGTTTCAATCATTGCTTCTTTCAAGCATTTCAATAACTCCATCTTTTGCAAAAGTAACTTTTACATCAACTAAATTATTTGCTCCAGATTGTTTTGTTAAAACATTTAAATTTAAAAGCTTTCAAATTAGATCAGGATTTTTAGTTTTTATAACTTTAAGTGTTATACTTCCAGATGGTTTTTCTAGTGTCAATGATTGTCAACTTCAACAAACAAGCTCTTTAGTTTCACTAGTTGAAATTGTAGTTTTAACATTAGTCGCACAATCAATATTAGCAAAAAGTCCTTCATTGTCAAAATCTCTTATTCTTACCTTTCAGATAATAATAGGGAATAATAAATTATTGTTACTCATTTTTTATTTATTAAATAGATAAAAAGTTTTGTGTCTATATGTATTTTTAACTATTTTAATTTTGTGTATATATAAAAAATAATAACTTTTTTTTTTAGTATTTTTAGTATACTTATTTTTTTTATAGAATAAAACAGACATAAAAAAGAGCTAGTAAAAACTAACTCTTTTAAACTAAAAAATATGAATAAAAACAAATAAAAAACTAAATAGCAAGATTTTTTAATACATAAGTATTTTCTTTTGCATTTCTAAAAATTGCAGTCCATTCACCAGAAAGGTCAATAGTATAGTTATCATTATCCCCAGAAGGTTCATGTATTTTTTCCATAAGTGCTCTATTTTTTAAAGCTTTAGTTGAGATTAAATCTTTATTAAAGAAAATAGCTTCATCTTGTGGCATTTTTGTATCTAAATAAATGTTTGTAATTAAATTCCCAGCAACATCAATTGGGGATTTTAAGATTTGTACAGATCAACCAACAGTAGTTGGAGTAGTACCATTTACAATATTTACATTTACTTTATCTTGATATAGTTTAGATAAAGCTATTGCTTGAGCAGTGTTTACTATTACAGAATTTATAGCTCAACCATTTTCAATTGCATATTTAAAAGCTAAATCAATTTCATCTTTAGTTAATCAACCAGATTTTAAAGTTTTAACATTTGCAGTTGAAACTCAAACATATTCACCAGTATTTTTTTCAAACTCATTATTTGCAAAATAAAGAAGTCAACCAGCAATTTGTCTAGTTTTACCATCAGAAGTTACAATTGAAGTTCTAACAGTAGAAGTTATCATTCAATCAAACAAATCACTAAATTTTTTGTAAGCTTGTTTTCTTAATTCAGCCTTAATATCATTAAAATCATAGTTATTAACTTCAGCTTGTGTTCAAGTAATAGTAGCAGAAGTTTTGATAATTTGAGTGTAATTGAAAAGAGTTCTTGGAGTTTCAATACTTCTTCTTTCTTTTGTTATTGCTCCTTCTTCATTAGCAGTAGTTTCAACATAGAAAAAATCAGTAACAGCAACAGTAGTATCATTTCAACCCAATTTTTGTACTTTAGCTTTAGTAGAGTCTACAATTTCAGTTACCATAAGTCTCAAATCTCATTTTGATTTTTTATCTTTATCTTGTACAGATAAAACATCTCAAACTAAAAGATTTTTAGTTGGAACTGAAATTTCTTTAGCTTCAGTAGTTGAAAAATAATTTTTTTCATTGATTGCAACAGTAGGATTAAACTTAACAGCCCCTACAGTCATTTCTTTCCATTCAACTTTAGTGGCAGTAGCATCAGCTTCTCTATTAGCTAAAGCAACAGCACCAAGTTTTCATTGTTCTTTTAGATTTACTTGTAAAATAGGTAAAACTTGTCTTGATACATCAATCATTTTATAAAAAAACTTATTAAATAAAATATTTTTTTAATTTAAAGATGAGACTAAATCATTAAAAGATGCACCACCTTCTAAAAGTTTTTCAGTTTCAGTTGTTTTTGTTGGATTTTCATTTTTAGATCATTGATTGTCATTTCCTTCAACTTTTGGTGTTTTTCAATAACCATTATTTTCAGCAAATTCTTTTAAAATAAATTCAGTTTTTTCAAGTGATAATCAATCTAAGAAACTTGATTTTTCTTTTAAATAATCTTCTCATAAATGCTTTTTGTAAGCTTCTATATTTTTTAAAGTTTCTTCTTCTTTTTGTTTTAAAATTCAAAAATATTTATCATTATTTTCTTTTAATGAATTTACTTTAGTTAAAAAATCTTCTCATTCTTGCAAATCAAAAGCTTTTTTAACTTGTTCTAAAGCTTCTTCTTTTTCAGCTAAAGTAGTTTTAAACTCTTCAGTTTTAACTTTTAGTTTTTCTCTACTTTCTTCCAAAGCTTTTGCTTTATTTTTGCTTTCTTCTTGTAGCTCACAAACTTTTTTTTCTAACTCTGAGTATAAACTTTTAGTTTTTACTAGTTCATCATATTCTGATTTTGTAATTGTTATTTCCATCTTTTATTATTGTTATACAAATATTATTTTTTACAAGCTATATAGGGAAGCTTGAAGTTATAAAAAAGTTATTTTTTATACATATATACACAATAACCATTATATTAAAAAAAGTTTTTGAATAAAACAGACATAAAAAAGCCTAACTCTCATTATTTGAGAATTAGGCTTAAAATAAAACAAAAGTAAAGAATTATATTTACATAAATAAAAAATAAAAATGGAGCTTCAAGATAACTTTTAACCTTAAAAAATGATTGTTTAACCATTTCTTTTTTAGTAGGTCTTTCAATTTTGATTTCTCTAGTTTGTATTGTCATTTTCTTTAATAGTTAAAATTGTATCAGGTTTTGAGTTTTCATTTTCTATTTCTTCTAAAATTTTCATTGCATCAAGTTCATCAGTTCAATGTACTTTCATTATAGCTCTTTTTTTGCTTTGTATTCACATATTAAGCATATTTTTTTGAGTTTCAACTACTTCAGAAATATCAGTGGTAACAATATCTCAAAACTCTAAAAGTTGTTTATTTACTGGAACTTGAAAAGTTTCCCAGAATTGATAAAAAATCTTTTGTAAAATTTCTCTATATCTTTCAATTTTTTTATAAAATAATCAAGCACTTTTAATTTTTGAAGTTCAAGACTCATTTCAATTTTCTTGCTTAATTCAAAAAGCAAAAAGGGGAACACCAGTTATTGCTGAAATACTTCTTATTTGTTTATCTAAATAATCAATAGACTTTATAAGTAAATCATTTGTATTTCTAACAATCTCAAGTCATCAAGACAATCAATTTACTTCATTTACTTGTATAATTTTTCATAATTTGTCAAAATCAATCACTTTTAATCAATTGCTTAAAGTTTTATAGGCATTATCTGGAACTTGTAAATTCCTAAAAATTTTAAATTGCTCAGTATAATCCAGAAAGTTTTTATCAATTTCAGATAATTTTTTTTCAATTGAGAAAATAAGTGTTTTAATTTTTTCTAAAATAGGCTTTTCAACTTGTTTTTCAATAACCAATCTATCTAAATTATCAATTTTTAGTTTTTCAGCTTTTCAAACTAAAAAATCAAGTTCATCAAAAGATTTTTTCTCACCTTCAGATAAGTTATTTATATTATTTAATAAAAATAAATTTCTTTCAAAAATTCATTTACAAAAAGTTTCAACTAACAAATAATATTTTTTACTTTTACCAAAAATTGTATTTTCTTCTTTTTTTTCATAAATATTTAAAAAATATTCTTTTCTTTCAAGTTTATCATAAAAATATTTATTTGCTTTTATACTTTCCAGTTTTTGAGTATCAAGATTTTGATAAAGCCTAAAATATCAAGTAGTTAAAAGACCCTCATATAAATCAATATAATTTATATTTTGATCTTCTTTTGGTTCTCAAATATAAGAAGATACCCAATCATAAACAATTGAAGCAATATAACTTCAAGGATTGATTAATTTTGCTTGTTCTACATTCCCAGGGAATAGATGTTTTAAATTTGCTTCAAAAATCTCACCACTTCACTTTCTAACATATTCACCAGATATAAGCTCCAAAAGTTCAGTTTGATTTGCTAAATAGTCTTGTATTTCCCAAGTTATTCAAGTTTTCATTTTTATTTAGTTAAAGTTTTAAATTTTCACTCAACTTCTGCAATACTCCTTGCAAAAAATCAAGCTCATTCTCAAGTATAAAATACTTGCCCTCATTTATGATAATTAAAAATTTTTCCTACTCCATACTCTACATAATAAGCATATTCAGTATCATTGCTTATTTTTATATACATTTTATTTCTATACTCTATAACTTCACTCATCTCATTATTTCATATAAGAGTTCTAGTGTCTTCTGGAGTTTTTTCATCTATTTTTATTTTTAAAATTTCAGCAAACTTTAAAAGCTTTTCTTTGTATTCTTCTTTAGTTTGTTTTTTTATTTTGTTAAAATCAATTTTGCTTTTAATTTTCATTATTTCATTTTAGCAAATATTTCAATAAAAGGTTCAATACTTTCAAAATCTATCAAATCAAAAGTTTGGATTTCACAAACTACTTTTTTATTAAAAAAATTTTTAAAAATAATTAAATCTCAAACTTCTAAATCATTAAACTTTTTATTTAAAAAAATAAAATAATCAGACATTTCAGAATTATCAGAGTTTGAGCTTCAAGTATATTTTTTACTTTGATTTGATTGTATTTCTATTGTTTCTATTTTATTATAAACTATTTTTTTTTCTCAAGTTACATTATCAGTTCTAAAAATACTTACTTCATTCATTATTTTATTTTTCTTAGGTTCTAAAAAATGAGCTTCCAACTTTTCTATTTGTTTCAATAAACTCTTCTAAAAGCTCATAAATCTCTCTATTTAAAAAGGGGTTTAGTTTTAAGAAAGAAAAGTCCTCATTTTCAGTTGCAAAAACAACTTGATTTCCTCTCCTTGTTTCTGATTTTATTATTCATTGATTATTTTTATTTAAAAAAATATTTTCACTTAATAAAATTGTAGCTTGTTTTATTTTTAAAGGTGTTTCAAATAAAAAATTTTTTCAAGTTATTTTGCATACTATTTTTTCAGCTTTAGCAATTATAACTTGTAATTTTTCATCTACCTCAATATCTCTTAAAATATCAGAACTAGCTCTTGCTTCAGTAAGTGAGATAAAAAAGTTTTTTTCTAAAAAAAGGTTTGTCATCTCTTTTTTATTTAAAAATTAAATATTTAATATTATATTTTTTTTTATTTTTGAATAAAAAGAAAAAGAGGGGAATATTATTTTTTAATAAGCCCTCTTTTTTGTTTTAATTTATCAAGATTTTTTAAAATATAAGAAAATCAATATTTATCAATTAAATTTCTTACATCTCTTATAGTACTATATTTTAGCTCTGTTTTTATTTTATTATAAATAGGTTTAAAAAATATCTTACTTCTTAAAGCTTGTAAACTCTGCATTATATGAGGGGGAACTTTCTTTTGATAATAAAGCTCTTTATAATCCTCTCTATATTTAGGCATCTCTTTTTCTAAAATCTCTAAAGCTTTATCAATAAGCTCACATTGTCTAGTGTAAAAATCTTTTTCTTTTAAGTTCATAAAAAATCTTTATTATTATTTAAAAACATTTGAAAAGCAAGCCCTCTTCATATTATAGTATCATCATGTTTTGAATTTATACCATTTGGCTCATAAACAATTTTTCAGCCTTTGTAACTTTTAACCCATCATTTAAATTCTTTAGCTTCTTTTTCACTTAATGAAATTTTTCCTTGTAAAATAGCTTGATTTAAATCTTCTTTCATTTTTTCTTTTGATGTTGCTGTAGTATTCCAACCTACAATATTTGTGTATTTTGTGATTTTCTTTGCTTCAGTTTTTGGAATAAATAATTTTCTGTATATTTTAGGATTTACTCTTTTTATTTCATCTATAAGTGCAATTCATAAATAATTCCTTTCAATACATAATGAATTGTCAAAAAACTCAAATCAATACTCATCATTTAAAATTGTAAGTAGTTTTGAAATATGAAAATATTTTAAAATGTTACTATTTACTTTTGCATAAAGTTTTCAATTTTGGTCCAAAAAACACAAATCAGAGGAGTCAGAGTTTCAACCTTGTCAACCTCAAGTATCAATTCATACATAAAGATAATCAAAAAAATCTTTAGAAAAATCACTTTTAAAAACTTCTAAATCTACTTCCACATTTTCATCTAGTTTAATTGTGTAAATATTTTTAGGGCTTAAAATTTCTAGTTTTTCAAGAGCTTCAATATTAAATACATTATCTCATATAACAATCCTTGGAATATTCAGAAAATCAGAATTAAAACTCTGTTTATCAATACTTAATTCTTCTATACTTTGCACTATTTTTTCTCAAGCAAATTTTTCTTTGTTTATTTTATCAGCTTCAATTTTGGTCCATACATATCTTTCAGCCCAAGTTATTTTTCAGTCTTCAATAAGTGATATTCTTTGAGTATACCAATGATTTTTAAAAGTATTTTCTAGTCTTTGAATAACTCAATCTTCTGCAATAATATTTCATAAAAAAATAGCTTTTCATCTTATAGATTTTAAAACTCAACTTAAAATTTTAGCTTCATTTTCATCTATAATTCTTATATTTCTTACACTTTCTTCAATATCAATATCATCAGCAACAAGTAAATCAGGTCTTATTATTTCTCATTTTTCATTTAAAAATTGTTTTCATCTTTTCATATTTTTCAATGAAACTGCTTCAACTTTTACTCAAGTTGTAGATATAAATTTATCAATCCTTTTTATTTTATTAAACTCATCTTTTCACTTTCCTTCAAGGTCATCAAACAATAATCAATAATCATTTTTTAACTGTAAATCTCATCTTAAAAAGTTTGAAACATTTAAAACTTTATCTGTAGCACTCTCACTATCATAAGCCATAAACAATATAAAATCCTTTTTCTTATAAGCTATACACCAGATAATGTAGAATAGGGCACATATAGCTGTTTTTCAGCTTTCCCTAAATCATATTATTATTCAAGATTTATCTCAACTTAAAAATTTGTAAAGTTCTTTATGAAAATCTTTTATTCAAGTTTTAAAGTTTTTTCAAAAATAAAAAACTGAGAATGCAAAAAAATCCAGTTCAAAATATTTTTTTCTAAATATTTTGTCTGTTTTTATTGCTTCCCAGATTTTTTTTCTTTCTTCTTTATCTCTTTCATAAAGTAACTTCATATTTAATCTTCTTCAATTATTAAACTATCTAGTAACTCTTGATTTTTAATGTTTATTTCTATATTTTGCTTATTTCATACTTCTTCTGTGGTTTGTTTAGGTTTTCAAATTGCTCTATCTAGCATTTTTTCTATAATATCAAATCATTTCCCAGATAACATATTTTTTATAATAATCCTCACAATCATTGGTTGCTTCTCATCAGCTAAAAGAGCCTTTAACTCTTTTTCATTTAAATTTACTAAATGCATATAGTTTATTTCTATGTCTTGCTTTCTTGCTGGCTCATATCATTTACTCTCCAGTTCTTCATTTATTAAAGCAACTCACTTTTTTGGTCTTCATTTTCTGTTTATATTTTGAGGGTTTTTATTAAATCAGTTTGAAGTTTTTTTATCTCAAAAATTTTTTTCTTTTCACATTGTTTAGAATTGTAAATGAATTGTTTTTTTATTTTTCAGGTTCCCAAGCTTGAGAATATTTATACTTGTCTAAATTCCGCTTTTTGAAAACATTTTCCTTTTCAAAAAGTTCTATTTCATCTTTAGTTAATCAAGTCTGTTTTTGAATTTCTGTTTTATTAACTCAAGCTTTAATTAAACTTTTAATAATTTCACTTTCTTGTAAAGCCATATGGCTTCATTTAGCTTTATTTATTCTTAAAGTCATTGTTTTTGCCTCTTCATCTGATATGTTGAAGATAACACAAGGAACATATCAATTATACTTTTTAAGTATATCTTTATCAGTAGATGATAACATAAATCTATGAAATCAATCAATTATTATTCAATTATTATTAATAAGTATTGGTTGTATAAATCAATTATTAATAATTGAAAACTTTAATAAGTTTAATTCATTATTAAAAACTATATTTGGATTATAATCATTTTTTGATAAATCATTGACTTTTTTCCAGACTATATTCATTATTGGTTCTTTTTCAAAATTCATTTTTAAATTGTTATTTAATATTGTGTTCTTTTAGAAAAATTGACATATCTCTTTTAAAAACTGGAGGATATTTTTTTCATTTTTTTATTTCCTCCCAATATATTTTACAAGCTTCTGGAGCTCTAAATTTAGAATGGTGTATTATGTGACATCTAAAACATAATGGTTCTAAAAATTTTATAGGGTCAGAGTAGTCTTCATTGTGGTATTCAATAATACCTTCAGTTTGTCAACATCTTTTACATCATAATTTTTTAGCTTCTGGTATTATTCAATCTTTTATAGCTTGTTTTGTCTTTTTTAAACTTTCTAGTCTTTCTTTTGCAGACCATTTTTTATAACTCTTCATATTTTTTATATTTTACAAAATAAATTCAGTTTTTATTTTTGTTTATAATATTAAATCAATTTTTTAAATAAGTTCATATACTTTTTTCAGTACAAAAAGCACTTATTTCTTTATTCTTATCTTTAAATAAATTTAATCTAAAATTAAATAATTCTTTATAATATCAATTTCATCTAAATTCTTTAAAAATATAATCTGATTTAAATCTAATTGTTTTATCTTTTTCTAAAACTCAAATAAATCAAACAAGTATATTATCTAAAAAATATCAATAATAAGTAGTTCAATTTTCTTTTAAATCTACTCTTTCTTTTTCAACTATCTTTTTATATTTTTTTATAAAATCATACTTTACTTCTTTAATCATTTTTTTTCAAATTCTAATTCTTTTAAAGTTAATTTATTTTTTGGCAATATTTCTCTTTTAAAATTTCAATTTACTAAACAAGTATATAAATATAAAAAAGGATATCATCAAAAATTCTTTACTCTTCATTTTTGTATATTATTTCTTCTCACAACTAAAGCAGTTTTTATTCTTTTTTTTGCTTTTTGTTTTAAAGACTCATCTAATTCATTTTCTATAAACTCATATAAGCTTTCTTCTGTTGGCATATAGTTGTCTATTATTCAAAATCTATCTAAATCTTTAAAATATTTTTCTTGTAAAATCATTTCTGGGAAAATATTAACTAGTTTCTGGTAAAAATCAGCATTTCTAGTTTTTATTTTATTAAATCTTTTTGCACTTTCAGAATGCAGGGGAGTAGAAACTCTTAATCATTCACCATTCAAAAATTGAATATCATAAATTTTAGAATATTTTATATTATTATCATATAAATATTTAAAAATGTCACTTTCTGCCCAGTCATAGATTGGTTTTATAAGTTTGGCATATTTATAACTTGAATTTGATATAAAACATTTTTTCTTATTATTCATTATTGAACTTAATCTGACTAAGCTTTCATCAGCTCTAACTCAAGTTATAAATCATATATATCATTCATCTCCTTCACATTGTATTTTATCTAATGAGTATTGGTCAAAAATTCAATCATATTGCAAAGCAAAATCTGGTTTTTCTCTTAAATTTTCTCTAGTGTCATCCCATTGAATATATTCAATAGTTTTTCAAAGAACATATTTATTTGACTTCATTTTTACACATAACCATTTGAAATTATATTTCCCAGAGTAGTATAGCTCTTTTAAAAAATCAATAACTGAGTCTTCAATAAGTTCTTCATCTCTAAAAATTATGTTTATTTTTTCTTTAATTCATAATTCTTTATATACTTCCTCTACTAAATAAAGACAAACAAGACTATCTTTACCTCAAGACAAACTAACATAAATTTTATCAAACATAGAAATGGATTGTTTTATTCTTTCTTTAGCCATTTCATAAACATTTTTCTCTAAAAAAACTTTACCCTTCATACTTTTTTATAAAATCAATTATTCTTTCTCAGTTTGTTTTTCAACTAAAATTATTTTTTAAATAATCTAAAAATCAAAGAAAAATTTTTAAATCATCTTTATCTTTAAATAAAATTTCAAAAAATTCTCATTCATTATCATTATTATTATCTTCTTCTAGTTCATCTTTATTGTTTTCTGATACATAATCATCAAAATTTAAATATAACCCCCAATCTTGCAATTCACTAGCATCCCACTCATTAGCAAGAATATCATAATCCCAATCTCAAAAACTTATATTATCTTTAATAATAAATTCTTTTTGTTGTTCTTCAGTTAAATTACTTGCTTTTATAATAAAAACTTCACTTAATCAAGCTTTTTTACAAGCTTCAAGTCTCATATTTCATCATAGAACTGTAAAATCATCATTGACTACTATAGGTCTTATCTCTAACATTTCAGGGAAGTCTTGTATTGATTTTACAAGTTTTTTAAATTTTTCATCTCTTAAAACTCTAGGGTTATTTGGATTTTTCTTTATTTTGTTTATATCTATTTTTTCTATATTCATTTTTATAAAAAATTAAATATTAAATAACATAATATCTTTATATTTTATTTTTTTACTTACACCATTGATTCTATCTTTTAATTTATAGTTTATATCTTTAATTTTATTCTCATTTATAAAATCTATAAACTCTACTAAATCACTTTTTTCTGAGGTAAAGAATAAAAAATTTCTATTCTCTAAATAAAAAATCATTTTTAAATAATCTTTTAATGAAAAACTATCTAAAATTTTATAACTTCAATTATTTGTGTTTAAATAAGGTGGATCAAATAAAAATAAAGTGTTTTTTGTGTTTGGGATTTTCTTCAAAAGCTCTCTATAATCCATACTTACTATCTCAACTCCTTCTAGATAATTATTATTTACTATTAATTCTGTTTTTGGTACTTTATTAAAAAAATTATTTTTTAATAAAGTAGTGTAAGTGGCAACTATTCAAGAAAAGCTTAGCCAATTTACAATACTCCTTTCATCAAAAAATTTTCATTCTTCTTTGTGTTTTTCTATTATCTCTATTATTTTATTTTTATCTATTTCATTTATTTTATCTTTAAGGTTATACTTATAAGTTATTTTTTCATAAATATTTTTCCTTAATTCTTCAGTATCTTTTATATTATCAACCCTTTGTTTATAATTCTCAAAATCATTAAAAATAACTCTTGCTTGTGGAAAATTCTTTTTTACTGTATGACTTAAAAGTCAAGACCCTCAAAATAAATCTACAACTACAAAATCTTCAGCATAGGGAACTATTTCTTTACTTTCTTTTATTGTTTCTATTATTACTTTTAAAAAATTCTTTTTATTTCATATAAAAGGTAATAGTGGTTTCCAAAATTTCATTAAATCTATTTATATTATAAAACTATTTATTATCTATATACTGTATTTTCTCCCAAGCTTCCAAAGCTCAAAAACAAATATAAGCCTCAACATTATTTATTT
>CAUQKR010000026.1:0-14075 GCA_963518665.1 uncultured Candidatus Altimarinota bacterium | reverse complement strand
CCCAGAAAAAATTTTAAAACTTCAGAAAGATGGAATAAAAATAGAAAATTGAAAAATTTTAAAAGAATTTATAATTTAATTTTAAAAATTATGGAAAAAATTAAAGATAAGAAAAAAATAGCTTGACTTTTTTTGTTATTTTTCTTTATCCTTATTGTAGTTATTCTTGTGACTACTCTAAATATTGTACAAAAACCACAAAAAGTAGAAGAAAAAACAAATAATTCTGAGTTTCTCACTCAAATAAATTTTTCAAATTTGGCTGATGAAACTTCTAAAAATGAAACAAAAGAAGCTTTAGAAAATGCTTGACTTTCAGAAGAAACTATAAAAAAATTTTTTGAAAATGTAGATGATTTTAACAAAACAATAGAAAATAAAAGTCTTGTTTCAAGTTTTACAAAAGTTGAAAATTTTCCAACTTATGATGAAAATTTTATCCAAGAAAAATGGAATTCAAAAAATCCACATTTTTGATGAAATAATTGTAGAATTACAACTTTTTCACTTTTGAAAGATTTTATAAAAATAAAAAATCCTTCAGAAGCTGATACAAGCTTACTTTTTATTGATAAAGATTCTATAAACTCTAAAAATATTTTTTCAAATGAAGAACAAAAAAACTTCGAAAGTTTATTCTCAAAAATAAAATCTCCAAATACAAAAGATACAAAAGAACTTGTAAAAACTGTTCAAGATTATTGGAATAAAATCTGAGTTGAGTTTACAAATACAAAAGCAAAAGTTATCTCTGTATTTTTCCAAGATGCAATTGATAAAAATGATATAAGTCTTTTTGTTTGACATATATGAGTTTTAGTTCCTACAAAAGATAATAAGTTTTTATTTATAGAAAAACTTGCTTTTCAAGAACCTTATCAAGTTTTGAAATTTGACTCAAAAGGAGAAGTTTCGGATTATCTGATGAAAAAATATGATGTAGATTTTAGCTGAGAGTCTGCTCGTCCTTTTGTGATGGAAGATAATAATTTAATAGAATGATATAGATTTAACCCAGAAACAACTAAAAAATAAAAAAATAATTTTGTCAATCTAAAAAAATATTTTTACTTGATTTTTTGCTTTTAAAAGTTAAACTTTAAATTATAGAAAATTAATATTTAAATTTGTAAATATATGAAAAACCTTGATTTTAAGCCAAAATGCGGGGGGGGGGTAAGTTCTTATTTATGAAAGAATAAAAAATGATTTACACTTGTAGAATTAATAATAGTAGTAGTGATAATTGGGATATTGGCAACGATAGCATTTTTAACATTATGAAATTATACAAGTCAAGCAAGAGATGCGAGAAGGTTTTCTGATAAGAATAATATAGAAAAAGCTTTAGAAATCTATAAAGCAAAAAAATGAGAATATCCAGATTTTGATTTAGATGAGAAATGACAAAAAGTTTTTTGAACATGAGCATGGGAAAAAGTAAATACTTCACTACCTACTTTACCTAGAGATCCATTGACAAATAAATTTTATAGAATAGAACTTGCTAATAACCTCGATAAAATAGATTTTGCAAGAGTTGTTTTAGAACTAGAAACTTCAAATAATAAATTATCACAAAATAATATAGCTCATAAAAATCAAGATAATAAACTAGATGAAGAATTAAAAAACTTAAAAAATCAATTAAAATTAAGAGTATCAGTTTTAGAATGAATAGATAAAACAAATAAAACAGAAGAGAGCATAAATAATTTTAATACAAAAGTAAATAGTTGAAAATCACTTTTAGAAAAGCCAAATGTTACAAAAGAAGAATTAAAAAATAAAATAAAAGAGTTAGAAAATTTAGAAAATAGTTTAGAAAATGTAGACTTAAATGAAGATTGAAATTGTCCTAAGGGTAGCTATATGTATGGAAATGAATGTTTAGAATATACGCCTTTTTATTTCTTTGAAGAAATTACTGAAAAAAATGGAAATATTTCTTTAAGGTTTACTGAACAATGATATAATTTACATGGAAATGAAGATTGTAGTATTTTTTGATTAGGATATATAGGAATGGCTCTTTTTGAGTTATCTTATATTGCCCCAAGAGAGTTTTTATTTTCTCAGTTATTTAATGATGAACATCCTGATTTAGTAAAAGAAAGGTTAAATTCATCTAAATTAAAACTTCCAGATTCTATTGAATACTTTTTGAAATATTTATCTAATAACCCTAATTTTATAATTAAAGAAAAAAATAGTAAAATATTTGAAGGACTTGATTTAGAAAAAATAAAAAAACTTCCATATTATGAAAGAATTGAAAAAATGTGAGAACTTGAAGAACGTATTGATAATTATATTTTAGATTTAAAGCAATATGTAAATAAAAATAGAAATAATTTATCAAATTATGATCTTAAAATATCTGAATTATATTTTGATATTCTTGAATGAAAAGATACTAGAAATAATCCTATTTGGAATGATTTTAAGATATGAGAAAGAATTGTTCCTAAAAAAGTAATAGTTCCAAAATATTATTTTTGGAGAAAAGTTACATCTATTCCTTGAACTTATAGTAAAGTTGACTGATATTGTGAAATGTATGGTTTTATAAAAAGATGAATAGAAGAGATTTATTTACCTGATAGTATAGAAGAAATTTGAGATTCAGCATTTTTTGATACTCCTACTTTGAAAAAAATTCATCTTCCAAGTAAATTGAAATCAAAATATTGAAATTATTTTTGAAGTTTTTCTGACTGAGATAAAAAATCTAGCAGATGAAGTAAAAATATTCAAGTTATTTGGTATTAAAAACTAAAAAAGAATGATTTTTAAAATCATTCTTTTTTATATCTTCCAATCAATCTCTTTTTCTCAAATTTTTTTCAAAATCTTATTCGTCTCTACAAAACAGTTACTTCATAAAAAACCTCTGTGAGCAGAAAATGGAGAAGGATGAGTTGTTTTTAATATAAAATGCTTTTTCTTGTCTATCAAGTTTTCTTTACTTTGAGCAAAAGCTCACCACAAAAGAAAAACTACATTTTCTTTTTTTTCTGAGATTTGTTTTATTACTTCATCAGTAAAATTTTCCCATCATATTTTGCTATGACTTGCAGGTTTTCATCACTCAACCGTGAGAATTGAATTTAGTAGCAATATTCATTGTTCACTCCATTTTGTTAGATCACCAGAATCTCACATTTTTATATTTAGACTTGTTTCTATTTCCTTGTAAATATTTTTTAGGCTTGGAGGAAGTTTTTGTCAATCACTAACAGAAAAACAAAAACCTTGTGCTTGATTTGGTCAGTGATATGGATCTTGACCTAGAATCACAACTTTTACTTTATCAAAAGGAGTTTTTTCAAAAGCCTTGAAAAAATTTTTTGGATTTGGATATATTATTTTTTTATTTTTTATTTCTTTTAATAAAAAATTTTTTATATTTTTCATATATTCTTTTTCAAATTCTCATTTTAGAATTTGAAGCCAAGAAGCTTCTAGTTTTATTTCCATAAAAATTTTTTTAGATAATAAAAAAGATTTTATCTTTTTAAATAAAATCTTTTATCCACATCCTCAGCTACAACTTCAGCAAGAACCAGAACCACATCATCCACCTTCTCCTCCTCAAATAATGCTTATAAACATAGATTTTATTTCTTCATCACTTGGAATGATTCATTCAAAGATTGTATCTTTGAAATCAATTGCTTCTTCTTCAATGATTAAAGCTGGAGTTTTTGTTATAGATAATTCATTTTTTAGAGATTCATCTTCTGTTACTTCTATATCCATAAAATCAGAAAGTCCTAAATCTTCTAGAGAATTATTTACTTTGTCTAGTAATTCTTGAGTTTCAGCTCAAGTTCAAAAAATTTTTACTCTCATTTTTTGTAAAATTATTATTAAATAAAAAGAAAGTATTGCTACTTTCTTTCTTATTGAAAAAAATTATTCAGCAGTAGTAGCTTCTTCAGTAGGAGTTTCTTCTACAACTTTTCTAACTTCAGTGGCAATAGCTACAACATCATCAGCAGAATTAATAACTTCGTATTTTGAAGAAATGTTTAAATCTGAAACTCTGATAACATCACCTACTTTTTCTAATTTTGATAAATCAACTTCAAAGAAATCAACTAAATCTCTTGGTAAAGTTTTTACTTCAATTTCTTTAGTTTGCTCTTGTATTAAAGCCCCATCAGCAGCAGCTTGAGAGTTACCTACAAATTGTAGAGCTATTTTTGCATGAACTTTTTCACCTCTAGTTACAGCATAAAAATCAACATGTAAGAAATCTCCAGTAACTGGTGCTTTTTGAAATTCATGAACTAAAACGTCAATTTCTTGACCTTCAACATTTAGAGAAATAATATGAGAGCTTCCTGCTACTCTAAAAGTTTTAATAAAATCAGAATTATCTAATTTGATAGAAATACTTTCTTTATTTTTTCCGTATACTACAGCCGGAATCATTTTTGATGCTCTTACTTCACTTGGTTTTTCTTCACTATTTCTTTTTTGAGCATTTAAAACTAAATCTTTCATAATACTAAGTTTTTGAATAATAAATATAATAATTAAATTTAAAAGCTTGCAAATTTTATCTAAAAAATCAAAAAATGCAAACTTTTTTTAAAAAATGTTTGAAAATTGAAAAATTTTATTTATAAATAAGTTTTAAGGTTGTAAAATTAGCTTGTCATCACTATCTACAAATTTTACTTTATATATACCTTTTTCGTTTAAAATAAATAGTTCTCAATCTTTCTCAACAAAGAAATCTAAAATTTCTTCATTTCCTCCTTCAATTTGTCAAATATAAGTTAAGTTTCTAGTACTTTTAAAATCATTTGTATTTGGTTTAAATACAAAAATTTTATTATTTAAAAATAAATAAACATAATTTAGATTTATTCAAGCTTTTAACTCAACTCTTTTTCCTTCATCTAAGTTATAATTTTCTGGTAATTTACTTAAAGTTAGACTTTCTACTCTATATGGACTTGTGAAAAATTTTACCATAGATAAATCTTTTTTTAGTAAATAAATTCATCAGTCTATAGCCATAGAAAGAATATCTCAAAGATTTTTTACATCAGCTTCTTTCAGAAGAGTATTTCATTTTGCAAAACTTGTAGAAAGTCCTTGGTGCTTATAAAGTTGATTATCTTGACCAAGAGCATATAAACTAGAGTTATAAGTATCAAAATTTTTGATTGCTTCCCAAGTTTTTTGTCAAGAAACTGGAGATGATGAATAAACTCAGTTTTTATTAAATTTTATAATTTTTCAAGTATTTGTTAATAAATAAATATCTTGTCATAAGAATCAAGCATCTATAAAATTTTCATTTTCTCATAAAGAATTGTACAAATAAGTTTTTGGAGTTGTTCCTGAAACTATTGGTCAAATAATTCATTTTTTTGTGATAATATAAGTTTTTCAGCTTGTTTTTATAATTCTTTCGTTATCTTTTGAAACAGAAGAATAAACTAAATTATTTGTTCCAGAACTAAAAATTTCTATTCTATTAAATTGTTTTTTTAGTAAATTGATTTCAGATTTCAATTTTTCTATATCTTTTGCATAAAGATTTTTTGCTTCTAGTTCTTTTATTTTTGATTCAGCTTGTTCTATATTCCTATTAAAAATTCAAGGATTTGAAACATTTTTACTAGCATCAGTAATTAAAACATTTACATCACTGATTTGGACTTGAGCTTTTTCTTTTTCTTGAGTTCATGTACTTGCATTAAAAAGTCAACCAACAATTACATAAAGAATAAAAATCAAGAATATTATAAAAACAAAAAATAAAATATTTTTTACAGTTTTATTTTGATTAGAGATTTTATCTTTTAAAATTAAAGTTTTTCAAAGAATTTTTTTAGAAATTTCTGTATCAAGAATTTTTACTGCTATATCTTTTACTACTTCAATTTTTGAATTATCTTCTTCTACAAATTCATTTTTATATTTTAGAGAAGAAATAATACAATTTTTTTCTACAATTTCAGATTGTAAAATATTTTTTATATTTTTATTAAAAATCTCTATATCATTTGATAAAATCATTCAATCTATTATGTCACTTTTTGATAAATATTTTAAAATATTTACAGTTGAGCTAATAATAATTTCAGAATTTGCTAAAATTCAACTAGAAATAAATAAAAAATATTTTTTATTTTCATCTCTTTCAGTTAACTCTATGATTTCAGAATTTTTATTTATCAAATAAACTGTTGATTTTCAAATATTTGAAAACATAAGATTATTTTCATTTAAAACAGCAATTGACATATCAAGTTCTTCTTCTTGTTCTTCATCTGTTCTCCAGTTTTTTAAAAAAGAATTTATATTTTCTAAAGCTATTCAAAAATCATTGTAAGTTTCTTCTTTACTTATTTTGTCGATTATGCTTTCTAAAGAGTGATTTAATAAATTTTCAGCTAAGGAATTGCTTGAAGAACTTATCATCAAAAAACAATCTAAGTTTTTATCTAAGTTTATAGATTTTTTTAAAACTATATTTTCTTTTTGGTTATCAACCTCAATTGTGCTTATATCAAACATTTTTTTAAATTAAAAATTATTTATAATTTTTTTATATTATAATAAAAACTTTATTTTTTTCAAATTGTTTATATAATATTGTATAAATAACTTGTTAAAAAATAAATTATGTTGATAGTAAAATGAAAAAATAAGCTTTCTTGAACTGTTTCTGTTAGTGGTTCAAAAAATGCAGCTTTGCCAATTATCGGTGCAAGTTTACTCCTTGCTGGAAAAGTAAAATTAAACAAAGTTCCAAAAATATGAGATGTAAATACTTTTTTGGAAATTTTAGAAAGTGCTTGAGTAAAACACTCTTGGGTAGAAAATAGTTTGATTTTGGATTCTTCAAATTTGGATGATTCAAACCTTCATTTTGAAAAAATAAAAAAAATCAGGTCTTCTATTTTTTTGCTTTCTCCACTTTTGTATTTTTTCAAAAGTATAAATATTCCATTTCCTGGTTGATGTAAAATCTGAAAAAGGCCAATTGATGATCATTTAAAATGATTAAAAACAATTTGATATGATTATGAATTCAATGGAGAAGATATAAAATTAAATTGAGAACTTGAAAGTTGAGACAAAATTTTAAATTCTGGATTTTCAGTTTCTGCAACAGAAAATTTGATTGTTGCAAATGTTTTGAGACAATGAAAAACAATTATAAAAAATTCAGCTATAGAGCCTCATGTAATCAATTTAATCGATTTTATGAAAAAAGCTTGAGCTGATATTGAAGTAAAATATAACCATGAAATAATTATTTCAGGAGTTTCTGAACTAAAATCAGATTTTGAATTTGATATAGTTGCAGATTATATTGAGTCTGGAACTTATATGGTTATTTGAGCTTTGGCTTCAGAAAAATTTTTAGATATAGAAAATGCAAGAATTGAAGATTTATATTTTTTTATAGAAAAATTGAAAGAAGCTTGAGTTGAGGTAGTAGATTTGTGAAATGATAAACTTAGAGTTTATAAAGCAGAAAAAATAAAACCAGTTTCTTTTCAAACAAATATTTTTCCAGGATTTCCTACAGATTTACAATCTCCATTTGCAATTTTACAAAGTCAAGCTGAGTGAGTAAGTAGAATTTTTGAAGTGATGTTTGAGTGAAGATTAAATTTTTTGGTAGAACTAGAAAAAATGTGAGCTTCAATCGGTATTTTAAATCCACATCAAGCAATAATTTTTTGACCAAATAAACTTAGATGAACAACAGTAACTTCTTGGGATTTGAGAGCTGGAATGGCTATGATTATAGCTTGACTTATAGCTGACTGAGAAACTCAAGTGACAAATGTTGAGTATATTTATAGGTGATATGAAAATTTTGTAGAAAAATTAAAAAAACTTTGAGCTGATATAAAAGAATCTGAATAATTTTTTCTTAAAATTTTCTTAAAGAAAAATATTATAATATAAATACAATTTAATATTTAATTTTTTTATTATGCAAATATCTTGAACTTTACTTATTATTTTTTGAGTAATTGTTATACTTTTTCCTTCTATTTTAGTTTTTTTGATTGGTTGATTTTTTATTTTCCTTGGAATAAACATTTTAACACTTGGAACTTTAGTTTCAAAATCAAAAACAAAAGATGAATATATAAAATTTTGAAAATATAAAATTTATAGATAATTTTTAAAAGAGGACTTTTTCCTCTTTTTATTTTTAAAAAATATTTTTTATATTTTGTCAATCTAAAAAAATATTTTTATTTGATTTTTTTGCTTTTAAAAATAAACTTTAAATTATACAAAATTAATATTTAAACTTATAAATATATGAAAAACCTTTATTTTAAGCTAAAATACGGGGGGGGGTAAATTTTTATTTATCAAAAAATAAATCTGCATTTACTTTAGTTGAGTTGATAATTGTAGTGACAATTTTATCTGTATTGGCAACAATAGCATTTTTGACTCTATGAGATTATCCGATGCAAGCAAGAGATGTAAAGAGATTGACTGATAAAAACAATATAGAAAGAGCTCTAGAGATTTACAAAGCAAAAAAATGAGAATATCCAGATTTTGATTTAGATGAAAAATGACAAAAAGTTTTTTGAACTGGAACTTGGGAAAAAGTAAATGACACTTTGTCTAGTTTACCAAGAGATCCTTTGACTCATAAACTTTATGAAGTAAAACTAAAAAATAAAAGTGCTATTGTAAAGATAGAAAAAGAAAAATGTGAACCTTTGACAAGATACTGAAAAACAATAGTTGCAGATCCTAGATGTACAGAAGTATGAAAAACTTATAATTTTGAGTGAAGAGATTACTATATAGCAAGAGATATAACTGATATACAAAATAAAATTTTTAAAGAAAACTTTCCAGCTGCTAAAATAGTTACTTCAAGAGTAAGAATTTTTAGATTTTTATTTGAAGATAGGATTTATTTCAATCAAGATATTTCGAGTTGGGATACTTCAAGTGTAGATGATATGACGCAAATGTTTAAAAATGCAAAAAACTTTAATTCAGATTTATCAGATTGGGATACATCAAATGTAACAAGTATGAGAATGATGTTTGATTGAGCAGTAAATTTTACCTCAGATTTGAGTAAATGGCAAACTTGAAATGTTACAGATATGGCAGGAATGTTTTATAATGTAAAAAATTTTAACTCAGATTTATCAGACTGGGATGTTTCAAGAGTAACTAATATGGCTCGGATGTTTGGCCTTGCTAAATCATTTAATCAAAATTTATCTAAATGGTGTGTAAAAAATGTAAAAGATAAATGGGATTTTAAAACACTTGGGGGTAGATTTACTATTGAACCTAAATGGTGAACTTGTCCTTGAAAATAAAATAAAAAAACAAGTAAATTTTTACTTGTTTTTTTATCTGAAAGAAATAAAATATAAGAAATATTTTTTATAAAAAATTTATGAGTATAATTTTTTGGTTGATTTTAACTATTATTTCATTTATTCCTATTTTAATTTGGGCTTATACTTTTGCTTATATTGATCAAAATCCGCTAAATAAAAAGAGATTTTTTATCTGAGTTTTTGGTTGAGTTTTGTCAGTTTTTCCTATTTTGTATTTGTGAAAAATTATAGATTTTTTTTGAGCTCATTATTTAAATATTTTTCATTTTATTTATGAAGTCAGAGATTTTTTTTCTAGTTTAGAGTTTGGTTTTTCTCTGAGTTTATTTATATTTTTTATTTCTATTTTTAGCTTTGTTTTTGCTTTTCTGCTTCTCAAAAAAAAGTGAATTTACAAAATTTATATAAAAAATTTTTTGATATTTTTAGTTTTTATTATTATTTTTTCTCTTTGAATTTTTTCTCTAAATTATTTGCTTGCTTTGGTTGAGTTTCCATTAGAACAAAAAGTTTATTTTTGAAATATTATTTTTGATACTTTTAGACTTATAGTTTTTTATTATTTGGTTGTAGCTTTTATCGAGGAAGCTTCAAAATATTTTAATTTTTTGCAATCAAGTATTTTTGATATAAAAACAGAAAAAGATTGAGTTCAAAATGCTATTTTTATAGCTCTTTGATTTAGTTTTGTAGAAAATATTTTGTACCTATATAGTTTTTATAATGAAACTTGACTTAGTTTTGAACTTGTAAAAATTTATTTTTTAAGGTCAGTTTTTTCTGTAATTGTTCATGTTTTGTGTAGCTCAGTTGTTGCCTTTTATTTTTCAAAAGCCTATTTGTCTTATAAAAATAAGAATTTAACTTTTCCTTATTTAAAAATATTTTTATTTTGATTTTTTTCGAGTATTTTTCTTCATTTATTTTTTGATATTTCTATGGTTTTTGGCTTTAGTTTAGTTTTGTTTTTGTATTTTATATGATGATATTTATATGTAAGTTCGATTTTTTATAGAGAAGATAAAAAATAAAAAATTAAAAAAATCTTGAAAAATTTTTCAAGATTTTTTTAATAAACTTAAAAGTAAACTTTTGCGTTTAATTCTCTGTATTTTGATCTAATGATAGCAGATTCTCTAATTTTTTTCTTAGTTGGTTTTCCTATTGCATATCTTTCATTTCTGATTTTGTTAGCAATTCTAGATTGGAAAAACAATTTTTTGTATCTAAGAATCATTTTTTCACTAGTTTCACCTTCGTGTTTTACAGCATAAATCATTTTTCTACCTCCTTAAAGATAGTTAAAAATATAAAATATTATGTACTTTTATTTTATTTATAAATATTTATTTGTCAAATTTAAAAATATAGATAAAATATAAAAAAATTTAAATTTATAAAAATTTTTAATGAATAAAGAAAGATTAAAAAAGCTTGAATCAACTTCGCATAAAATTTTATGAGATATTATTTTTGAGGAAACTTCAGAAATCTGAGTGGATTTTTGACTTATAACTATCACTGAAATCGTGATAAGTCCAGATTTATCTTATTTAGATGTTTGGGTTTCTGCCTTTAAAAATGAGGATATTTTAGCAAAAACTCTTGCGAAAAAAAACTGGATTATTCAATCTAGATACAACAAAGCTATAAATATAAGAAAACTTCCAAGAATCAGATATAGATATGATAATAAATGAAAAATTTGACAAGAAGTTTCTGTTGTTATAAATGAAATTACTAAATAAAATTTGAGAAAAAATGGAGAAAATAAAAGATTTTTTTAATAAAATTTTTAATAGAAAAAAATATAGATTAGAACATCAAAGTAAAGTTTTATTTAAGCCGAAAAAAACTTTTTTCAAGAAAAGGAATTATTTTTCTATAAAAATAAATATTTCTTGGATGAAGATTTTTAAAAGAAATTATATTCCTTATTATTTGATTTTTTGAATCATTTTTATAACTTTTTTGATGTTTATTATTTTGTGACCGATTTTTAGAGTTGAAAAGTTAAATATTACAAGAAAAGATGGTATTTCAAATGTAAATATTTCTTACACAGCTTTGGATGATTTTAGAGGAGAATCTATTCTTTCTATTGATAAAAAAGAAGTTTTGACTAGATTGAAAAATTATCAAGAAAATATAAAAGATATAGAACTAGAGATAGATTATCCAAAAACTTTGAATATAGTTTTGGAATCCTATAAACCAAAATTTAATGTAACAATAAACAAAAAAAATTATCTTTTGCTTGAAAATTGAGCTTTGACTCCAATAATAAATTCAAGTAGTGAATTAAAAACTCTTGATATAATAAAATCTATTGATTCTACAAGAATCCTTGATTATAAGCTTATTTTTGATATGAATTATATAGCAAAAATAGAAGAAATAGAAAAAAAAGTCAAGGAAAATATTGCACAAATTGATATAACTTGATTGAAATATTATGAAAAAGAAAGAGAACTTCATGTGATTTTGAATAATTTTTCTAGATTGATTTTTTCTTTGGATGATGATATTTCTATAGATGAACAAATAAAAAGTTTAGCAGTTTTGGATAGAGAGAAATCTCAAGTTGCAAAAAATGATAAACTTTATATTGATTTAAGAATAAAATGAAAAGTTTTTTATTGTTCAATAGAATGAGATAAAAACAAGCAAAAAGAGAAACAATGTATAGCAAACTTGCAATATATTTATTCTGAATTATAAAAAAATAAGAGATTTTTAAATCTCTTATTTTTTAAGTTCTAAATTTATTTTTATCGATAAATGCTTGTACTTCAGCATCAAGTTCATCTGAAATAATTTCATTTGAAGAAACTAAGTTTACATCTTCATCTTCATCAAAAGCTTCAAGCATTTTTTTGAATTTTAAAGCATTGTCAAAATCAGTGATTTCTACTTCATTATCTGGAATAAAATCAAGTTTTGTTTCGATAAATTCTATTCATTTGCTTTCTAAAAATTTTTCAATTTCGTTGAAATCATCAACAGAAGTAATTATTTTTATATAAGAATCTTCTTTTTGAATATCTTCAGCAGAAGTTTCAAAAACTAATTCTTCTATTTTATCATAATCAAATTTTTCTGGATCTATAAATAAAACTCATTTTCTATGAAACATCCATCCAACAACTCAGTTTTCTCATAAATTTCAACCATATTTTGAAAAAGTATGTCTTATACTTGAAACAGTTCTGTTTTTGTTGTCAGTTAAAGTTGAAACCATAATTGCAACTCAACCTGGAGCATATCATTCATAAATAATTTCTTGGATAGAGGCACCACTCTTATCCTCTCAAGTTCATTTTTTTATTGCTCTATCTATATTTTCGTTTGGAACTCATTCTTTTTTTGCTTTATGAATTGCAGCATATAATGCAGGATTATCATCTGGATTTCATCATTTTGCTGCAGCTATTGCAATAAGTTTTGCATGTAGAGCAAAAACTTTTCATTTTACTTGGTTTACAGCATCTTTTCTAGCTTGTACTACTGGACCTCTTCACATATATTTTTTTCTTAAATTTTAAAAACTTGGCTTATTATAAGTAAAAAAAATATTTTTTCAAATTATTTTGAAAAAATATTTTTATTTTTTAATTAAAATTTTTAATCATATTTCTAAACCATAATTTTTCAGAAAAAAGATAAGTTAAATCATAATGACATCTTTCTAGAGAAATGCCTCTATCTAGATAATTTTCATCAATTTTTCAATTTTTTATAACATTTTCTAAAATTGCTAATTTTTCATTATAATTTCTTCACCTTGTTGGAAATTTTACAGTTTCTATATTTTTAAATTTTGAAAAAAATAAATAAGTATAAAGATTTAAATTATCACTTCTAGCATAAAATTTAGCTAATTCTTCAGCTTTTAGTTTAGCTTCTCATCAAATATTTTTTTGCTTTTCTAATAAAAATTTCATTCCAGATTTTATAGAGTTTTCTAATTCTTTTTCTATTTCTAAAAAATCTTTTGATAAATTTTCTTGATTTATGTATTTTAATCATTTTAAATAAGTCAGAAAATTTTTGTTATGTTCTGAATTTAATCATTTTAAAGCATCAAAATACAAATCAGTTTTTTGCATTGTTTTTTTATAAATTTGCAAAAGCTCTTTTTCAAAAATTTCTTTTTCTTCTGGAAAAAATCAAAGATTTGTAAGGATTTCTTCTATTTTTTCAAAAATATTTTTATACTCATCATCAAATTTTTCTATTTTTTCTAGATTTGATAAATTTTTATCTAAAATTATTTCTTTAAAATTTGGCTTAAATTTCTTTTTTATAATCAAGTCATTTACTACAACTGTACAAATGTCTCTTTCTGAATATTTGTGTTCTGCAAAGCAAAGTCCATTGTTATAACGGCAAAAATCTCATTCTCAAAAAACTTCAAATTTTGTTTCTGGGAAGCTTAAAACAAGTTTTTCTATTTCTTTTAGAGTTATTTCTCTACTTAAAATAATTTTATTTATTTTATAATTTTCTAGAAAAAATTTTATTGCTTCAGTGTTATAAAGTGCCATAATTGTAGAAATATTTATTTTTCCAGAAAAATTTATTTCTTTTAAGTATTCTAAAATAGAAATATTTCAGCATATTATTCAGTCAACTTTTGCTTCAGAAAATTCTTCAATCATTTTTTTTATGAGAGGAAAAGTTTCATCAGTGTAGTAC
>CAUQKR010000025.1:0-14158 GCA_963518665.1 uncultured Candidatus Altimarinota bacterium | reverse complement strand
TTTTCAACAGAAATAATTTTTTCTAGATCTCTTCTTATAACTTCTTCAGAAATAGCCTTATTCCAAATTTTTAAAGAATAAAATTTTCAAGCAGGAGTAAATTCTCAATTAGTGTCATCAAAGAAAAATCAAACAATAGAATTATTTTCAGCATCTTTTGAAAATATTGTTGAATTCAAAGATAAATTAAGATCTAATTCTTTTTCAATTTGAATTCTTCAATCAATAGCCTTAATAGAATAAACAACAAATCTTCCATCAGGAAAACGAGTAACAATCAAATCAACTAGTTGATTATTCTCAAAAGTATTTATTTGTTGTCATTTATTTCAACCTTCATAAAAAACAATTTTTTTATTTGAAAAATAAAATCAATTATCACTTCATTTATTTTTATAATCAATAATTTTTCTCCAACTACCATCTACTTTTTCATATTGAAATTTTACTGCAATAGTATATTCTTCATCAAATTTTTCAGAATTTGGTATTTTTAATCTAAAACCTCATCAATTATTTGAAGGTGAAGACCATCACCAAAAGTTTCAATTTTCATTTTTTCAAAATTCTTCAGAGTCTATATTTACTTTTTCAATTGTATAATTATTTACACTATCAACTAAATTTAAATTATCCCCTGTTGGAGAAACAGAAGTTATAAGTCTTCAATAATCTCCTTCATTATAAGTTTCAGCATAAGTATTATTATAAAAACAAAAAATAAATACTATTACATATAACTTAACAAAAATTTTTCTCATATTTTTTTTATTTAAAATATAATATAACATAATATTTTGTATAATTATATCACTTTTTTTATAAAAACAAATTTTTTTAAAAAAAACTAGAAAAATTTTTCTAGTTTTTTCTCCTATTAAATTTCTTCTTTATAACGAATTACTGCATTTAAAATATTCTTTTTAGCAGTAGATTTATTATATACATTGATAATAATATTATCAATTGCTTATTCTCAATTACTCTCAGCTTTATCAACTTGATAATTAGTACTTGCACTGTCAATATCTTTCTTAGCTTTGTCTACTAAATTTAGATTTAGCTTTTAGTTCTTCTATATTTAAATATTCTAGATAAATCGTTTCTTCTAGTTTTAGAAATATTGTTCCTTCTGGTGTTATTACAATTGTTTCTCCATTATCAGCCACTTCTATATCTATTACTGATTGTTGTACTTTCCTAACTTCCTCTTTAACTTTTTCCTTTTCTGATTCTGTTAAGTTAGCTGGATCTTTAAACTGATGTTAACTTTATCTTAAATGATAAATCATCATTACCAGATAAAGTTGTCATAAATTTTTGTTTATTTCATTTTGTATATATAGTTTCTCATTACAAAATAATATCAACAATTCAATTTTTTAATTGTATTTTATATGTATTTTTTGTAAATGGATCAAGTGGTAAAACAGGTAAAATATGTTTTACTTTATCCCAAGCTAATGTTCAAAAACTTTATGTCAATTTTCATCTAAATAAAAATCTGGATATTCTCAGGTTTTATATTTATATATTTCTAATGTTTTTTCTATATTACTTTTATCACTCAATCTCTTAGAATCTCTTGCTTTATTTGTATAATTTCATAGTGTTAAAAATACTTTTTTCACTTGACAGAAAGAAAATCTATTTTTTCAATAAATTTACAAAAGCTTCACTTGGTAAGCTTACTCTTCAGAATTGTTTCATTTTCTTTTTTCATTCTTTTTGTTTTTCTAGAAGTTTTCTTTTTCTAGAAACATCTCAACCATAAAGTTTTGCAGTTACATCTTTTCTCAGAGCAGATAAATCTTCACGAGCAACAACTTTTCATCAAACTGCAGCTTGAATTTTTATTGCAAAAAGTGCTCTTGGAATAACTGTTTTCAATTTTGCACAAACTTTTCAACCTACATAAGCAGCTTGTGTTCTATGACAAATAAAACTCAGAGCATCTACTTTTTCATCTGCAACTAAAATATCAAGTTTTACCATATCATCTTCTTGGTATTTTATAAATTCATAGTTTAGAGATGCATAACCAGAAGAAAGTGATTTTATTTCATCATAAAAATCTCAAATCAGTTCATTCATAGGAAGTTCATAAGTAAGCATAACTCTAGATTCATCGATAAAATTTTGGTTTAAAAATTTTCATCTTCTTTCTTGAGCAAGTTGCATAAGTGGTCAAATATAATTACTTGGAGTGATTATTTCCACTTTTGCTATTGGTTCTTCTATAGTTAAATATTTTTCTCTAGCTGGTAAATCTTCTGGATTTGAAATAAAAATATACGTAAATTTTCTATTTTCCATTTCAAAAACTTCTGGTTCATATCTAGAATATTCTGAACTTTTATCTCAAGCAAATTTTATTCTGTAAGTTACTTGTGGAGCTGTCATAATAACATCCATAGAGAACTCACGGAACAATCTTTCTTTTACTATATCTAAATGTAAAAGCCCTAAAAATCAACATCTATAACCATGTCAAAGTGCTGGAGAAACTGTAGATTCTATTGTTAAAGCTGAATCATTTAAAACAAGTTTTTCAATTGAATCTTTTAATTGTGGGTATTCTGAGCTATCCATTGGAAAAATTCCAGCAAAAATAAAAGGTTTTGCTTCTCCAAATCAATCTATTGGAGTTGCATTTTCTGGTTTTTCTTTTGGTCACTCAATATTTTCTGGTTTCCAAAGTGTATCTCAGACCTTAGCTTCTTTTAAGTCCTTTAATCAAGTTACAACATATCAAACAGAGCCATTTCAAATTTTTTTATCACTTACATAAACTGGTTTAAAAAATCCTACATCAAGTGCTTCGATTTTTTTCCCAGAATGTAAAAAATGCAAAGTATCTCATTTTTTTATTTCTCATGAAAAGACTTTTACATAAGAAACAACTCATCTATAAGAATCATATTGACTATCAAAAACAAGTGCTTTTAATTCTTGTTTTTCCACTTCTAATTTTTTTTCAGATTCAAAAACTTTTGGAGATTTTATTCTTTTTATTACTTCATCCAAAATTGTTTCAACATTTTCTCAAGTTTTTGCAGAAACTGGAATAATTTCACTTTCATCACATCAAAGTAAATTTACTATTTCTTCAGAAACTTTTGGAATATCAGCAGCAGGTAAATCGATTTTGTTTATAATTGGAATTATATCTAAATCATTTTCGATAGCCATATAAACATTACTCAGAGTTTGAGCCTCGATTCATTGAGTAGCATCAACTATAAGCAAAGCTCACTCAACAGAAGCTAAACTTCTAGAAACTTCATATTGAAAATCAACATGCCCAGGAGTATCGATTATATTCATCTCATAACCTTTCCAGTTCATTCTAACAGGTTGCAATTTTATTGTTATTCATCTTTCTTGTTCAAGTTCCATTGTATCAAGCATTTGCCCATGTTTCATATCTCTTTTATCAATAGTTCAAGTTATTTCTAAAAGTCTATCAGCCAAAGTAGATTTTCAGTGATCTATGTGTGCTATAATACAAAAATTTCTAATATTTTCTAAATTCATAAATTTTTTATTTCTTAAAATTAACTTTAGTATTTTATAAATTTTTTACAAAAAGTAAAGAAAAAAGAGAGCTTTTATATTCTCTCTTTTAATTTTTCTAAAAAGTGTCCTTTAAAATTATTTTTTTCATGTTCTAGTTCTTCTTCTGTTTTTATGATAAGCATATCAAGATATTTTGATTTTATAAATTCAAAATCTTCATTTATCTCATCAAAATTACTAGAAACAAGTTTTATTGATCACATTTTTGTAAATCAATCTTTTGTAAGTCAAACTTCTTTTCCAATAGAAGATTCTGTAAAAGAAACTTTTTCTACACTTGGTCTTTCTTTTATCATCTCAAAAATTTTTTCATCGATTCAAATAAGTTTTCATCTTTTTGTAGCACAAATATTGAAAACAATATTATTTTTTTTCAATTCTCAAGGTTCTACATTTGGATTCAAGCACATTTCAAAAAGATTCATTCCATAAGCTTCTTTAAATAAATCAACTCTTCAACCTCAAAATCTACCATTTAATTCAATAGTTTTTAATTTTCATTTTGTTGTCAATTTAAATTCATGATGAACAAAAGTATTTCTTACTCTACAAGCTTTTATTGTATCTTCTATAAATTGTTTCAAATTTGTTTTTTCTAAATCTTTCTCTACTTTTTTTGAAGCAACTCTAGCTACTACAAAATAATCATTTACTCAAAAATCTATTCACAAAATTTCTTGAGCAGGTTTAGAAAAAATTATTTTTCATTCTGAAGTAACAAAATAATCAAGAGTATAAAGATTTCCATCGATAAATTCCTCAATTATAAGTTCTTTATTTTCTATTCATCTAGCTTTTAGTCTATCATGAAAATCAGCATAATCTTTTAAATATTTTTGAAAATCAGATTTTTTTTCGACTTTCATAACACCAGAAGATTGAACTCAATTAACTGGTTTCATAATAAAAGGATATCAAATTTCCTTTTCTATAAGTTTTAAATCAAGTTTTTCTGGTTCTCATTTCAAAAATTTTACACCAAGTTCTGGAGCATTTTCCTGTAAAAATTTTCTTTGCAAAGATTTATCTCTAAAAATATTTGGTTCAGCTGAAACTACATGATTTAATCAAATTCTTACGAAATTTGCAGTTTTTATCATAAGTTCCAGGGCTGTATAAACAAAAATTATTTCATATTTTTCATTAATTTTTTTTATCTTTTCAAGTAAATCTTTTTTATTTGAGTAGTTTTGTGTATAAATTCAATATTTTTCTAATTTTGATATCAAATAAGAGTAATCAATTTTTTCTCATTTATAAAAAATAATATTATTTATTCCATATTTTTCCCATAATTCTTCTATAGCATCTAAATCAGCTTTAAGGGCAGATCATTTCATTCTATCTTTCGACATAATATGAACTATTGCTTTATTTCTCATTAACTAAATTATGATTAAAAAATAACCTCTTTTTAAAAAAGTTGGCAAATTATATTTTTTTTTGAAAAAATATCAAATATTTTAAGTTAAATTTTTGTTAAAAACTGTTATTAAATCACACCATTGTCTAATATTTAAGTCTTCTCAACGAATATTTTCATCTATATTTTTTAAAGAAAAAATATCCAAAATTTTAGATTTTTCATATCAAGCTTTTTGCAAATTATTTACAAGTTTTTTTCTTGGTTCAACAAAAGCTTTTTTTATAAATTCTAGAAAAATTTCATCTTCTAAATAATCAAAATCATCTATTCTTTCAAAAAGTAAAACTGATGATTCTATTTTTGGAGATGGAGAAAAATTTTGTTTTCAAACAAAAATAACTTCTTTTGCAATTGCCTTTTTTGCCACAAATAGAGATAAAACACTTGATTTTTGTTTTTTTGTATAATCTTGTCACAAAATAATTTTATCTCAAACATCTTTTTGCATCAAAATAAGCATTTTTTCAGGTTTATTTTCTACATCAAAAAGAAAATGTCTTAAAATAGGTGAAGTTATATAATATGGAATATTTGCAATAACAAAATATTCTTCAAAATCTGGAAAAAATTTCAAAACATCAATATTTTTTATAAAAAGCTTATCGATATTTTGAAAATCACCATTTTCTTTTCTTTTATCAAGGATTTCTATCATTTCCCTATCAAGTTCAACTAAAGTGAGATTTTTAGGTCTTTTTTCAAGGATTCTTTCTGTCAAAGCTCAATATCAAGGACCAACTTCAATAATATTTTTATTTTCTATTTCCAAAACTTCAGAAATTTTTTTCAAAATTTCATCATTTATTAAAAAATTTTGTCAAAGTGATTTTTTAGCCTTTATTTTATATTTTTTTATTATTTCTAAACTCATTTTTTAATTATTTAAAGTGTTTTTTGTTTTTGAAGTCCATTTAGAATTCAATCTATCAATATACATTTGATTTACTCTTACATCTTGAGAAAGTTCTAAATAATTATCTCTTTGAACTTGTGTATACTCTTTTTTCTTATCCTTTTCTAATTTTTGCTTATTTAACAAAAATCATCTGTAAGCTATTTCTCAAAAAATTTTTACTTTTAAGTCAGAAAAAGCAACACAACTTTCTTTTCAAGATGCCCCTTTTATAAAACTTAAAGCTCACAAAACAGAAACACTAGAAATAGGTTTCTCTCTTCCATAATATTTTGTACAATCAAGAGTTTCTTCAAAAGATTTTTCACAAGAATCTTTATAATTTTTTCTAAATTCATCCATTTTTATAAATAAAGATTCCATATCTTCAAAAGAATTGTTATCTCATCCAAAAGTTCCATCATAAATATCTTTTAAATATTTTTCCGAATCTTTATCAATTTTTTTGAAATTTGCATCCATTGCAATTTGAAAAGTTCTATTCTCAGAAGAATCTTGAATACAAGGAAATTCTGTAAAATCCTTTAAACTTCATCAAACACGAATATTTTTAAAATTATTTTTTCACATAAAAGCCTCCAAAGCACTTGTACAAGAATTTATTTTTGACTGATATTTGCACTCATTTGCATAAGAAAAGCTAGCAGAAAAAATAAAAATTATAAAAAATAAAAAAAATTTTTTCATATTATTTCTTTTTACTAAATTTTTTTATAAAAAAAATCATAGATTTTCAGTAAAATTGTTTTAACTTACCAAAAACTCAAGTAGATTTTTGTTTTATTTCAGCTGTTACTTCTTTTCATTTTTTTGTTTGGCTAAGTCAAACAACAGAAGCAACTGCAGTTCAAATAATTACTCAAGTAACAATTTTATCTATTTTACTTGCAGAATTTTTTACCTTTTTTTTAAACATTTATCAAAAAATTATAATCTATCTATTTTTATATTGTGGCTTGAAAAATGAAGTTTTGGGATTTTTATAATTAACATATTATTTTCCATTCCTGCAGAGATTGCTTCAAAATTCAAATTTTCTGGCAAAATTATTTTCCTACTAAATTTTCACCAATAACATTCTTTATTTTTTATAATAGCTTCTTCTCCATAAAATTCTGGTTTTCTTCTAACTCCAGAAATAGTCAAAACTTGGTTAAAAAATGATAAATCTATATCTTTTAGCTCAATTCAAGCAACTGGAGCCAAAATCACAAGTTCATTTCAAACATCAAGAATATCAAGGGCTATTTGTCATAAATTTTCTTCTACTTCTTGAATATCTTCATATTCTTCATCCTCAGCTATTTCTTCATATTGTTCCTCATCTGCTACTCTAAAAAATTTTTTAAACATAAAATCTATTTTTATAAATATAATTATTTTCAAAATAATTATAACTTTTTTTTGAAAATTTTCAAGAAAAATGATACAATATAAAAAATAATCTTAAAAAATAAGTTGTTCTAAAATGAATTTGACAAAAATAAAATTTTTTTTGCAAAAAGATAAAGAAAAAAATCTTAGAATCAGTTCAAAAGAAAAAATAAATCTTTTGGAACAACTTTCAAATTTGATAAATTCTTGAATTCCAATCATAAATTCATTAAAAATCATAAAATATCAAACAAAAAATAAAAATATAAAATTTTTAATAGAAAAAGTTATAGAAGATATAAACAAATGAGAAAGTTTACAAGTCTCATTTTCAAAATTTTCAAAAATTTTTTGACATTTTGACCTTTCTTTAATCGAAGTTTGAGAAGTAACTTGAAGTATTTGAGAAAGTATAGAAACTATAAAAAATAAAGAAGAAAAAGACAAAGATTTAAAATGAAAAATTATTTGAGCTTTGATTTATCCGATTGTAATTATTGTTTTATCGATTTCAATGATTTGAGTTTTTATGGTTTATGTTATTCCAAAAATCCAAAAAATGTATGCTGACTCAAAAGTAAATCTTCCAGAACTTACTCAAACTGTTATAAAAATTTCAGATTTCACACAAAAAAATATTTTTTACATTATTTCAGCTATTTTGATTTTTATTTGATTAATTTTTATTTTTAAAACAAACAAAAAAACAAAAATTTTTTGGGATAATTTTATTCTTAGAATTCCATTTTTTGGCTGACTAATCAAGAAAAAAACTTTGTCTATTTTTACTTCAACCCTTGGAATTTTACTAAAAAGTTGAGTAATGATAAATAAATCTTTGACAATAAGTTCAAAAACTGTTTGAAATGATTATTATGAAAAAAAATTAAATGAAATAAACTTGAGAGTTTCAAAATGAGTTCAGTTAAGTGAACTTATGTGAATAAACGATATAAAAACTTGAAAAGAAAATTTTTTGTTTCCGATTGAGCTTGCCTCAGTTGTAAAAATCTGAGAAGAAACTTGAAATATGGCTGAACTTTTATTAAAAATAAGCCAAAAACAAACAAAAGAAATTGACAATTTAATAAAAAATATTCAAACTGCAATTGAACCAATTGTAATTATTGTGATTTGATGAGTTGTTTGAACTCTAATTATGGCAATAATGCTTCCCTTCTTTAATATGGTTAATGTTGTATAAAAAAAGAATTTTGTAAAATTACAAAATTCTTTTTTATAAATATTTAGCAATAACTTCTTCAAGTTCAGCTTTTTGTTTTACTCAAACCATTGTCTCAACAGCTTGTCCATCTTTAAAAACTATTAAAGTAGGGATAGACATAACTCTAAACATATGAGCTAATTCTGGAGATTCATCAACATTTACTTTTCAAACTTTCATAGTATCTCATTGAGAAGCTGCAAAATCATCTAAAATAGGAAGCATAATTTGACAAGGACCACACCATTCAGCCCAGAAATCAACAAGAGTAACTCAAGTAGAAATAGTAGATTCAAAATTCTCTTTGTTTAATACTAATACCATATTTTTATTTTTAAGATTTAAATTTAATATTTACTATTATATTCATTTTTTTTAAAAGTCAAATTTTCTTACTATACTTTTTATAGCAAAATATAAGTTTTTTCTATAAAACTTCAGAAAATATTTTTTTAAAAAATTCTATTGCTCTTTTTTGTTCAATAAAAAATGGAGATGTACAAACAGTCACAAAATCTGCTTTTAAAAAAGCATCTAACACAACTTTTTTCTTCAAATCAAAATCTATAAAATCCAAATCTTTTTGAAAAAAATCTAAATCCAAATTCAAAATTATTCAAGTTTTTTTCTCAAAATTTTTATTTCAAAACCTTCCTAAATAATCTTCTAAATTTTTTGTATTTCTGACTTGCACTGTTTCTCAAATAATTCCTTCATTTTCAGCTGGAATAATATAATCTCAGACATTTAAAACAAAATTTGTAAAATAAAAAACTTTTTCTAGATTTTTTGCATCTTGTCTTGAAATATTTTTTCAATTATCTCTTGTATCTGCATGTTCATCTATATGAATCAAAATATTTTTATCTCAAATAATTCATTTTTTTCTTGCTTCGTACCAAAAATAAAAAGCATGATTATGATTGTCAAATAAAATAAGTTCTTTTCAAGATAAATTAAATCTATAAAAATTTTTTAATCCATAATTTGTAGAAAGTTTATCATCAAAATCAAAATCTTCAAAAGCTATTTTTTCTTTATCATCTTGAAGTTCTATATCATCAAAATTTTTTGCATCAATGAGTTCTGGAACAAATAATTTTTTGTTTTTTCTTTCATCAAAACTAAATTCATTATTTCAAACAACTTCTTCAATAAAAAATCATTTTTTATACATTTTTTCTTTATTTTTTATAAATTTTTATTATTATATGCAATATTTTAAAAATAAAAAATTTTAATGGAAAAATTAAGTAATTATCAAAAAAATAAAATAAGAAAAAAACTAAAAATAATGTGAGATGAACTCCAAAAAATAATTCCTGAAGCAAAAACTGAATTAAAATATTGAAATGAATTTCAACTTTTAATTGCAATTTTGATGTCAGCTCAATCTACAGACAAACAAGTAAACAAAGTAAATGAAGAATTTTTTAAATATTTAATTGAGCCAAAAGATTGAGTTGAAATGTGAGTTGAAAAAATAAAAAAATTTATTTCTTCAGTTTCCTTTTTTAACAATAAAGCAAAAAATATTTATAAAACTTGTGAAAAACTTATAGAAAATAAAAATGTAATTCCTTATGATTTAGAAGAACTTCAAAAATTACCTTGAGTTTGAGTAAAAACTTCAAAAGTTTTTTTATCAGTTACAAAAGATGCTCCTTATCTTTGAGTAGATACTCATGTTCATAGAATTTTGAATCGTTTTTGAGTAGTAAAAACAAAAACTCCCTTAGAAACAGATAAAATTGTTTCAGAAATCGAAATGGATTTAAGCTACAAAAATTTACATAATACTTTAATTTTATTTTGAAGATATTATTCAAAAGCTTGAGATGATGATTTTTCAAAAAGTAAAGACCCAGAATTTTGTAAAAATCTAAAAAAATTACTTGATGAAGTAAAATAAAAAACACTAGAAAAATTTCTAGTATTTTTTATTTTAAATTATAATTTCAATTTTTTTCATCTGAAATCATTTTTCTTTCAGAAAATGTAATTACCCTTTTTTGAAGTCTATTTACAATATTTGCATCATGAGTTGCCATAATTATTGTTTTACCTTCTGCATTTAAATCCAAAAATATATCCATTATTTCTTTTGATGTATCTGGATCAAGATTTCAAGTCGGTTCATCTCAAATAATTATATCTGGATTATTCACCAAAGCTCTAGCAATAGCTACTCTTTGTTTTTCTCAACCTGAAAGTTCGTAAACAAATTTATCTTTTTTTATCAAAAGCCCTACTTTTTCAAGAGCTTCTGGAACTCTAGCTCTGATTATTTCATCACTGTATCCACAAACTTCCATTGCAAAAGCTACATTTTCATAAACTTTTTTTGATTCAAGAAGTTTATAATCTTGGAAAATAACTCAAATACTCCTTCTATATGATAAAAGTAGTTCTTCATTTAATCATCTATACAAAGCCATATTATTGTCCAAAATAATATCTCAATGATCAGGCTTAAAATCTCAAATTATTGATCTTATAAGACTTGTTTTTCAGCTCCCTGAATATCAAATAAAAAATACAAATTCTCCAGGTCTTATCTCTATATCAATATCTTCTAAAATTATTTTATTTTTAAAAGCCAAAGTTATATTATCTATTTTCATATTTTAAAAATTTATATTAAAAAATTTTTTCTATTATAATTAATTTTAAAAAAAATTCAAAATTTTTAAATTTTTATATATTTTTTATAAATAAAAAAGAAAAAAACTAAATAAATTGCTCAAAAAATAGTTCAATAAAGTAAAAAATCTACATACAAACTTATTTTAAAATTAGATAAAATATAGTTTCAAAAAACTAACATAAAAGTTCAAAATAAAATATTTACCAAAATAAATTTTTTAGGAAAGCTAAATTTTACCAAATCTTTTGTTCCAAAATATCATAAAGTCAAAAGTAAAATTTGTGATAAAAGTGTTACAAATCAAGCTCACATAAAACTAAATTTTGGAATAAGCAAAATATTTCAAATAAAATTAAAAATTGTTACAATAACATTTATTTTCAAAAGTTTATTTTGTCTTTCTGTAGCTACAAAAGTATAGATAAAAACTAAAGAAATAAAATAAAAAAGTACAACTGCAAAAACTATCAAAAATGCATCTGAAGAATTATAAGGCAAAATTTTAGATAAATAATCTTCTGTTGCAATTATTCTAATTATATAATCTCTAAAAAGTACTCACAAAACAAAAACCAAAGATGAAAACATAAATAAGACCTTGAAGGAAATATCTAATAAAGTGGACAATTCTTGTCTATTTTGTTTTTTAAAATTTTCAGTTAAACTTGGTAAAATAGAAGTCATATAAAAACCTCAAATCACCATTATAACCTCAACAATCTTCATAGGTAAAGAATAAAGTGAGATATTTCTATCTGCAATATTTTGTGGTTCCATTATAGACAAAATAATAACGTCCATTTTAAAATAGACAACTGATAAAAACAAAGCTACTCAATAAGGAACAGAAATTTTAAAAATATATTTTATATATTCAAAATCCCAAGAAAAAGAAAATTTTACTATTTTTCTTGCATAAAAATAATTCATGATTGTATTTATCAAAACAGAAATAACTCAAACAATCATTATATAAATAAATGGAGAAAAATAATCAGAATTTTGTATGAATTCTTTTGGATAAAAAATATAAGCTATAGACCAAACTCAAAATAAATTTACAAGTTTTCAAATAATCAAAGTAAAAGCTGAATATTCAACCTTCATATTTGCCTGCATCAAAGCTAAAATCGAAGAATTTAAAAGTTGCAAAATAGTAAAAATAGAACTTATAAAAATAGAAATAATTATAAGTTTTTCATTATAACCAGGAAGAAAAAAAGCTATTCAAACAGATAAAAACAAAATTAAAATACCAAGAACAAGCCTCAAACTCATTACATTTCAAACAATAAAACTAGATTTTTCTTTATTATTTGTGATTTCCCTTATTGTTATTGCATAAAGTCATAAATCTGCTAAAAAAACAAAAATTCAAACATAATTATAAACTTTTGAATAAGTTCCATAAAGTTCTACTGTTAAATATTTTGTCAAAATTCAAATTAAAAAAATTGCAATTATAGCAGTTCAAACTTTTGAAAAAATTTGAGATATTGTATTTGATGCTATTTTCTTAAACATAAAGTAAATTTTTTATAATTTTTAAAAACATATAATAATAGTTTTTTAAAGTTTGTAAATAGAATTTTTAATTTTAACTTTACAAAATCGATCTTAAAAATAAAATATACAAAAGTTTATAAATTAAAAAAATTGGAAATGGAGAAAAAAATAAATTTAAAGGCAAAAAATATTTGAATTTTACTTATAATAATTAGTTTAATTATTTGAGCTTATTTTTTATTTTCAAATATAAATAGGGATAAAAATTTAAATCATTTATTAAATAATACTTGAGTTTCTGAAGAAGATAAAGCTGATTTAATTTCAGATTTAGATGAAAATAAATCTATTTCAAAAGAAGAAATAGATAAAAAAATAGATAATTTGAAAAGAAAAATAAAATTAAAATGATTGATAGCAAATGCAGATATGTATTATGATGAAAATGAATATATGATTGCACTTATAAAATATCAACAAATTTTAAAAAATATTCCAAATGATGAAGAAATAAACGTAAAAGCTTGAGATATAAACTACAAAATTCATAGATACAAAAAAGCAAATGAATATTATTCAAAAGTAAAAAATTCTAGTTTTTTGGATAAAGATAAAGCTATAATGTCTTTGATAAATGATAAATGAGTAAATGAAAATAATTTAGAAGAATTGACAAAATCAATTGAAGAATTTGAAATTTCTGATGAGAAAAAATTTTATTATACTACTTCTTTAGTTTGTGTAGTTGATTATTCCCTTTGTAGAGATAAATATCAAAAATATTTTGAAAGTCACAAAGATATAGGAACTGAAGAAATGAAAGTTATGAAAGAATCTCTTGAGGCTTTTAAAAATTTTAAAGATACTGATTTATACTACAAAGCTGCTTTTGTAACTTGAGCATTTTTTCAAAATTGACTTTATTATATTTCACTAAAAACTTCTGAATGAATTTTAAGTCAAAGAGCTGATTATAAGCCAATAATGAAGGTCGCAGCAAAAAGTGCTTATGAAGTTTGAGATTATATTTCTGCAAAAAAATATTTGACAGAAATCAAAAAAACTGAAAATAATAATCCAGAAATAAGTTATTTTTTATGAAGAGTTTTTGAAAAATTAAACAATAAAGTTCCTGCTTTAGTAAATTACCAAAAAGCTTTAAAAGACTGATATAAAGATATTTTAGATATAAAAAGAAGAATAGTATTTCTTTATTTTGAATCAAATGAAACAGAAAAAATGTTAAATGCTTTTAATGATTTAATTAATACAAAATGAGAAAAACTAGATAAAAATGATTATAATTTAGCTATTTATTACAATATTTTATACAATAGACTAGAAAAAGCTAAACATTATAGTGAACTTTGAATAAGAAATTTTAAAGATACAGAAATTTTTTATTGATATATTGCTTGGATAATGCTTCAAGATGAAAATCAAACTCCAGTAAAACTAAGAATAATTAAATCTTACATAGACAAAGCC
>CAUQKR010000024.1:0-14622 GCA_963518665.1 uncultured Candidatus Altimarinota bacterium | reverse complement strand
AAATTTCAAATTCTAAAGATTAAATAGCTAAAAGAACTGAAATATATGGTTAATAGAAGCTATTATTAAATAACAAAAAATTTATGTATGCAATATTTTTTTATTTTTCAAATAAAGATTTACAAAAAATTTTATATTTTTTAGATCTATTAAACAAATGATTTGAAAAATATTTTTGAATAAAATATGATTGACTAGCTTGGACTGACACAGAAAAATTTTTAAAATACATATGGTAAAATATTGAGATGATAGTTTCTATATTTCTACAGAAGTTTCAGAACTTAGACTTCCTAAAAACTTACAAGATAATGATGATTTTTTAGAAGAATTACAAAAAAAGTTTTGTGAAGAAATGTTTGAAAAATTACCATTACTTTGAGCAGTTTCTTGTTTTAAAGAATATGAAAAACATATTTCTAAAATAGATTTAAAAGAAAATGTTAAATACACTGCTTTTGTCTATAAAAAAGAAAACTGAAAATTATTATTTTTTGAATGAAATGATGGTGTAGATTGATTTAAAAGAAAATCTTAAAATATTTTCTTTTTTTTATGCTTTATTTTCCATCACTTGAATCATTATTTTTTCTAATTCTATATTTTATATAGTGTTTTTTTATTTTATTTTTTCAATTTTTCTTTTAAAATAAAAATTTTTAAGTATAATAACAAAAATAAAACTTAACAAACTTAAATGCAATTTAAAATTTTTTGATGTAAAGTAAACAAATATTACACTGATGAATGGTTAAAATCTGAATATTTAAAAGATAAAAATGGTATTTTTGTAGCTAGTTGTGTAGTTACAGACAATGCAAAAAGAAAATGGATAAAATTTGTAAAAGATGAAGTAAAAAAACTTGATTGAGATGAAAAAATTTTTATAAGCTGATGTTGAGCTTTTAAAAAATGAGAAGCTCAAGATGATTTTTTTGAAGTTTATCCAGAATTAAAAGAATTTGAATGAAAAATAGTTATTTTATGAGAAAAACCAGAAGAACTAAAACTAGAAATAGATAATCAAACAAAAAAAGAAGAGAAAAAAGAAACAAAAAAACTTGATTTAAAAGATAAATTAAAAAATTTTCAACAAATTTATACAAAAAAATTTTTATTAATCCAAGGTTGATGTAACAGTTTTTGTACTTTTTGTCTAACAGTTCAAAAAAGATGAAGACATTATTATAGAGACAAAGATGATATTGTTTCAGAAATCACAGAATTTGAGTTTAACTGATGAAAAGAAGTGGTTTTAACTTGAGTAAATCTCTCAGCTTGGTGACTAAAAGATACAAACGATGTTTGACAAAGTAGATTTGCTGAACTTTTAGAATATATTTTGGAAAAAACAACGATTCCAAGACTTAGAATAAGTTCACTTTGACCAGAATTTATAGATGAAAAATGTTTAGAAATTTTTAAAAATAAAAGAATTTATCCTCATTTTCACTATTCTGTTCAATCTGGTTCAACAAATGTTTTAAAAGCTATGAGAAGACATTATGACTGAGATTATATCAGAAATTTACTAGAAAAAACAAAAAATATTGTCAGAGAAGATGGTGTTGAAGTAAGTATTTGAGCTGATTTAATCGTAGGATTTCCAGGAGAAAGTGAGCAAGATTTCAGAGATACTTACAATTTAGTAAAAGATTGACTTATAACAAAAATCCATGCTTTTCCTTTTTCTGCTCACAAACTTGGTGAATCTGTTCCAGCTTGATTTTTCCCAAATCAAGTAGATGAAAAAGTAAAAAAAGATAGAATGTGGGAACTAGAATTTATCTGAGATTCTGTAAGAGATGATTTTATAGAAAGAAATATTTGAAAACAATTTGAAGTTTTAATCGAAGTTGTAACAACTGATGAAAATGGAAAAACTAGATGGAAATGATGGACAGAAAATTATATCGAAGCTGATGATAGAACTTTTGAAGTTATTGAGTGAGAAATAAAAAGAAATAGTATAGTAAAATGAATACTAAAATAAAAAGAGAAAATTTTAAAAATTTTCTCTTTTTTTCTATGCTAAATACTTAGTTTTTCAGATATGTCTAAATACGTTTTTTCTAAAAATTGAACATAATCTTTGTAATGTTTCAAAAAAATTTTTTGAAAAGCTTCATAATCAGTTTTTCTCACATAGAAGAAAAGCCCATCTGATCTAAATGAAACTTCTGAAGCAAACAAATCTTCAAAAAGTTCATTTGAAATTTTTTTAAGTTGCTCCCGAGAGTTAATAAAATCAGTTAAATCAAATTTTATAACCTCAATTCCCTTTAAAAAATCATTTTCCAAAACTGGGAAATAACCTTTAAATTTTTCTGAAAAATTTCTTTTATCTCGCATAAACTACTCCTTTTTATTGTTTTGTTGAACCAAAATTATAGATACATTTAGAAAAAAGTCAAAATATTATTTTGCTAATTTTTCTAAATAATTTTTTAGATTTGTAACAAAAATAGTATGTGCTTTGGGAAGCTGTTTTGCAAAAATGTAATAAATTCCATCTATCCTCATAAATTTTATTTTCTCTTTTCCTAAATCAAAAGAAAATTTTTCACAAAAACTAGACAAATCTATATTTTTTACAAAATCTGAAACAAAAAATTTTAAAAAACCATCTTTTTTATAAGTTGATTCAAGCTCTTCAAAAAATTCTACTTCTTCAGCTTTTTTTCCAAGAATTGACATAAAATCCTCCTTTAATTTTTTTAGTTCAAATATATTATAAGCAATAATTTTTAAAAGTCAATTTTTTAAAGAGCTAATAATAGCTCTTTTAAAAAATTTAATTTTCTTGTATAAAATTATTAAGTTTTAATCGAAGTTTACGTCGATAATCTTTTAATTTTACAAGAAAAATTCCATCAACCCTAGTTATGTAATAAATATTATTTTTTTCAAAATAATTTCTTACAAGGTTCTTTACTTTTACTAAATCTTTGTCACCTATTTCTAAATCTTTGGAAACATCAATTTCAATAATTTTCAACATAATTTCCCCTTATAACTGTGAAGCAAAAGCTATTACACTTTTTGTATCAGGTTTTATTTTTCCTGATTCCAAAGCATTTTTCAGAAGTTTTAATTTTGCATACAATTTTGGTGCTAAATAAAAAATACAGTCATCAAAATCAAAATCATCAAAATCAAAAATTTCTAAAAAAACTAAAATAAGTTTACACTTTTCCTCAAAAGTTTTATTAATTTGAATTTTTTCTGGGTTGAAACTAATCTTAACTTCTTTCATAATATTTTCTCCTTTGGTTGATTTCAGAAAAGATCTTTAAAATTATACCACTTTTTATAAAATAGTCAAGAAAAGATGGTTTTAAAAACCACCTTAATATTTTCTTATATTTTTCTAGAAAATAAAAGCCTTTTAATTTTTAAGCTTCTTAATGTCATAATAGGAAGCCCTTCAGCTTTTAGAGTTTTATTTTCAAGTTCAAAATTTATTCTACTAAAAGTTAAAAGACTCAAAATATTTTTAATTTCACTCTCCTTTAAACCATTTAAATCAAAAATATAGTCTTTAGCAATAAAAGAATTCATAATTTGCACTCCTATAAAAAAAAGAAAAAATACATAAGAAAAACAATTATATTATAAAATAAATTCTTTATTTTGTCAAGCTAATTTTTATTTTTTTGTTTCAAATTTCAAAAAAAATGCTAAAATATAATAAATTTTAGCATTTAACAATATGTTAACCAAAAATTTCTCTAGATTTTAAAAATCTTTGAAAATGTAAAGGTAAGTTTAAAAAACCTACTTCATCAACAAGCAAAGCTTGTTCTTGAATTTCAAGATAAAAATCTACACCAAAAGTTTCAAGTTTTTTGGTCAAAAAACTTGAAACTTAAAGAAGGATTTGAAAATTTTACTTTTAACATTTTATTGCTCCTTTTTGATTTAAAAGTAAAAAAATTATAAATAATAAATTAAAATTGTCAATGTTTTTTTATATAACTATTATTATCTGAATTTTTCTAGATTTATTTTCTAAGCAATTAGCAAAAAATTTATTGCAAGAAAATATAAATATAATTTGAAATTATTTTTATTTGTGATACATAGAAAATAGATGAATTGCCTTTTCTATAAATATTCCCTTTTTAAAAATAATAACTATTTTTTTGATTTCTCTTATTTTCTTTTATTACTTTAAAGAAGAAAAAAAGAAAAATGACAAAATAATAGATTTATCTTTTTGATTAATTTTAGCTTGAGCTCTATGAAACTGATATGAAAGAATTTTTAATTCTTATGTTGTAGATTTTATATGAGTAAAATATTTTTCTGTTTTTAATTTAGGAGACAGTTTTATATTTATCTGAGCTTTGATTTATCTAATAAAAAATTTTTTTACAAGAAATAATTTAATAAAAAATAAAATATGAGTTTAATCGAAAGAAAAGAATCTTTTAAAGAAATACTTATTTCTTCACTTTGAGTCCTTGTTGCTGGGCTTATTTGAAGTATAATAATTTTAATTTTTTCATTTATTATTTGAAGTCAAAGCAATGTTTTTGACAATATTGCAAATAGTAAATTTTGAGCCAAATGAGAAACTTTGTATTCTATAATTTTTGCTGTTTTAGCTCTAATTTGAACAACAATAACTTCTTTGTTTAGTTATAAATTTCTTTGAGCTTTAAATCCAGAAAAATATAAAACAAATTTTGTAATTTTTTCACAAGTTGCAATTTTTCAAATTTTAATTTTTATTTTTATTTCACCAATCTATTTATATTTTGGTTGAAGTAATTTTGAAAATAATATAATAATTTTTATTTTTCATATTTTTATTGTAACTTTTTGAACAAATATTATTTTAGAAGTTTTAAATAATTATCGTTATGTAATTATTTGAATTTACTGAAGTTTTATTTGATTATTTATAAGCTTACTTGTCATTATTTCAGTTTTTAAAAATTTTTCTTCTTGAAATGCAAAATTATTTTCTTTACTTTTTTTACTTCCAATAATAAGTTTTTCTATTATTTTTATAAAAAAATTATTTGAATTTGTCTATTTTTATTTTTATAGAATAACTTGAACTGACCCAATTTGAGATATTTTCTACAAAATAAAAAAAGAAGATGAAGAAAATGAAAAAGAAGAAGAACAAAAAAATTTATTATAAAAAATATTTAACTAACTAAAAAATTATGATTTCAATTGCAAAACAAACAATAGAATTTTTCTTAAAAACTTGAAAAAAAATTTCAATTGTAGATTTAAAAATAGAAAATAAAAATTTATTAAATGAAAAAATAAATGCTTTTGTTACAATTTATTCAAAATGAGAAGTTAGATGAAGTGCTTGAAATATAAAAGAATTAAAAGATAATACTGTTGAAGAAATAATAGAAAATACTTTTTTTGCAATATCAAAAGACAAAAGATTTTCTCCATTAACTTCAAATGAATATAATGATTTAAAAATCAGAATTGATAAAATAACTGAAAGAAATTTATTAAAAACAAAATCTATAAAAACTATAGATCCAACTAGAGCTTGAGTTATAGCTATAAAAAATGATTATTCAAAAATGGCTTGTATTTTACCTAATATAAACCCAAAACTTATTTCTGGTGAAGATTTTTTAAATGTTTTGAAACAAAAATTAGAAGAAAAATCTTTTGATGAAAAAGATTATATTTTATATGAAATAAAAACTGAAATTTTTACAAATTATTAAACAAAAAAAGACAAGATAAAATTTTATCTTGTCTTAAATCTGTTTTTATAAAGGTCCACTTTACGGTCAAGCTAGCTTTTTTGTATTCCTTGTTTAATGGAATTACTTAAAGGTGCCCTTCCTTCATTTGAAAAAATTAATTCTCAGTTAAAGAAATACTAGGAGCATCTTAATTTTTTTGGTTTTGTAAGGAAAAAAATTAACCAGCAGTAGTCACCTATAAACCAGACTCACAATTTATTATAATAATTTTGAAAAAAAAAGCAAAATAATTATAATAAATCATATAAATTTAATTTTTAAAATATGTTTCATTATAATTTAGTAAATATTCCAAGTTTTGAAATAGATAAAGAAGTATTAAACAAAATTTCTAAAACAGTAGAAAAAATAGTAAAAAAAGCTCAATCTTGAACTCTAAATATAGTTTTTTTAAATCCAGAAGAAGTAAAAATTTTAAACAAAAAACATAGAGGAATAGACAAAACAACTGATGTTTTAAGTTTTCATTATTTTTATGATTTCAAAAAATTTAAAGAAGATGAAACAGTTTGAGAAATAATACTAAATGAAGAAAAAATTTTTTCTCAAAGTAAAGAATATAAAATAACTGTAGAAAAAGAATTTTTCAATTTAGTAATTCATTCAACTTTACATATTTTAGGTTATGATCATGAAATAGATGAAGATTATAAAATAATGTATAATTTTGAATGTAAAGTTTGGGAAGAAGTTTTTAATGAAAAAAAAGTTTAAAAAATAATAAAAAATTTTTATGCAATATAAAATTCCAATAAATATAGAAAATGAAGATCCAATAGTTTTTGGCTTGAGTATAAGACAACTTGCAATAATTTTCGCTTGACTTGGACTTGGATATGCTATTTTCAATTCTTTGGATCCTTATCTTTGAAAAGTTTTGGCTTGATTTCCAGCTGTAATTGTTGTAGTTTTTTTCGTTTTTGTAGCTTTAGTAAAAATTTCTGAAATGACTTTTATGGTTTTAATTTTAAACTGGATTAGAGCTTGGGCAAACCAAAAAGAAAGATATTGGCAAAAATGAGTAGATAGTTTTTCAGCTTTAGATGTTGGTTACATAACAAACATAAAAAATAAAGTAGAAAAAATCGAAGTTTGAAATAAAATAGAAAAAATAAAAAGTTTAGACGAACAACTTGAAAAAATATAAAAATATTATTTTATAAAATTTTGTAAAGTGGCAGTAAAAAATACACAAAAAAAAGTTTGAGATTTATCAACTCAAAGATACTTACCTTTTTCTTGAATAAAAGAAAATATAATAATAATGAAAGATAACTCGGTAAGAGTTATTTTAAAATGTTCAACAATAAATTTTTTGTTGAAAAATACAGATGAACAAGATAGTATAATAATAAGTTTTCAAAGGTTTTTAAATTCTATTGATTTCCCTATTCAAATCCTTGTGAGATCAAAAAAACTTGATATTGATTCTTATCTTACAAATTTAAATGCTAGAGCTTTAAAACAAGAAAATACTCTTTTACAAAATCAAACTTATGAGTATATTGCTTATTTAAAAAAATTGATTGAAGTTGCTCAAATAATGAAAAAAGAATTTTATATCATTGTTCCTTTTGATTTCGAGCAAAACAAAAGTGTAAAAGATAATAGTTATTTCTGATTTTTCTCTGATTTTTGGAAAAGTTTGACCCAAAATCAAGAACTTTGAAATATAAAAAATCAATTGAGAAATTTTACAAATAATAAAAAAGAAGTTTTAAAAAGAGTAAATGTAGTTCAAACTTGACTTGAAAATATTTGAATAAAAGCTGAACTTATTTCAAAAAAAGATTTGGTTACATTTTTAGCAGATTATTACAATCCAAGAATGGATTCTTTAAATACAGTTTGAGATATTGATAATTATAATTTAAGTTAATTTTTATGAAAAATACTTGAAAAATATTTTTTTATGTTATGTTGTTTTCTTTATTTTTAAATAAAACTTTTGCTGCTTGATGAGACGGTTGAGTTACTTGACTTACAGCTCAGGAGCTTAGAAACTGAAATTTTACTTATGAAGATATTCCTGGAATTTTTGTAAATGCAACTGATTTCTTTATAGGAATAGCTTGAACTATAGCAGTAATTGTTATAATTATTTGAGCTTACAAATATTTAATAAGTTGAATTACTGGAGATTCTAGCAAATGAAAAGATACAATAATTGCAGCACTTATAGGTTTCTGATTGGCCGCATGCTCTTATCTAATAATAAAATTTTTAATAGATAATTTTGCATCTAGCTGAAGTTTAATTTTAAATAATTTATAAAAATGGAAAATATTTTATATTCTTGGGAATTTTCTGATGAAAAAAACAGATGAGCTTTTTGGTACATAATAGCCATTTCTGTAGTAATTTGACTAGTTTTTTGGTGAGTTTTTACTTGACAATATTGACTAAGTATAATTGCTATACTTTGAGCTTGAGTTATGTTTTTTATAGAAAATAATACTTCAAAAGAAATAAAAGTAGAAATAACTTCTCTTTGAATAAAAATCTGAGAAAATTTTTATGATTTTTGAAAAATAGAAAATTATTCTCTTATTTACAATAAAGAAAATGCAGTTTTTTTAAGATTGATTTTAAATAAAAGATGAATAAGTTTAATAAATCTAAAAATAGATAATAGAATTTGTTCTGATTTAAAAATAATTTTACCAAATTTTCTAAATGAAGAAAAAGATTGAGAACTTTCTACTTCTGAAAAAATTATTAATATTTTAAAATTATAATATGAAAATACTAATTTCTATAATTTTTAACTCTCTGATTTTATTTGCATTACAATATTTACTTTGAGCAAATTCTGAAATGTGATTAGAAGCAGGAATAATTGTAACATGAGGAATTATAGCTTATATTTTTGGGTGAGTTTTACTTTGAGTTTTAAATGCAACTGTAAAACCAATTTTAAAAATTTTAGCTTTACCTTTCTTCTTTTTATTTTTTTGACTTAGTTCAATTTTAATAAATTGAGTTACTCTTTGGCTCCTGCAATACTTATTAAATGACTTATTAAAAATTGATTGAATAAGTTATACTATAAATTGAGATTTTAATTTTATAGTTGCTGTTGCAATTTTTTCATTTTTGAATATTATTTACTCACTTATTATTAACAAATAAAAAAATGATGATACAAACATTAACTTTTACAGAAATAGTAGTTTCTATTTTACTTATTGCTGTTATTTTAATACAAAACAAAGGTACTGCTTTAAATTTAAGTAGTATGAGTGGTGGAATGAATGAAATCACAAGAAGATGACCTGAAAAAATTTTACATAATATCACTATTGTTTTAGGAACTTTATTTATTTTAAATTCTGCTTGTTTATTTATTCTTAGATAATTAAAAAATTTTCTATGATTACTCAAAAAATAAAAAAACTAAAAAAATACTTATTTTTTATAAGTATTATGTTTTTTGTGCTTACTTTAGTGCACATAAGCTATAGTTATCTAGTTAGTAACTCAAATAGTCAGCCTGTAAAATGATGAACTGTTTCAGAATGATTGATAGGAAAATTTCCAAACCTAAATCCTTTAGTTCCTCTTTATTCTGACTGAAATGACAAATATATAATCCAACTTCTTTATAGATCTATATTAAAATATGACATTGATCAACATAAAATTGTTTGAGATATTGCAAATTGTGATATTAGTTCTATGGTAAATATAGAATGTATCATAAATGAAGATGCGAAATGGTCAAATTGAGAAAATATTACTGCTGAAGATATTTTAGCAACTTATAATTTGATAAAAGAAACAAATTCAAATAAAATTTTAGTTTCTTTACTTTCTGATACTAAAATCGAAACAAAAGATAATGTAATAATTTTTAAAAATACAAAAAAGGATGTAAATTTCCTGAATATATTTTTACAACCAATTTTGAACAAAAGTTTTATAAATACTTTGACAAACGAAAATATAACTTGAGATTTCCCTACAAATTGAGGTATTTATAGCTGAAAATTTATTATTGACAAAGTTACAAATGATGAAAATCTTTGAATTTCAAAAATAACTTTGGTAAAAAATGAAAATTATGATAAATCAAATATTAACAAAATTATTTTAAATATTTTCCCTGATATAAACTCTTTCAAGAAAAATTATTGAGCTGTAAATGTTTTTAATGATTATGAAAATAATATTTGAAACAGTATTTCTAAGTTTCAAAGTAAAAAATATACTTTAAATTCTTTTATTTGATTATTTTTAAATCAAGCAAAAATAGAAAATTCTGATTTAAGAACTTATATTTTGAACAAAATAGATAACGAAAAACTTATAAACGTTTTGTGAAAAGAAAATTTTGAAGAGATTTTAAATCCATTTTTAACAACAGAAAAAATTTCTAGCAATACTCCAAGCAAAACTTTTGACACTATAATGAATAGTTTAGGTTACAAGAAAAAATCTGTTTTAATTCAAGAAGCAACTCCAAAAGTTGAACAAAAAACAACTACAACTACTGAAAATAAAGTAGAAACAAAAAATACAACAGTTTCTAAAGAAATAACTATTCCTGAAGATTTGACACTTGATAGATATCAAAAAGATTCAAAAATTATAACAAATCCTGATTATGTAGATATTTATAATTTTGTTACAAAAGATGATATTTTACTTACTTGAAAAACTGTAAACTGAACAACTGCTGTTTATGTAAATGATTATAAAATAACAAATTTTAAATCTTGAGATTCTGAATTTTATTACAGATTAAAAGAAAGTATTTGAAATATAAATGCTTGAAAAAATAGTTATAAAATTTATTTTGAAATAAATGGAGAAAAAGTTTTCCAAGAGGAAATAATTTTTATTTATTATCATGATAAAGATAAGCTAGCTGAAGAAGAAAAAAATCTAGCTATATCTCTATATAGAGCTGAAAAAGAAGCTGAAATAAAAAAATCTGAAGCTGAAGCTCAAAAACAAAAAGAAGAAGCTGAAAATAAAAAAGTAAATACTTGAGCTGTAGAAACTACTGAAGATAAAGCAAAAAAAGAACAACTAGCTAAACTTGAAGCTCTTGATGAAAATATTTTTTATAGTAAAGATTTAAAACCTTTTACTCTAAAACTTTATTATATTTGAGACTGAAAAAAAGAAACTACAGAAACTGTTGCATTTATAGAAAATTCTTTAAAAGAATTATGAATAACTGTTGAATCTATTTGATTCTCTGTAAATGACTTAATAAAAATTATTTCAAATAAAAATGATTATGATATGATTTTAAGCTGAGTTCATTTATGATATTTAAATTTCAATCTTTTTCCTTACTTGCATTCTAGCCAAGTAAAAACTTGATATAATTTCTCTAGTATAAAAAAACCTTCTCTAGATGTATTAATAGAAGAAATGAAAGAAAATATTTATACTGAAGAAAAAACTCAAGAATATGAAAAAAAGATTTTAGATATTTTGAAATCTGAAAATACTTTAAAAACTCTATATTCTCCAAAAGTAAATTTACTTGTTGACAAATCTATAAAAATCGACAAAACTTACTCTTCTCTACCTTACAAAAGTGAAAGAAGCTCTATTTTAGAAAATTCTTACATAAAGGAAGAGACAAATATAAATTGGAAAGAAAAAAGTTTTTCTGGATTTTTTAAATATATTTTCAAAAAAATAACTGAATAATTTTTTAAAAAATAAATTAAATGGAAAATAATTTTTTAAAAGAAAAAATTATAATTCCTTCTTGGGAGACAATAAAAAATGATGCAAATGCAAAAAAGTTTTATTTTCTCCCTTGAATTTTATCTATAATTTTTTTAACAACTATTCTAGTATATCAAAGTATTTACACTTATGTAGTAATTTTTTGAAAAGACAGCTCTGTTGTTTTAAAATATTTACTAAATATTTTAGAAACTAGAATATGAATGGATATTTTTATTGGTTGGGGAATATTGTTACTTCTATATTTTTTTATTGTACCAATATTTGATGCTTGACTTGTAAAATATATAGAAAGAAGAGATAAAAATGAAACTATTTCAAAATCTGAAGCATTTTGACAATGATTATATAAATTTTTACCATTTTTTGAATACAGTAACTTATTCTCACCATTTAAAGTTTTGAGTATAATAAATGCTTATTTATTTGTAATCAGACTTATTTGAGTACAATATTTAAAAATTACAACAATTGCTTTTTGAATAATTTTATTTTTTTGACTTATTATAAATATTTTATTTGCTTATGTAAAATTTTTTATAATTTTAGAAAATAAAAGTGTTTTTCAAGCAATTTGAGAATCTGTAACTTTAACAATTTTAAACCCAAAAACTACAATAAATTTATTTTTTATAGTTTTTATTTTAAACTTTAGAGTTGTTTTTAATTTTATTGTATTCTTAGTTTTCCCTATTTTGATAGGTTCTGCAATAACTTATATTTGAGTAAAATTTTTACTTTATATAACAGTTTGATTTCTAAGTATAATTTTTATACTTTTAATATTTTTTATTTGATACACAACTGCTGTTTTAGAAGTATTTAATACTTCTATTTGGTATCATGCTTATTTATATGGAAAAGAAAATTCTTCAAAATAAAAAACTAGATTTAAAAAATCTAGTTTTTTTCTTCAAAATATTTTTCATAATATGAAATACAATATTTCAAATTTGTTAAAACTTTTTCATCATTTCCAGCTCAAAGTTCCCTTGGGTCAACTTTTAAAGAAAAAAGTCAATTATAAGAATTTGCTTTTAATTTCATTAAAAAACTTTCAATTGGAGTATTTGAAGTTCATCAAACTGCAGTTCAAAGTAAAAGTCACTTTTTTTCTACTAAACTATCACTCAAATAAATATTTTTTATACTACTTCACAAAAATGAGCTATCTTTCAAAATATCACTTGAGCTTGATAAATCAAAAGAAGTATCTCAAGTTATTTTTTTTATTTCTATCAAAGAAGCATTTTTTCTAGTTGGAATAATAAAAAATAAAAATTTTGGTTCCATATTTTTTATTGAAATAGAAATTCAAGAACTTTTTTTTATTTTTGGTAAGTATTTTTGATACCAATCTGTATTTTTATCAGAAAAATGTGGTGGACAAAAAGTCACAACTTGAGAATCAAAAGCTGAACTCATGGAAATAATCTTATCAACCAAGCTTTCTGTTATTTTAGATGAAGGTGCTGAAATAGACAAAATTTTTATTCAAATTTCATCACTTATTTTTTTTAAATATTCTAAATCTAAAGAATCATAATTTTCAAATGAAACTGACAAATCAATTCCATGAAATCAAGCTTCTTTTGCAAATAAAAATATTTTATGTAATCAATATCCTTGTAAAGAATCTGTTGAAAGTAAAATCACCTTTTTAAAATTATTTTCTAAAATACTGTATAAATAATAACATATTTTTAGCAAAAATACAAAAATAACTTGATTTTTTTTATTTTTTCTATATAATTTCAATACAAATTTTTGCCTGGGTGATGGAATGGTAGACATGGAGGACTCAAAATCCTCTGCTTTCGGGTGTATGGGTTCGAGTCCCATCTCAGGTACCAAAAAAGATTATTAAAAGAATATTTTATAAAATATTCTTTTTTATTTTCTAAAACTAAAAAATAATTTTTCAAAAAACTGTAAGAATTTTTAAAAATTACTACTTAAGTCTTATAATATTTATTTTTCAGCCAAAGAAAGTAAAAAAAACTGGAAACTGAGTCAGAAAAATTTTTGAAGAAATCAGGAAATTTTCAGGACTAAAAAATATTTATCCTAACTAATTAAGGATCACTTATAACAGCAATATGATCTGTAATATCTATTCAAAAGTTGAAGTTTAAAACTAGATTTTTTACAAAAATATTGAAAAATTTTAGATTCTTATTATAAGATCAATAAAATAAAAATATAATAAAATTTATAGAAAAAATAAAATATTTTGAAGCTTTTTTATACGAATTTTTAGAATTATAATAAAGAAAAAGAAAAAAACAGCCAATAATGATCTTAGTGTTTAAAAACTTTTATTTTTTCCGAAAAAAAATTAGAAATAATTTTTGATAATAAGTATCAAAAATTAGCTAAGGAAATTATTTCTTATCTAAAATAAAAAAACAAATTTAATATTATATTCATCATATAATCTAGTTGGCATTAAAGAATTTAAAGTCCATTCAGATAAATTAGATCCAGTCATAGCAGATTTTAAATTAACTCTAACTAAATCTTAAAGTTTCCTAATATTTCTACATATGGATATACTTTTATAATATTTTTTTCTATCTAAAAAATTTTTGTATTTTTTCTTTGTATCTTTAGATTTATAAAATCTATTTTTATATATTATTTTGCATTGGAATTTTTTGTAAAATTTCTCTGTATTTTTTAGTAATTTTTTTGTATTTTTATTAATTTATTTTTTCTTATTTTTTCACCTATGTTTTTTAGTACTACATTCATAAAAACTTAATATTATTTTTATATATTTTAGATGACCTACAGCCCTACATTATCAATGTAGGGCTCCCACATACTTTTTTACTCTTTTGTAAAATTAAAATTTTACATTTTAAGACTTCTTTTTTTCTTTTACTTATATTTTATCATCTTTATATATAAAAACTCTCATAGATTATTTTTATAGTAAAAAAGAGTATATCTAACGATACACTCTTTTCTTTTTTAATGTTATTTCAATATAAATTATTCTATTCAGAATTGTTATGGTGGGTGATGAGGGATTCGAACCCCCGACCCCCTGCTTGTAAGGCAGATGCTCTCGCCAACTGAGCTAATCACCCTTTTAATGGTACACGTTGCAGGGATCGAACCTACGACCTTTGGCTTAGAAGGCCACTGC
>CAUQKR010000023.1:0-15120 GCA_963518665.1 uncultured Candidatus Altimarinota bacterium | reverse complement strand
CCAGTAATTGCATTTGGGAAATGATGAGCTTTGGAAACTGTTGTTTCTGAAGAAACTGGAATATTTTTTGAAAAACAAGACGTAGAAAGCTTAAATTTTGCAATTAAAAAATTTGAGAAAATGGATTTTAATTATTTAAAAATAAGAGAACATACATTAAAATTTGATAAAAAAATTTTTAGAGAAAATATTTTAAACTTTTTAAAAGAAAAATTATAAAAAATACTTGATTTTTTTGATAAAAAAATGATAATGTAAAAGTTTAAATTATTTTTATTACTAACTATTTTTAAAAATGAGGGTTCTTTTAAAAATATCTTGAGAGGCTTTGTCTTGAGGGAAAGGATTTGGTTTTGATGATAATATGCTTGAAAAAGTTACTGAAATTGTAAAGGAATTGATTACACAAAAACATCAAGTTTGAATTGTTGTTTGAGCTTGAAATTTTATAAGAGGTTCTGAAGTAAAAAATATTGATAGATGTATAGCAGATAATATGTGAATGCTTGCAATAAATATAAATGCTTTAGCTTTGTTTGATTATTTACAAAAAAAATGAGTAAAAGCAAGAAATTTAAATTCTTTTGCTATTGATTGAGTTGCAGATAGGTTTAACAAACCAAAAGCAGAAAAATTTTTAGATAATTCTTGAGTAATAATTTTTTGAGGAGGAACTTGAAATCCATTTTTTACAACAGATACGGCTGGAGTTCTTAGAGCTTTGGAAATTGATGCTGATTTGATGATAAAAGCAACAAAAGTAAATTGACTTTATGATAAGGATCCTGAAAAGTTTTCTGATGCAAAATTTATAAAAAAAGCAACTTATGCTGAAGTTTTGGAAAAAGATTTAAAAGTTATGGATTTGGCAGCAATTGCTTTAGCTAAATCAAATAACTTAAAATTAAAAATAGTTAGTTTATTTAGTGAGTGAGCTATTTTGAGAGCTGTAGCTTGAGATGATGAGGGAACAATTATTTCTGGATAAAATACATTTTTTATATAAAAACTTTTGACAAAATTCAAAAAATCTATATGATATGCAAGCAAAAAATTTTTTTAGGACATATACACCTATTTAAAATTTTATAATTATTCAAAATATATAATTAACAATAGTCAAGATGTTAGGAAAATTGAAAAAAAGAAAAAGACTTAGAGTACATGGTTTTTTACAAAGAAGTCTTACTGCTAATTGAAGAAAAGTTTTAAAAAACAGAAGAAGAAAAGGTAGACATGAACTTACTGTATCATACCCTAAAAGATTTCAATTAGTAGATGGGAAAGCTAAAATGCATATTATAGCTGGAGGTACTGCTAGAAAAACTCCTTTTGATGGTAAAGGTAACTACATTAAAAGAAAATAATATTTAAGGATTTCTTTGGAAAAATGATAAAAAAGAAATTTAGATTAAAAGAAAAAGATGTAAAAAGGGTTTTACAAAAGTGAGAACCCTTTTTTTCTTATAATATAGTTTTGAACAAACAAAAAAATAAATTACTTTATAATAGATTTTCTATAGTTATTTCTGCAAAATCTGTTAATTGTAATGTTGAGAGAAATTTTTTTAGAAGAAGATTTTTTGATTTTATTCAAGAAAATGAAATTTCTAAAAAATGATTTGATTTTGTTTTTGTTGTAAAAAATAAAACAAAATTGGATAGTAAAAATAAATTAAATTTTGAATTATTTAAAAAAGATTTAAGATTTTTAATAAGTAAAATTTGATAATATGAAAAATTTTGTAAATATAATGTTAATCGTTTTATTGACATCTTTGACTATAAATTTTTTCACAAAAAATGTTAAAAAAGAAGGTCTTGATATTTCTTTTTCTACAAGTAGTTATACTCTTCCAGCTACTGTTGTGGTAAAAGCTTCAAATAACACAAATGAAAAAGTTTCACTTGATGCTTGTAAAGATGTTACAATTAGAAAAAATGGAGATGCTATAAAATTTTCTGACGAATTTTGTAAAAAATATGAAAATGTAGAAGTTTCTGCAAATTCTTTTTTTGATATAAATTATCAATCAGAATATAAAAATTTTAAAGAAACTTGAAAATATGACTTAGAAGTAAATCTTGCAAGTGGAAAAAAATTTACAAGTAGTATGAATATAGAAAATAGATGAACTTTTTGAAAACTTTTTGTTACATTGATTTATGCTCCAATTTATAATTTATTTTCTTGGTTAATTTCTGTTTTTAGTGGTTCTATTGGTTGGGCTATTATTACAATAACAGTTATAATTAGATTACTTTTAATCTACCCACAACAAAAATCTATGGTTTCTCAAAGAAAACTTCAAGATTTACAACCAAAAATAAAAAAACTTCAAGAAGAATATAAATGAAACCAACAATTACTTTGACAAAAACTTTTAGAATTATATAAAACTGAAAAAGTAAATCCAATGTGAAGTTGTGGTTTTATTCTTATACAGTTGCCAATAATTTTGGTTTTATATAATGTAATTTTGTGAGTTCAAGATACTTCAAATGAATATTATTTATATAGTTTTGTTCAACTTGTAGAAAAAACAAGCAATTTTTTCTGACTTGATTTATTATGAGTTGGATGAACTCAAGGCTTAATTTTAGCTGTAGTTATTGCAATATTGCAATTTTTACAAATAAAATATTCTATTTCTCAAAATAAAAATACAAAAACTACTGGAGTTGTTTTAGAAAAGAAATCTTGAGATGATAAATATTCTCAAATGATGCCAGATCCAGAAATGATGAATAAATTTATGCTTTATGTTTTACCATTGATAGTATGATTTGCAACTTATGGTCTTTTTGCTTGAGTATGAGTTTACTGGTGAATTTCTACATTATTTATATTGGTTCAACAAATAATTGTGAATAAAATGTTAAAAAAGTCAAGCTAATTTATGTAAATGTTTTTGACAGATTTGATTTTTTGTTTAAAATGTGAAAAAATTTATTAATAATAATTTTGAAGAGTATGTTTAGAAAAGTTGTTGCTAGCTCAGTAGTATTAGCATCTCTTGTAAGTGGTGTTTCTAATACTTTTGCTGACACTTATGAAGAAATTTCTTGTAGTACAGATCCTGTTTTTGCAGAAAATTCTTGTAACCAATGTTTTAATGGTTGAGAAAAAGCTCAAAACTCAACTGTAGGTTGATTATCTGACCTTTGGGTTAACTCTACTTCTGCTGGCCAAATTTTATTTAAAGAAGTAAATGATATAAACGGAGCAGGTGCCCCAGTTATGAAAGCTTTAAATGGTGCTGTTTGGAATAAAGATTCTGCAGAAGATAATTTTTGGAGATATACAGATGCTGTAGAAAAATTATATGACTCAAAACAAGAAGGTTATATTTTAAAAGCTGGACAAAAAGTTGATTGGATTGAATCTACAACTGGTTCATCTTATGAATTAACAAATAATCCAGTTGCTGCAGGACAAAATAATGGTTTACTTATTTATAGTTTAATTGTAAATCCTATTCTTGAAAATGGAGAAGTTGCTACTGATACAGAAACTCATAAAGAATGTGTTTTATTTAAATCAGCTGATAAACCAGTTACTCCAGTAAATAAACCAAAAGAATTACCAAAAACTTGACCAGAACAATTTTTTCTATTATTACTTATAGCTATGTTTCTAGCATTTGGAGTATTAAGATTTAAAAATAGTTAAACAAAAAAAGATCACTAAAATAAGTGGTCTTTTAATTTTATAAAATATTTTTAAATATTGTCAAGTTAAAATATTTGCAAAAATTTTAAAAAATGTGGTATCATATGAGTGTTAATGAAAAATAAATTAAATTTTAATTATAACCATATGTTGTATACTTTAAAACAAACTAAGATAAGTTTTAGTTTTATGTTAAATTTTGGGCAAGGAGCTTCTAATCCAGAATCTTCAAAAGTGTCTTTTGATAAGAAAATTTCAAAAGAAAATATTAGTTCTTTAGAACTAAAAGATTTTATTTTTAAAAATAAAACTGAAATAACTTCTTGGGTAAAGAAAAATTCATGAAATGACAAAAAACAAGATTATATAGGTTTTATGGATTTATATAATTGAGAATCAGAAAATCATTCTTGGAATAATTTGTTAAAAATTGCGCATGAATTAAAAGTTTCTTTAAAATGAGAAATAAACGTAAATGAATTATTGACAGCAATAAATAATTATGCTGGAGAAAAAAAAGAAGTTATTTCTATAACTAAAAAAGAAATAAAAAATGATAAACTCATCTGAAAATTATCAGAGCAAAATTCTGTAAATTTATGAGAAGGAAGATTTAAAGATTCTAGAAAAAATAAAGTTGTAGATTCTCAAGTTCAATGAGATTTAAGAGATGTTTTTGATTGGAAAAGAGCAAATACTAAACAAGTTTTAGCACAAATTGAAAAAACAGGACAAGCTATGGATGATGCTAGAGCTAGAATTATTGTAACAAAAGTTTTGAATTGAAACTTAAAAAATTATTTTTGGGAAGATAAAAAATGATATAGTATTTATGAACTTGTAGAAGGACTTTTTGGAAAAGATAAAGTTTGAGAATTTGCAAAAAATAAAGAAAATTTTGAAAAAATTATTAGATCAAATCCAAAAAGATTTGAAGAAGGTGTAGGTTTTTTAACTGGAAAATCTTATGATCCAGAAAAATGAGCTTATACAGGAGTAGAATCTGCTAAAAATTTTATTTCAAAAGCTTATCCTTGGTTAATTGGTATTTACCTTTGAGATATTCCATTACCACTTATGAAAGAAATGTCTAGATGAGCTGATGTAAATAAATCACAAGCATTTAATAAATGGATTGAATCATGAATGAAAGAATCATTTGAACAATTTTATAACGGTAAAAAATGAGAAATTTTAAATCCTTTAAAAGAACAAGTTACTCTTAGAGCTTATTTATCAACTTTAAAACTTGATAATAAAGAACAAGTAAAAATTTTATCTTGAAATTTAAATGGTTTAAATCAAAGAACAGAAAATTTACTTTTAGATTATTTAAAAGAGATTTTGATTCCAAATTTAAAAATTATGTCAGATGAATCATTTAACTCTTTTGAAAAAGGTAAATGGTATACTTTAGGTGGACTTTTTGGTTTAGCTAAAGATAAAAAATATCCACAATTAGAAAAAATTATAAATGGATTAGAATCAGCTGTAGCTAAATGAGATTTAGATAATTCAAAAGCTGTTTCTGAAGCATTTAAATTATTAGCTGAAGAATGAGATGTATCTAATGTTTTAGGTGCTGTTGAATCTGGAGATAAATATATGAATAAAATTTCAGAACAAAATAAAGATATTCAAGAAAAATTAAAACCTTTATTTGAACTGGGAACAGATAAATATAATACTTATTCAAAAATTTATAAATTTGAAAATATAGAAGATTTTAAACAAAAAGGATTAAATGAAAGTGATTTTAAATCAATGCAAAGTTTAATGGGAATTTTGAATAAAAGCCCTATTTCAGCTAGAGAATTATCTATTTGGGAAAGAAATAATCCTTCAACATTTGGATTTATTAAAGCTTTAGGAGATTCAAAAGCTATGGAATCTTATTTACTTAGACAAACTCCAAAAACTGAAAAACTGAAAAAAGTTTCAGTAGAATCTAGAGGTGCTCATGGTAGAGATTTATCTAAGTTATCAAATGCGGAAGCTTTGAGAGCAGCTGAAACAGAAAAACCAGCAGGAAGTAGAGAAAATTTATCAACTTTAGCTTTGGCTTATAGATCAGTTGTAAAAAAACTATGATTATCTGATTTAACTTATGATGAATTTAGAACTTCGTTTGCAAATAAATCAAATGTAAATAAAGATTCTATTTCTTGAGGTGCAATTTTGAATACTTGAAGATGAGAAAAACAAGCTGCACTTACTTCTGCTGAAAAATTAAAAGTTTCAAATAAAGAAGGAAATGTATTTAAATTGGCTCCAATAGAAAAAAATTATACTTATTATGATGAAGGACAACTTGTAAATATAAAAACAAGTTATACTATTTATATGAGACCAGATTGTACAAATCCTCTTGTTGTTCCAAATACAATAAAAGTAGAAAAAGCTGGAAAACCAGTAGAAAATGCTGAACTTATTTCTCTAATCCAAACTCCGGGTAGATTACCAGTAGTTATTCCTTATTTCTTGATAGGAAAATGGTTTGGAGGAAAATGAGGAAATTGAGGACATAAACCAGAGGTTTGAACAAAACCTGGAGAAAGAGTTTTTGAAGGAACAGTTTGAAATACTTGAGCTTCAAGTTGAACTTTAAAACCTGCGGTTGATGTATCTAATATATTTTAATAAAAAAGACTTACTTTTTGTAGGTCTTTTTTATTTTATACAATATTTTATAATATAGTCAAGTTGAAATATTTTTATTTATAAAATAAATATGTTAAAATATTTGTGATATAAAGTTAATTTTTAAAATAAGACATAAAAATATGTTGAATACAATAAAATATATTAAATTAAACCTAGATTTTAGAAATAGGTTTTCTTGATTAGAATCGGGATGAAATTATGAAAAGCAACAAAAAATAGAAACAAATGAAGTAAAAGAACAGTTTGATTTAAGTAAATATTCTGAGAATATAAATAAATGGTTGGAACAAAAATCTCAAGAATCTTGATTTAAAAATAATTTATGAGATTTACAAAATCGATTTAATTTAGAAAAAGTAAATTCTCTTGCATCAAATTTATGATTAAATTTAGAATTGTGAAGATGAGTAAATGAAGAAATTTATCAAAAACAATTTAATGAAAAAATGGATGTTTTAAATAAATTTTTTCAAGAAAGAAACTTAAATATAGTTTGAGCAAATAGTAGAAGAGCTACTGCTGAAGATTTTCAAAAATTAAATGCTTCACAACAATATTGAAATGAAGCAAATAAAAATTTTTTTAATGCTTCAAAAACAAATTTAAATGAAGTTTGAATTCAACTAGATAAAACACTAGATTCAGTTATGGATTTAAATGAAAGAATTTCTTTGGCTGAAGAAATAAATAAATCTTTGGTAAACTATGACAATTTGGAAAAAGATGGTTATAGTATAGAAACACTTTTGAGAAAAGTTCTAAATAAAGATAAATATAATGAAATAACAAAATTATCAGAAAGTATAGTAAAAAATAAAGAACAATTTGAACAATTGCTAAATGCTCCAGGCTGAAAAGATAAACTAGAAAGAGCAATACAAACACTTAGACAAACTTGAGATGTTCAAAATAATTGAGAAAAATCAGGTCTTGATATGTGATGATTATTTTGACATTTTATGAAGGCTTTGCCTTGGGCTGCTTGAATTTATGTTTGAGATGTAACTTTACCTTTTGTTAAAGATTTAGCTCCTTGAGCTGATATTTCAAAAACTAAAGCATTTGGAGATTGGATAAATAACTGAATGAATTGAGAATTTTCTGATTATGCTTCAGAACATAAACCGGAAAATATTTGAGTAAATCAATGAAAATCTATAGATATGTTATCTAGGTTGAAATTGAAACCAGAAGAAAAAGCTGATATTTTATCTGGAAAAATAAATAATTTAACAGAAGAAACTAAAAATACTCTTTCTACATATTTTGATAAAACTTTATTACCAAGTTTAGAAAAATTATGAAATGATTCTTTCAATATTTTTGATAAAGTTTTTGATGAAAAATCAAAAAAATTTGATAATTTAATCAAAGAAATGAAAGAGTGACTTGAAAAATGAGATTTAAAAATTTTGGATAAAGCAGAAGCTGCTTTAAAATTGATAGAAGAAGAGTGAGATACAGATATATCAAATATTCAATCAGTTAGACAATGAAATGATTATATAAATCATGTTCAAAATACAAATGATGTAATTGGTAGAAGGTTTTCTCAATTGCATCAATTATGAAATTCTATAATAAATAAATACTCTAGAATGCTTGCTTTAACTGATTTAACAAAGGTAAAAGATTTTTGAGCTAAATCTAGTGAATTTGGTCAAATAGAGGATTTAGCAAAAATTTTTGAGAATAAAACTGCTTCTCCGGAAGAATTGGCAAAACAGATAAAAGATTGGGAGATACATAATGGTGATGGAGATAGATTTATTTCAGCCTTACAAGATGATAAATCTATGAGAAATTATTTACTTTCAGGTATACCAAAACTTTATTCAAGTATGGATTGAGTAAAAATATCTAAACAATGAGAATCTCAACACTGAGTTGCTCTTACTTGAGATAATATGAAAGATTTACAAGAAGCAAAAATGACTATTCCAAATGGTGAAAAAAATATTTCAGCACTTTGAGCTGCTTATAGAACTTTTGTAACAAGTTGACAACTTAGATGAGTAAGCTATGGGGAGTTTGAAAATGCTTTTGCAAATAAGCATAAATTAGATATTTCATCACTTTGAGACTATGCAGATGCTTCTATTATAAACACTGCTAAACAAGAAGGGAAATGAAGATTGACTACATTTAATCAATTGGTAAAAGAAAGATGAGATACCCATGTTTTTCAATTAGAACCAATTACAAAAGAATATAGTTATTATTCTCCAGAATGAAATAAAGTAAATGTAAAAATGGAATATAATTTACTTATAAGACCAGATTGTACAAACCCAATTATTTGACCTTGTACAATTGAAGCTACATCAAATGGAGAACCAGTTCCTGAAGAAAAAATTCAAAGTATGATTGAATCAAATGGTAGATTACCAATAGTTATACCTTGGTGAGTTGTATTTAAAAAATCAGGATGAGGTTCTTGAGAAAAACCTAAAGAACCAACTCCAGATAATCCACCAACCCCAGATAATCCACCAGCTCTAGATTTTGTTTCAAATGTATGAACAAAACCTGGTGAAGTTGTATTTAATCAAACTGCTAGTAATTTTTGAGCTGAATCTTGAATTGCAAAAGTTATTCAATCAGCTGAAGAATTAGGATTTTAATTAAGTATTTGACAATTATAAAAAATAGTTTATAATATTTTAAGACTTAAATTTTAAAAAATAATTAATTTTTAATAAAAAATTATGAAAAAAATAATTTTGTGATTGATAATATCTTTATTTTTAGTAAATAATTGATATTGAGTATATAATCAAAGTGATATTCAAGATTGTAGTATAAATAACCCAAATTTTGAATGAGTATGGTTTCCTTCAAAGAAACTTAGAGTTTGACAAAGTGTTCAGTTTTATGATGAATTTTATAATAATTCATGAAATGCAGTAAGAATATTTTCTAAATCTTTTAAAGGTCAATTTTTAGCAGATAGTAATATTTGAGGTTTTACTAATGCAAATGAAAATTTTCTTTTTACTCCTTGGATTATAGGTAAAAAATGAATTATAAATACTGGAGAAAGAGGTATTTTTATGGAGACTCAAGAAAGATATAATATAAATTTTGCTCCAGCTACAAGAAATGCTAAAAATCTAGTAATGAAATATTATATAGATTATCAACCAGTTGATGCAAAAGGAATTCTTTTTGGAACAAGAAAAACTCACTTAGAATGTCAACCATATGAAATTACTTGGTGTGGTGATGGTATTGTAGATAGAGAATACAATGAAACTTGTGATCCAAATGATCCTAAAAAAACAAATTGGTGAAATGGATGATGTGATAGAGAATGTAAACCTGTTACAAAAGAACCAGTTTGTACTTGATTAACTGCAAGTAAATTAACTGTAGCAGAATGAGAACAAACAACATTTACTTGTTCTGCAAATTATACAGATATTTATAAAATAAAAGTTACAAATGTAAATAACCCTGCTGATGTTAGAGAATTTAATGGTTCTGTAGCACAAGTAACTTTACCTTCAGGTGACTATGTAGCTCAATGTTTTGTTGCAAATAAAACTACAACTGAACAATCTTGTGTTACTCCACCTATTACAGTTACAAAACCTATTATTCCATCAATAAAAGTAGATAAAAGAGATGCAAACCCAGCTGATAAAGATGGAAATGTATGAAATGATACACAAACTATTGATGAAACTGTTTGAACTCCTGCAGTTTTTAAAATTACAGTTAGAAATGATGGTACAGAAGATTTAAAAGATATTTCTTTAGTTGATGATGTTATTGATTTACCAAATGATGCACCTCAATGTGATAGATCTATAGATCAAGTAAATAATATTTTACAAGCAAAATTTGGTAGAACTTACTTAAAACCTGGAGAAATTTTTGATTATACTTGTGAAAGACCAAATATGGCAAATGAACCAGAAAGTTATGTTAACAAAATTATTGTTGATGGTACTGGTAAAGTTAGCTTGAAAAAAGTTAGACATGATGACCCAACAAAAGTAAATAAATCAAAAAATCCAAAAATAAAAGTAGATAAAAGAGATTCAAATCCAGCTGATAAAGATGGAAATATCTGAAATGATACTCAAACTATTACAAATGAAGGGAAAGCAATTTTCAAAATTACAGTTAGAAATAATTGAAATGAAGATTTAGTAAATGTTTTCCTAAGAGATGATGTAAGAAATGAAGGAAATGTAGATAATCCAAATGATGCACCATCTTGTGAAATGGATTGGAATAATGTAAAAAATATTTTAAGAACAATTTGAAATAAAGATGAAATTTTTAACATAGGTGAAGAATTTTCTTACACTTGTGAAAGACAAAATTTTACTTGAGATACAAATCCTTATACAAATATTATAAAAGTTGAAGGTACTTGATTGACTTCAAAAAAAGTTGTAAAAGATGAAGATCCAACTGTTGTTAAAAAAGAAAAAGATAAAGATAATAATAAACCAGATCCAAAGGAACCAAATCACCCATCTAAACCAGATCCAAAGGAACCAAATAACCCATCTACACCAGATCCAAAGAAACCAAATAACCCATCTACACCAAATGAAACTGATTGAAAGCCTCCACTTCCTCCAAAATCAAATTCATGTATAAACTTAAAAATAGATAAAACTGCAAAAACATTTGAATGTACAGGTAAATGAACTTGATTTAAAGTTATTACAAGAGATACTAGAGGAAATATTTTGAAAGAATTAACAGATTCAAATGTTTCAAATATTTTTAAATGAAACATTGATTTGACAAATGCAGAAACAGTAGAATGTTTAAATGTAAATGATATAACTGCAAATGGAAGTTGTAAAGTTAATTTAATAGATGGAAGACCTCCAGTTCCATCAACTCCAAACGAACCAGGTAAACCACCTAGACCAACTGATGGAGGATGAAAACCACCAAAACCAAATGATGGTGGTTGAAGTAATGGATACTGTGGTGATTGAAAAGTTCAATATCCAAACAAAAAGTGACAATATGAAGAATGTGATGATTGAAGTAAAAATGGAAAAAATTCTTGGTGTAGTGAAGAATGTAAACTTAACTGACCAGAAACATTTCCTGGAGAAGAATATTTTGAATTTGGACCAAGGGTAAAAAATATTATAGGTAAAGGAATGAACCCATATACAACTTATAATACACTTCCTTATGTAAAAAATAAAAATAAAGACAAAGGTTCTATTTATATAGGTCAAATTTGTATTACAAATAAATCAAAATTTTCTACTTGAACATCTTTTAATACATTTACTCATTGTCAAAATATAGAAAAACCTCTTAATCCAGGAGTAACTATTACAATGGATAAATCTATATTAGAAGCTGTAAAGGCTAAAAATATAAATTGAACTCAAGAAGATAATATTCTTGTTACAACAATTTCAACTATTCCAAAAGGAAAATCTGGAATGAGAACTTATGAAAATACTGCTTTCTTATCTTCAGCTAGAAATTTTGTAGCTAGAGTAGCTAAAGGTTCGGTTATCTCAAAATGAGGTTGAGTTTCTTATGTGGCTGAAAAAAATAACGAAAAAATTTCAAATGTAGAAAAAGTTTCAGAAAACATAAAAGAAGCAAAAAATAATAAAAACTTTACTTGAACATCTCTTTCAGATTTCTTGAGCTCTTATGCTAGAAATATAGATTTGAAAGGAAATGAAAAAGTAAAAGATTTAGTAAATAAAGAAACAAATGTTTCAGATAATAAATTTAATAATTCAAATAATAAATCTGAAAAAACAAATATTATAGTTTCTGATTTCAATGAATTTAAACAATATAATTGAGTAGCTTGAGCTTATATTTTGAAAAATAAAAATTTCAATTATAATACATCATTACCTGAAAAAGGTCCTGTTACTTATATCATTGAAAATGGAGACTTAACAATTTCTACAAATGTAACTTATAAAGAAAATATTGCTTTTGTAGTAAAAAATTGAAATATTAAATTTACTAAAGATGTAACAAGAGCTAATGGTACATATATAATTATTTGAAATGGAAAAATAACTTCTGAACAAACAGCAAATCAATTAGTTATAAATGGTGCTTTGTATGGTGATATTTCAGAATTAACTGAAAATAGAACTTATATGAAATTAAACTCTAATGGTCAAGTTGATGTTTGAACAATAGTAAGTTATGGTTCTTCAGTATTTAGAAAACCAGCTCCACTAGTTTCTTCATTTATTGATGAATATATAAAAGCAACAAAAGTTGCAAAATAATAAAAAAAGACTAAAAATTTTTAGTCTTTTTTTAATTTTTATTTTCTGAAATAATTGTTTCATTTAAAATTTCATTGTCATTTTTTTCATCTTCTGTTATTTTTTTATTTTTCCAGTTTCATCTAGCATAAATTAAATAACAAATTATAGCCATAGCTATGTTCACAACTGCGAAAGCAAGCCAAATTCAATCGATTCACATATCAGTGTGTTTTGCAGTATAATAAGCAAAAGGAATTTCTATAACAAACATTGATATTATTCATAGAATCATTGCTAGTATTGTATTTCAAGCTGCTCTAAAAATTCAAGTTAGAGTAAATTGTATTCACATAAAACCAAAAGTTAGAGCTGAGTATCTTAAAAATTCTGTTCAGACTTTTATAACTTCAGGTTCTTTTGTAGCATTTATAAAAATTCCTATAAAAAATGGGGCAAAAATAAATACAATTATTCAAAAGATAGAAAGTATAGTAAAAGCAATAAAAGAGCTTATAAGAGCAATTTTTTGAGCTCTATCCAGTTGTTTTGCTCAGATGTTTTGAGCAACCATAGTTGAAGTTGCTATAGAAAAACCTAAAGCTGGTATAAAAACTAGTTGAAAAATATTTGATCAAGCTCCGTAAGCAGCATTTGCAATAACTCAGAAACTCATAACTAAGCTCATAAGTAGAACATAACCAAGAGATCTAATTGACATTTCTACACTTGAAGGTAGTCAAAGAAAAAAAGATTTTTTTATAAAAGATAAATCTGGAATAAAATCTTTTAATTTCAGTTTTATTCAATAATTTCCTTTAAACAAAATATAAATTCAAATAATTGAAGAAATTGCTTGAGAAATAATTGTGGCAATTGCAGCTCAATTAATTCATAATTTAGGAAAACCAAACCAACCAAAAATTAAAATTGGGTCAACTATAAAGTTTAAAATCAAAGTTCAACCAATTATATAAAGTGGTAAATTTACTTCTCAAAGTCATCTCATTATTGATTGAAACATCGAAAAAGTAAAGTTAAAAATCAAACCAACAAAAGTTATTTGTATAAAAGGAATAGCTAACTCTTTTACAACTGTATCAGCTCACATTATATTCAAAATATTTCAAGCATTAAAGTATCAAATCAAACTCAAAATAATTGAAATCATAAATACACTAACTAAAGCTTGAGCTGCAGATTTATTTACCATTTGTTTATTTCAAGCTCAAACATATTGAGCAATCAAAATAGTTCAGGCCATAGAAAATCACATTCCAAGAGAAATAATCATAAAAATTACAGCTCAGCTTGAATTTACAGCAGCAACTGCCTCTTTGCTTATTTGTCAAATCCAGTAAGCATCTACAAATTGATATGCACTTTGTAATAGATTTCCTATCAAAATAGGAATTGAAAGTATAAAAAGTCATTTTATAATTGAGCCTTTTAGAGCTAAATCTACATTTTTATTTTGCATAAATTTTTTATTTTTTAAGTTTTAAAAATTTTTTTGACAAGATTTTTTATTTTATTAAAAAAAAATCAAAAAGCAAATTTTTTATTTAAAAAATCTTTGCAAAATCTATAAAAAAATATATAATGTGAAATAATTTTTATTTTATATTTATGATTTGAATTTTTGATTCTGGAAGTTGATGACTTACTTTTTTAAATGAATTGAAAAAAATTTTACCAGAAAATGATTTGATTTATTTTTGAGATTATAAAAACTGCCCTTATGGAAATAAAACTTCAAAAGAAATTTTTGAATTGACAAAAGCTTGAGTTTTAAAACTGAAAGAAGCTTGAGCCAAGATTGTAATTTTAGCTTGTAATACAGCAACTTCAAATTCTATAAAAAAATTACAACAAGATGAAAAAAATCTTTGAATAAAAGTTCTTGGAGTGACTATTCCTTGAGCTGAAAGAGTTGTGGAAGCTGGTTATAAAAAAATTTCTGTTATAGCTACAAACTCCTCTGTAAAAAATAAACTTTATAAAACTAGAGTTTGAATTATAGATAGAGAAGTTCAAGTTCAGGAGATTTGACTAGAAAATTTAGCTGTTTTGGTAGAAGATTTTTTAGATAAAAAAATAAGTTCTGAAATAATTGAAGTTTATTTAAAAGAAAAAACAAAATATGTTTGGGGTGATAGTGAGGCTATAATTCTTGGTTGTACTCATTATTCCCATATAAAAAATATTTTTAAAGAACTTTTTAAAGATAAAGAAATAATTGATCCTTCTTATGAGGCAGCAAAAAAATTAAAAATTTATCTAGAAAAACACAGTGAGATAAATAAGCTTCTTACAAAAAATTCAGAAATTATTTATTTATAAAAATATGAAAACAAAAGTTTTAGAATACCTTTTAACAATTCCAAAATGAAAGGTTACAACTTATAAAAATATAGGAAAAATTTTTTGAATTCATCCAAGAAAAGTTGCAATGATAATGAAGTATAACAAAGAACCAGAAAAATTTCCTTGTTATAAAGTTGTATCTTTTGATGGAAAAATTTCTTGATATACAACAGAAAATTGAAT
>CAUQKR010000022.1:0-15649 GCA_963518665.1 uncultured Candidatus Altimarinota bacterium | reverse complement strand
CTCGAGGCTGAACGCATCGAGGAACTCGAGGCTTACCTTTTAGCTACTTGATTAAAAGATTATAATTTAACAGAAAAAGAACAAAAAGCACTTGACAGATTTGAAGAAATGCTTACACTTGATCTGATCTGATCTGATCTGATCTGATCTGATCTGATCTGATCTGATAGGGTAAATATTGCCTTTAGAAAATTCAGAATTGGTGATTTATTTAATGTTTTATGAACTAAATCTTTAGATAGTAATGCAGTAGAATTTTTAGATGAATGAGTAAATTTTGTTTGAAGAACTTTTGAAAATAATTGAATTCAGTGAAAAATTGCAAGAAGGGATTTTGAACCAAATGAACCTTTTTCTTTGACGGCTACAGTTATATGAAATTATAAATATGTAAAATTTCAAAGAGAAGAATATTATTGTTCTCAAAATATAAATAAAATAACCCCAAAGGAAAATTTTTTTGTATGGAATAAATTTATAGCATATTTTGTGTGAACTTGAATACAAAAATTTGTTTCTTTATATGATTGACAACAATGAGGTTATAAATTAGATGATATAAAATCTACTGAACTTCTAATCCCAACACTAAATTGACAAATAGATTTTGAATTTATGGAAAATTTTATCAGAGCAGTTGAAAAACTTGTAATAAAAGATTTAGTAATCTGGAATGAAAAGAAAATGAATGCTTATAGAGAAGTTATAAGCAAAAAAAATTTTAAATAAAATAAAAATGCTAAAAAATAAAAATTTTAAACTTAAAGAAGTTTTAGATTGGCAAACTTGAATAAAGGAAATTGATCCTTTGAAAATTCAAGATTTATCAATAGAATGAGAAAAATTTCCTTTTTATTGACAATCAACTCAAAATAATTGAATAATTGATTATTATTCTTTAATAAATGATGTTTTAAATAATAAAGAAGCTAAACCAACTATTTTGATTCATTCAAATAATCAAAATTTAGTTTATTTAGAAACACCTTTTTATTTAAAGGATTGACATTGAGCTACAAGTGTTTTACAAAAAAATATTTTAAATAGATATATTGCATTATATTTTTTAACTACAATTTGAAAAAATATTAAAAATAAATTTGATTATAATGCAAAAGCTACAAAAATAGCATTAAAAAACACAGAAATAGTACTTCCAACGCAAAACTGAGAAATAGATTTCGAGTTTATGGAAAATTTTATCAGAGCAGTTGAAAAACTAGTGATAAAAGATTTAGTGATTTGGAATGAAAAGAAAATACAAGCTTATCGTGAAGTGATAAACAAAAAAAACTAGAAAAATTTTTCTAGTTTTTTTTATTTTGCTTAAGCAATTTTGTTTCTTTTTCTCTCTGTTTCAGTTAAGAATTTTTTTCTAAGTCTAATATTTTCAGGAGTTATTTCTACATATTCATCGTTTCAGATATAGTCAATAGCTTCTTCAAGAGTCATAAGTTTTGGTGGTACTAGTTTCATTGCTTCATCTGTACCAGAAGCTCTCACATTTGTTAATTTTTTGTTTTTTGTAACATTTACAGTCAAATCTTGACCTTTATTTGATTCTCAAACAATCATTCATTCATAAACTTGAGTTTGTGGTTCGATGAAAATTGTTCATCTTTCTTGTAAGTTCCAGATTGAGTAAGCCATAGCAACTCAATTTTCCATAGAAATCATAGAACCAACTTCTCTTTTTTCAATAGGACCTTTAAATGGTGCAAATTCTTCAAAAGAGCTAGAAAGTAAACCTTCTCATTTTGTCATAGTTGTAAAATAAGATTTGAAACCTAGAAGTCATCTAGTTGGAACTTTAAATTCTAGATTTACGATTCCATTTTCATCTGACATATTTGTCATTTCTCATTTTCTTTTACCTATTTCAGCAATAATTGAACCTTCTGTTCAGCTTGGAACTATAACAGAAACTCTTTCAATTGGTTCCATTTTTACTCAATTTTCTTCATGCATAATTACTTCTGGAGCTCAAACTTGTAATTCAAAACCTTCTCTTCTCATAGTTTCAATCAAAACTGATAAGTGAAGTTCTCATCTACCAGAAACCATATAATGGTCACCAGAATCAAAATCGATTTTTAATCAAACATTTGTTTCAAGTTCTTTTTCAAGTCTATCTCTTACTTGTCTACCAGTCACAAATTTACCTTCTCTTCAAGCAAATGGAGAATTATTTACCAAAAATTCCATTTTTAGAGTTGGTTCATCGATTGTAATTGGTGGCATAGCTTCTACATCCATATTTTCAGCAATAGTTTCACCTACGTAAATATCTGGAATTCAAGCAATTGTAACTATATCTCAAGCAATGGCTTCTCAACTTTTAACTTGTTTTAATCATTGATTTGTAAGGATTTCAGAAATTTTTCATTTTCTTTTTTCTCCATTGTTTTCTATAATAACCACCTCTTTACCTACAGAAATTTTTCATTCATAAACTCTTCCTACTCAAAGTCTTCAAAGGAAGTTATCATAAGCAAGAGTAGCAACTTGCATTCTAAAAGGTTTATCACTATTATTTGGAGCTTCTGGAACTTTTTCCATAATCATATCTAAAAGAGGAGTCATATCTTTTTTCTCATCATTTAGATCTCTGATAGCTATACCTTCTCTAGCTATAGCATAACAAACTTCATAAAGATTTTCTACTTGTTCATCTGTAGCTCAAAGTTGGTGAAATAAATCAAAAAGTTGTTCTACAACCCAGTCTGGTCTAGAAGTAGGTTTATCGATTTTATTGATAACAATAAGAGGTTTTAAACCAAGTTCTAAAGATTTTTTTAGTACAAATTTTGTTTGAGGCATTGGCCCTTCATAAGCATCAACAACCAAAACTACAGAATCAACTGTTCTCAAAACTCTTTCTACTTCAGAACCAAAGTCAGCATGTCCTGGAGTGTCAACAATATTTATTTTATTTCCTTTATAATTTATAGAAGTATTTTTTGCATAGATAGTGATTCATCTTTCTCTTTCTTGAGCATTGCTATCCATAACTCTTTCTTCTATTCAAACTCTTGCATCAAAATCATCACTAGATTTTAATAATTGATCAACTAGAGTTGTTTTACCATGGTCTACATGGGCAATAATTGCAATATTTCTAAATGACATAGATTATATTAAATAATTAAATTTTTAAAAAATTAGGTTTAAATTATATAAGAAAAATCTAAAAAGTAAAGAAAAAATTTTTTTTAATAAAAAAGACTTAGAAAAATTTCTAAATCTTTTTAAATTAATTAACCTTCGAAATTTGGATCAAATCTTTTAACAAAAGGTAAAAGAGCCATAACTCTAGCTTTTTTGATTTCTCTTGCTAATTTTTTTTGATTTTTTAAACAAACTCCAGAATAATATCTTGGAACAATTTTACCAAATTTTGTAATGTATTTTTTTAATAATTCAACATTTTTGTAGTCAATGTTTTGACCTTCTAAAGGACAAGTTGTTTTTGTCATAATAATATTTTTTTAAGTAATAAATTTTGGATATAAAACCAAACTTAAAAAGTTTGATAATTTACTTTTTAGACTAAACTAATAAAATTTAGAATTTATCATCTTCATCAAAGTCTAATTCATCAAAATTTTCTTCTAAAGCATCAAAGTCAGATTTTTTGTTTAAGAAGATTAAATTTGATATAACTATTTCAGTTTTATAAGTTTTTGTTCCATCTTCTTTTTCGATAGCTCTAGTTTTTAATCTACCTTCAGTATAAACTAATTTCCCTTTTTTAAGGAATTTTTCACATCTTTCAGCTAGATTTCCCCAAGCTACACAATTATGAAACTCACTTTCTGATTTTTGTTCACCTTCTGTAGTTTTGTAGTATCTGTTAGTTGCAATTGTGAAAAGAGCAACTTTTTTATTTGATTCAGTAGTTTTAACTACAGGGTCTCTAGTTATATTACCAATTAGGATAACTTTGTTAATAGTTCTCATTCTTCTTGTTTATTATAAATTTAAAAATATTAGTCTTCTAAGTTAGTAAACATATATCTTATAATATTTCTATCTAAGTTAATAGCTTTAGATAATTCTTTAATAAGTTTACCTTCCATATCTAAACTTAATAAAACATAAAAACCTCTATCAGATTTGTTTATTTTGTATGCTAATTTTTTATCTCCCCAGATATCTTCTTTTTCGATTTTTACTTCATTTTTAGTAAGTAAGTTTTTTAATTCGTTTAAAGAAGCTGTTCTGTCTTCTTCTGAAATAGAAGAATTTAAGATTAGCATTAACTCATATTTTCTCATAATTTCCTATGGGTTAATATCCAACTATAAAAGTTGGAAGGATATAAAATATGCTTTTTATTTTTAAAGCCTTGACATTTTATTTATTTTATAAAAAAAGTCAAAAAAATTTGACAAATTCTAAAAAATAAATATATTTTGGAAGCAAAAAATAATAGTTTGTCAATGTAGCTCAGTTGGTTAGAGCGCGGGATTCATAACCCCGAGGTCGGTAGTTCAATTCTACTCATTGACACCAAAAGCATTTTTAAAATGAAACATCTTGATTTTTTCAAGGTGTTTTTTGTTAAAATAAAAACTATGAAAATTTTTATAAAAACATAACTTTACAAAAATTCTAAATATTTACCACATCTTTTGGAACATTGTATTTGAGATGCAAAAAACCCAGAAAATTATTTTAAAACTATTTCAAAAAATTTTTTAACTTGTTTCAATGATTATATTTTGATTGAGACAGTAGAAAAAAATATAGAAAAAATAAAAGAAATAATTTTTAAAATTCCAGATAAAAATAAAATAAATTTTGAAAGAAAAGTTTTAAAAGATGAATTAACTGAAACTTATTTCAAGAAAAAAATAGAAAATAAAATTTGAAAAATTCTTTTTTGAAAAGATTTAAATTTGATAAAAAATCAAAAAGTTTCTTTTGAAGAAGTTCTTGATTATCACAAAAAAAAATTTAAAAAAGAAAATATTATTTTTACAACAGATGATTTTGAGATTTTGGAAGATAATTTTATTTTTGAAGAAAAATTTTCTAAAAAACTTAATTTTAAAGAAAAAAGCTTTTATTTAAAAGTTGATAAAATTCCTTGCTTTGTTTATGTAAAAAAATTTGAAAATTATTTAGATTATTTTTTATTTTTCTTTTTAGAATATTTTTATGAAAATTTATTTTCTTATCAAATTCGTTTTCAAGAATGATTTTATTTTTATGAACACGATTTTTATAGTTTTAGGCTTTATGATACAAATATCTTTTTTATAACTTGTGAAAATTTAGACTTTGAAGAAGAATTTTTTATACAATCAAAAAAATATTTTTTAGAATATTTAAAAGAAAATTTTAAAAAAGCAAATATAATTTGTAAAATGATTTATTGACAAAAACCAGACTTCACTGAAGTGGAAAAATTTTTTGAAAAATTTTCAAGCTCAAAATTGAGAAAAATATTTGATTTAAAATAAAAAATTAAATTGTTTGATTATTTTTAAAAAATATGTAAAATATAAAAAATTTTAAAAATAATAAAAAAAATAAATGTTTATAGATGAAGTAAAAATAAAGGTTATTTCAGGAAAATGATGAGATTGACTTGTTTCTTGGAGAAGGGAAAAATATATTCCAAAAGGTTGACCTTGGGGATGAGATGGTTGAAGAGGTTGAGATGTTTATCTTGAAACTGATGAAAATTATAACACACTTTCTGATTACAGACATAAAAAATTTTTGAGAGCTAGAAACTGAGAATCTGGTTGAACAAATACTCTACATGGAGCAAATGCAGAAGATTTGATTTTAAAAGTTCCAGTTTGAACAATCGTAAAAGATGCAAATACTTGAGAAATTTTGGCTGATTTGGATGAAAATAAAACAAGACTTTTGGTTGTAAAATGATGAAGAGGTTGATTTTGAAATGCTCACTTTTGTTCTTCTACTAGACAAGCTCCAGCTTTTGCTGAACTTTGAGATGAGGCTCAAGAAAGAGATTTACATTTAGAATTGAAACTTGTTGCCGACATTTGAATTATTTGAGTTCCTTCAGCTTGAAAATCTAGCCTGATTTGAAATATTACAAATGTAAAACCAAAAATCTGAGATTATCCTTTTACAACTTTGGTTCCAAATCTTTGAGTTTTAGAACATAAAGGAAAAACTTTGGTTTTGGAAGATGTTCCTGGACTTATTCCTGGAGCTCATGAAGGAAAATGACTTTGAATAGATTTTTTGAAACATATTGAAAGAACTTGAGTTTTGCTTCATTTACTTGATTTGTATAAAATGGATCAAATTTTTGAAGATTATAAAAATATTAGAAAAGAGTTAGAATATTTTTCTCCAGTTTTGGCTGAAAAAGAAGAAATTATTTGATTATCAAAAGCTGATTTACTTGATTCTGAAATGAAAAATTTTATTTTAGAAGAATTTAAAAAAAGATATCCAAATAAAAAAGTTTTTGTTTTTTCTTCAGCAACTTGAGAATGAATTTCTGAACTAAAAGATTTTTTCATAGATAATTACTCAAAATATACAGAAATTTCAGAAGAAGGCGAAAAAGAAGAGATGAAAATTATTAGCTTGTATAAAAGACAAGAAGATATTGATCCAAAAAATACTTCTTTGAAATATTTATGAAATTATGTGTTTGAGGCAACTTGAGACAGAATAGAACAAATTGTTAGAATGACAGATTTTTCAAATCTAGAAGCTTTGGCTAGAGTTTTGGATATTTTGGATAAAGTTTGAATTATGAAAAAAATTGAGGCTAGACTTACAAAAATTTCTGAAGAAGAAGAGCTTGATAATTCGCCATTTTTTGAATGAAATGATTGAGAGCTTTTATCTCCAAAACTTATGATTGCTGGAAGAGAAATCTCACTTGATAAACTTAGATACAATTTATAAAAAACTGGATTTTAAAATCCAGTTTTTTAAGTTAAAAAATTTAAAATGAAAAAATTTTGCCTTTTTTATAAAATTTTTTATAATTTGAAAGAATTATATTTATAAAAATAAAAATATGAAACCTTTTTTTGAAAAAGTTAGTTATGCCCAAGAAGAAGCTGTTTTACCAGTAAGAAGTACACAAACTTCAGCTTGATATGATTTTTTTGCTTCAGAAGATGTTGTTATTCCATCTTTATTTAAAGCTTTGCAAAAATGAGAATTTATAAAACCGACTTTTATTCCAACTCATATAAAAGCTTTTATTCCAGAAAATATGTTTTTACAACTTGCAAATAGAAGTGGAAATCCATTAAAAGTTGGGATTTTGATGGCAAATTGAGTATGAATAGTTGATGCAGATTATTATAATAATCCTGATAATGAATGACATATTCAATGAATTTTTTGGAATATGACTGCTGAAGATGTGGTTATAAAAAAAGGACAAAAAGTTTTTCAATGAGTTTTTGTAGAATATAAAACTGTAGAAAATGAGGAAGAAAATTTCTCTGAAAGAAATTGATGATTTGGTTCAACTTGATGACATTAAGAAAAATTTTTACTAAAAAGCAAGAAAATAAAATTCTTGCTTTTTTTAGTTTTTTTTTTATAATTAAGAAAAATTTTTAAAAATTAACAAAATTTATGAAATATAATTTAGATAATTTAGTAATTGAATTTGAAAATCTAGAGAAAAAAATGGCTGATCCAGAAATTTTTAAAGATCAAAAAAAGATTAGAGAAGTTTCTAGTAGAAAAAAATCTATAGAAAAAGCTGTTGAGATCTATAAAGAATACAAACAAAAAAACGAAGCTTTGGAAGAAAATAAACAAATGCTTGATATAGAAAAAGATGAAGAAATGAGAGAACTTCTAAAAGAAGATATAAAAAATCTAGAAGAAGAAATTCCAAATTTAGAAGAAGATTTAAAAATCGAACTTTTACCAAAAGATCCAAACGATGATAAAAATATTATTGTTGAAGTGAGAGCTGGAACTTGATGAGAAGAAGCAGCTTTATTTGCTTCAGAACTTGCAAAAAGTTATATTTTATTTGCTGAAAGTGAAGGTTTTTCTGTAGAAATCACGGAGCAATCTGATGCAGAAGCAGGTTGAATAAAAGAAATGATTTTTGAAGTAAAATGAGAATGAGCTTATTCAAAATTTAAATATGAATCTGGAACTCATAGAGTTCAAAGAATTCCAGCTACGGAAAGTAAATGAAGAGTCCATACTTCAGCTATAACAGTTGCGATTATGCCAGAAGTAGATGAAATCGACTTAGAAATAAAAGAAGAAGATGTAGAAATGAAATTTACAAGATCTTCTTGAGCTGGTTGACAACATGTAAATAAAACAGATTCTGCAGTTCAATTGAAACATATTCCAACAGGAATTATGGTTTTTTGTCAAGATTGAAGAAGTCAACATAAAAATAGAGAAAAAGCTCGGTCTATTTTGAGAAGTAAACTTTATGCTTATGAAGAAGAAAGAAGATCAAAAGAATTGTGAGAAGCTAGACTTGCTCAAATAGGTTCAGGAGATAGAAGTGAAAAAATTAGAACTTATAATTTTCCTCAAGATAGAGTTACAGATCATAGAATCGGACAAAATTTTTCTTGAATTCCACAAATTATGATGTGAAAACTTTGACACATTGTTGAAGCTTTAGCAATTGCTGATAGACAAGCTAAACTTGAAGCAGCTTGAAAATGAAATATTTAAAAAACACACTTTAAAAGTGTGTTTTTTAGTTATAGTATATATTTTCAACTTCATCTTCCAGAGCATATATTTTTTTCTTATATATTTTCATCCGTCATCATCTATAAAATCATAAGGAGGATCTTTGAATTTTTTATCTAATTCATCTTCTTTTTCTTTATCATAATAATAATGAAGGTCTAAGTAAGCATCCTGTTTTTTACTAAAATAATCTCTATAGTAATTATAATAATCTTCATCATTATAATAAATATGATTTTTATTATAATAACAAATACTAAAAGCAGAATAATCAGAATTAGAAAGTATTATTCTATCATTATTATTTAATTCTTTAGAAAAATCACGATAATAAAAATTATATATTATAAGGTAGATTATAAGGTTTGTAATATTTTTCTATATTTTCTTTTTTTATGAAAGCTCAATATCATACTTTTATATTTTTAGGTAAATATAAATTTTTTATATTATTACCACGAAAAGCAAAACTTCAGATTTCTTTTAAAGTTTTAGGTAGTATTATATTTGAAATACCTTTTCTGTAAAAAGCTCAATTTCAAATATATATTATTTTTACTCATCATATTTCTTCAGGTATTATTATATTTTCTGATCTTCATTTATAATCTAAGATCTCTCATCTAGAATTTATTTTGAAAGGACTTCAGAAAATTAGGTATTTTAAAAAACTATACATATATATTTTTATTTATAAATTACAATTTTTAGCTTTTCTAAATCAAGCCTCTAAAGCTTCTTTTTCTGTATTAAAATATTTTTCTCAATAACTTTCGTTTATTATAGTTTCTGAATAATTTTTACATCATGGTAAATGATAAATTTTTTCTCAAGTTTTAAAATTTACATTTCATTTTATCATAAAATTATATTCTTTATTATAATTGTTAGTACTTTTATTATAATCTGAATAATTATATTTTGTTTCATAAGAATTTTCACTATAAGAAGAATTATTTTTAGTTTTATCTGATAAATTAAAATAAAGAAGGGCTGTGGAAATTATTAAGAATCACATAGTACCAGGATACATTTCATGAACTTCTCTTCATGTAAAAAAATGATAAGTATTTTCTATTATATAATGAATAAGTTGCAAAAGTCACATAATTAAAGCAAAATACCCTAAAGCATAATACCATTTTTCATGTTCTAATATAATAAAATAAATAGAGCTTAATAACGATATTCCCAAATATATAAAAACCATAAATTCCATTATTTTTTTGTTAAAGATTAAAGTAATAAATTAATAATAATATCTACAATTATATTAATAAAATTAATAATCATAATCAAAATTATAATCATCTTGATTAAAATCACCTTCATACTCATCTATATCTTTATGATTACTTAAATAAATGAAAAAAGTCCCAATTAAAAATACAACTATACAAAATAATATAAAATCCCTTATTCTATCTGCTACTTCAATTTTTCACATAATAATATAGTTAATATATAAAATACCTAAATTATATATATATATATATATCTATATATATATCAAGATTAATTTAAAAATAATTTTCTTGCAAAAAAATCAAAAAAAAATATACTTCCAAAAAGTATTAAAAAATTTATAAACCTATGAAAAATATAGAAAATAAAAATGAAGTTATTTGACTTTATATCGGTAGATTAAATCCAGCTCATAAAGGTCATCTAGAGGTTATAAAAAAAGCTATTTCTGAAAATGTAAATAATATTTTGTTTCTTTGAAGCCCATTGGAAAGAGAACCAGAAAAAAATCCTCTTGACTTTGAACAAAGAAAAAATATTTTGAGAAAAATTTTTAAAGAAGAAAATCTAAAAATTTTTGAAATAGTTGATGATCAAAGTAATCTTGCTTGGATTTTGAAAATCTATAGAAAAATTTTTATGACTTTTCCAGATGCAAAAGAATTAAATTTTTATTATGGAAGTGATGAAGATTCAGCTTTTAATGTTTTGAAAGAATATGAAGAATTTTTTGCTCACAAAATAAATTATGTAAAAATAGATAGAGAAGAAACTTTTGTAGAATATAATTGACAAAAAATGGAGCTTTCTGCTACAAGTTTTAGAAAATATTTGAGAAACTGACAAGATGAAATAGCAAAAAATTTCACTGATGAAAGAATTTTTAATGAAATAAAAAAATATTTTAAGCCCAATTAAAAATTGGGCTTTTTTCTTGCAAAAAATAAAAAAATAATTATTTTGATTGATGATTTAAAAGAAAAACAAAAAGAAAAATTTTTGAAAGAAAAAGTAGATTTTATTTTTACAAAATCTAAAAATTTTGCTTTTAAAAAATTAAATAATACAAATATTTTTTATTTAGAGCAAGAACAAGCTTTATTTTTATTTTATTATTATTGAAAAATATTTTTTGAAACTATGGATTTTGGTTTAAAAAATTGAAACCTTGATTGTGATTCATTTAATTAAAAAAATAAAAATTAAAAAAATGAGTTTTAAGCTTTTAAAAAAATTTCAAGTATATTTTTTAAAATATATAAAAATAAAAAATATAGAAATTTTTCAAAAAAAAAAGTTTTTTAGAAATTTTAAAAAATCTTCAGTCTAAAAAGGCTTCTAAACTTGATTTTTACAAAAAAATAATTATGATAAAATAGAAAAAATTTATTTACTAAAAATAATAAAATGTCAGATAATTGAAATTATTGAGCTGAGAGTATTCAGGTTTTGGAGGGATTAGATCCAGTTAGAAAAAGACCTTGAATGTATATTGGATCAACAGATGAAAAATGATTACATCATTTAGTTTGGGAAATAGTAGACAACTCTATCGATGAGGCTATGGCTTGATATTGTGATACTATTACTGTTACTATTGGAAAAGATGGTTCTTGTATGGTTGAAGATAATGGTAGATGAATTCCTACAGATATTCACCCAAAAACTTGAAAATCTACACTTGAAACTATTTTGACAGTTTTGCATGCTGGTTGAAAATTTGGTTGAGGTGGTTATAAAGTTTCTTGAGGTTTACACTGAGTTGGGTCTTCTGTAGTAAATGCTTTGTCTTCAAAAATGGAGGCTTGGGTTCATAGAGACTGAAAAATTTTTTACCAATCTTATTCTAAATGAGTTCCGGATGAAAATGTAAAAGTTATTTGAGAAACTTCAAAAAGATGAACAATTATAAAATTTTATCCAGATGAAACTATTTTTAAAATAACTACAGTTTTTGATTATTTAACAATAAAAAATAGATTAAGACAACAAGCTTATTTAACAAAGTGAATAACTCTATATTTAATAGATGAAAGAACAGATGATAGATATAAATATTATTTTGAAGGTTGAATAAAATCTTATGTAAATTTTTTGAATAGATGACAAGATGTTTTAGGAGAAGTTTTTTATATTGAAAAAGAAGCAAAAGATATAATGGTAGAAATTTCTTTACAATATAATAAAGATTATTCTGATAATATTATTTCCTTTGTAAATAATATTCATACTCCAGGTGGGGGGAGTCATTTAACTGGTTTTAGAACTGCTTTAACTAGAACAATAAATAAATATGCTAGAGATAAAGGTTTATTAAAAGAGAAAGATCAAAATCTTACAAATGATGATGTTATAGAATGAATAACAGCAGTTATTTCTGTAAAAGTTGTTGATCCTCAATTTGAGTGACAAACAAAAGATAAACTTTGAACTCCTGAAGCTAGATGAGCAGTTGATACTGTTTTTTCAGAAAAATTTTTAGAATTTTTAGATGAAGATCCAACTACTGCAAAAAAAATAATTGAAAAGGTATTTTTAGCTGCGAAAGCTAGATTAGCTGCAAGAGCTGCAAGAGATACTGTTATTAGAAAATGAGCTTTAGAATGAATGACTCTTCCAGGAAAATTGGCTGACTGTTCTTCTAAAGACCCAAGTATTTCAGAGATTTATTTAGTCGAGGGAGATTCTGCTGGATGATCTGCTAAAATGTGAAGAAATAGAGAGTTTCAGGCTATTCTTCCTTTGAGATGAAAAATTTTAAATACAGAACAAGCTAGAATTGATAAAATTTTTGCAAATCAAGAAATAAAAAATCTTATAATTGCATTTGGTACTTCTATTTGAGAAAGTTTTGATATTTCAAAATTAAGATATCATAGAATTGTAATAATGACCGATGCCGATGTTGATGGTGCTCATATTAGAACTCTTCTTTTGACATTCTTTTTTAGATATTTAAAAGAACTAATAACTTGATGACATATTTATATAGCTCAACCACCACTTTATAGACTTACAAAATGAAAAAAATTTTGGTATGTTTACAGTGATGAAGAAAAACAAAAAATTATAGATGAAGAATGAATTTCATGAGAAAGTGTTCAAAGGTATAAAGGTCTTTGAGAGATGAATCCTGAAGAACTTTGGGCTACAACTATGGATCCAGAAGTAAGAAAAATGTACAGAGTTTCTATTTGAGATGCACAAAAAGCAGATGAAATTTTTAAAGTTCTTATGTGAGATGATGTTGCTCCAAGAAGAAAATTTATACAAACAAAAGCAAAAGAGGTAAAAAATCTTGATATATAAAATAAAAAAATGAGTAAAATTTTACTCATTTTTTTATTTTATTTCTATTTTTATAAAAATATTTTTCCTTTTAAAATAAAGATTTCTTTGTTTTTTGAAAAAAAATAAAAAAAAGTTTTGACAAAATTAAACAAATAAATATAATTCCAATCGTTCCAGACAGAATTAAATAAAAACAACATTATATATTCCTCCGTAGCTCAGTGGTAGAGTAAGTGGCTGTTAACCACCTGGTCACTGGTTCGAATCCAGTCGGGGGAGCCATATTATTATTGAAAACTTTTTATAAGTTTTTTTTAATAATTGAAGTTCATTAAAAATATATGTAAAAATTAGAAGGAAAGATGGCTGAGTGGTTGAAGGCAACGGTCTTGAAAACCGTCGTATCGCTTGCGGTACCCAGGGTTCGAATCCCTGTCTTTCCGCCATTTTTTTTATTCTGGAAAGGTGCCAGAGTGGTCGAATGGGCTCCCCTGCTAAGGGAGTGAATCCTTTTGGGTTCCGTGGGTTCGAATCCCATCTTTTCCGCCATTATTCTTTTGTAGAATAAAATATATAAATTGTAAAAACAAAGGGCCTGTAGCTCAGGGGTTAGAGCAGTCGGCTCATAACCGATTGGTCGTTGGTTCAATTCCAACCAGGCCCACCATTCGTTTTTAGTGATTTAAAAACCAATATTTCAAAAAAATCAAAAAAAGATTTGACAAAAAGAAATAAATGTATAGAATCACGAAGCTTTGAAAGAGGGGGGGTGTTAAAAGATTGAAAAATATTTATGAAAAAAGTCAAAAAAAGATTTGACAAAAAGAAATAAATGTATACAATCCTGGCACTTCAAAAAGAAGTAACAAAGAAAAAGTTCATTAAAATAAACAGTATATTAGAAGAAAACAAATATTCTGAGAAACTAGGAAATAACTAAAATAAAACAAAAAAGATAAAGTTTAAAAGAGTTTGATCCTAGCTCAGGGTGAACGCTAGCGGTGCGCCTAACACATGCAAGTCGAGCGGGAGTAAATCAAAAGCTTGCTTTTGATTTATGAGAGCGGCGAACGGGTGAGTAACACGTTGGTATCTGCCCCCAAGTCAGGGATAGCCTAGGGAAACCTGGATTAATACCGGATAGTCTCTTTGGAGTAAAAATTTATTGCTTGGGGAGGAGCCTGCGTTCTATCAGCTAGTTGGTGAGGTAAAGGCTTACCAAGGCTATGACGGATAACTGGTCTGAGAGGATGATCAGTCACAATGGAACTGAGACACGGTCCATACTCCTACGGGAGGCAGCAGTGAGGAATCTTCCACAATGGACGAAAGTCTGATGGAGCGACACCGCGTGAAGGATGAAGGCCTAACGGTTGTAAACTTCTTTTCTGAAGGAGCATAATGAGAGTACTTTAGGAATAAGGGACGGCTAAATATGTGCCAGCAGCCGCGGTAATACATATGTCTCAAGCGTTACCCGGAATCACTGGGTGTAAAGGGTTTGTAGGTTGATTTTTAAGTCAGGTATGAAAGACCGGAGCTCAACTCCGAGTTTGTATTTGAAACTGGTAATCTAGAATCAGGGAGAGGTAAGCGGAATTCTAAGTGTAGGGGTGCAATCCGTAGATACTTAGAGGAACACCAAAAGCGAAGGCAGCTTACTGGAACTGTATTGACGCTGAAAAACGAAAGCGTGGGGAGCGAAAAGGATTAGATACCCTTGTAGTCCACGCCCTAAACGATGACAACTAAGTGTTGCGACTAGCTCGCAGTGCTGTAGCTAACGCGTTAAGTTGTCCACCTGAGGAGTACGGTCGCAAGATTAAAACTCAAAGGAATAGACGGGGACCCACACAAGCAGTGGATCACGTGGTTTAATTCGATAATAAACGGGGAACCTTACCCAGACTTGACATCCTAAGAATACTTTAGAGATAGAGTAGTGCTCGAAAGAGAGCTTAGAGACAGGTGCTGCATGGTTGTCGTCAGCTCGTGCCTTGAGGTGTTCGGTTAAGTCCGTTAACGAGCGCAACCCATGTTCTTAGTTATTATGTCTAAGAAGACTGCCCTGGTTAACAGGGAGGAAGGTGTGGATGACGTCAAATCAGCATGGCTTTTACGTCTGGGGCTACACACATGATACAATGGTGTATACAAAGAGTAGTGAAATCGCGAGATGGAACCAATCTTTAAAATGCATCTCAGTCCGGATTGGAGTCTGCAACTCGACTCCATGAAGTTGGAATTGCTAGTAATCGTAAATCAGATATGTTACGGTGAATATGTTCCTGGGTCTTGTACTCACCGCCCGTCAAGGCATGGGAGGTAGTAATATCGGAAGTCCCCCTGGTAATATGGGGGCCCATGGTAGGACTACTGACTGGGCTTAAGTCGTAACAAGGTATCCGTAGGTGAACCT
>CAUQKR010000021.1:0-15885 GCA_963518665.1 uncultured Candidatus Altimarinota bacterium | reverse complement strand
GAGTAAAGCCAATTTGAATAAATAATCATATAAAAACTTCCCTAGACTTAAAACTTATTCCAACTCTAGAACAAGCTATAAATAAGTGAATTTTAGAAAAAAAACCTGGAATAATTCTCTCTCCTGTTTCCTGAAGTTTAGCTGAAAAAAGCTGAATACAAAAGTGAGATATAATCCTAAAAATAAATGATGAAGAAATAAATTCTTCAGAAATTTTTATGAAAAAAATAAAAGAAAATAAAGGAAAAACTATTATTCTAACAAAAAGTTGCAAAAACAAAGAAAACTGTAAAGAAAAAATTTATATAAATATAGATGAAGCTTGAAAAATATGAAGTTATATAAGTGAAAATATAACTATAAATAAAGATTTTGAGTACAAATTTTGAGTTTTAGATTCTGCAAAATATGCATTTTTAGAAACAAAAAATCAAGTTCTTTTGGCTTTTTCAGCACTCTCTGACTTAGCAAAAAAAATTTTTACTCCAGAAACAAAAACTGAGAGACAAGAAGCTATAAACTCAATGAGTTGACCAATTTGAATAGTAAATTTTATAAGTGAAACTTTTTCTAGCTGAATTTTATTTTTACTTATAATTTGAGCTTTAATTTCAATAAATCTCTGAGTTTTTAATCTTTTACCAATACCAGCTTTGGATTGATGAAGATTTTTATTTATAATTTTAAATTCAATTTTTAGTAAAATATTTTGAAAAAAATTTTTCTCTGAAAATATGGAAACAATAATACATTTTATATTTTTTATGATTTTAATTGCATTAAGTTTAATTATATGATACAATGATATAGTTAAAATATTTTGATAAAAAAAGATATGCAAAAAAATATAATAAAAGATGCAAAAGATTATGTAAATATGCTTTTAAGCCCATTAAAACATCACTATTATCACTCTTATGAACATAGTATAGATGTGATGCATAGATCAATTTTTTTGGCTGAACAAGAAAAATTACCATTAGAAGATATAGAAATGATGGCTTTAGCTGGACTTTTTCATGATACTTGATTTATTGTAAGATATGATAAAAATGAAATGTTTTGAGCAATTATTGCAAAAAATTATTTAAAATCTATTTGATATCCAGAAGAAAGAATAAATAAAATAGTAGAAATTATAATGGCTACAGATCCAGAATATAAAAATCCTAAAAATATTTATGAAAAAATAATAAAAGATGCTGATATGGATAATTTATGAAGAGATGATTTTGAAAAAAAATCAAATGACATAAAAAAAGAACTTGAAGCAATCAAAAAAATAAAAATAAAAGATCCTGATTGGAAACACTCTGTGATAAATTTATTATTTTGACATAGATATAATACAGACTCTCAAAAAAGAGAGAGAGATCTAAAAAAAGAAGAAAATTTAAAAAAACTATTAAAAGAAATAAAATGAGAATTTAAACAAGATGATAAAAATCCTTATGATTTAAAATGGTTTTTTGAAAATTAAAAGATTTATTTATTAAATTTTTTAAAATTTTAACTTTTATAATATGAAAAATTTTTTGAATTCCCTAGCTTGGGTTGCAAGTTTAGGTTTATGATTTTGAATTACTGCTAATTTCTCTCAAGATTTAGCAGTTTTTTTTGTTGGTTTAGTTATTTGAATTTTGATAAAAAATATTTTTCTAAATGTGGATGATATTTCTGAAAAAATCGAAATAAAAAAGCAAGAAGAAATAACTCCTGAAGAAATATATGAAAAACAAACTTGAGAAAAATTTATTACTTCTACTAAAATTTTTCAAACTGAAAAAATAGAAAATATTCCTGAAGAAAAAACAGAAAATACTAAATTAAATAAAAATAGTATTTATTCTGAAAAAAATGAAAAAAATTTCATAACTTTATGAATTTCAAATTTTTTCAAAGAAAATCTTTTAGCAAAAATCTGAGCAATAATTATTTTTGTTTGAGTATTTTTTCTAGTTGCATTTTTGTGGGATAAAATAGATGACTTAGTAAAAATTATTTTATGATTTACAATATGATTTTCTATATTTTCTATTTGATTTTTTCTTGATAAAAAATGATTTATTTGAGAATCAAGAATCCTTTTATGAATCTGAATTTCTATAAATTTTTTAGTAATTTTAGCATGAAGATATATACTTTTTAAATGAGCTGATGAAAATATAAGTATAATTTTAACATTTTTATGATTGATTCTAAATTCTGTAATTTGAATTTTAACAGCAATAAAATATGAAAACAAAACTTTACTTTATTTTTCTTTTAGCTTTGCTTACATAAACCCATTGATTTTATGAGCAAGCTCAAGTGAACCTTATACTTTGCTTGTTTATGGCTTGATTTTAACAATTTCTGCAATTTTTGTATGAGAAAAAATCGAATCAAGATGAATAATTTTACTTAGTTTTATTTTTTGAAATTTACTTTTTTTAGTTGCTCCAAACTCTGATGAAATGTGATTTTTAACAAAAATAACTTTTTCTATAATCACAAGTTTCATTTTTCTAAATGTAAAAACTTCAAAAATTTTTAGCTTAAGAAACTGGAAAAGTAATATTTTTATAAACTCAATTATTATTTTACCAATATTTTTACAAAGTTTTACTTTTACAGAAATCACAAATTTGAGTTTTATTGTTTGCTTTATTTATAGCATAATTATCTGATTATTTATTATTTTTAAAGCAAATCAAGAAAAAAATCTAATTTTCCTTTCAGTTGGGACAACTCTTTTAATTTTATTATTTTCAAACTTAAATAATTTTAATATAATTTTATGGAGTGATTGAAAAATAAATATTTTTACTTTTATTTTTTCTATATTTTTAGTAGTTTTGACTGTTTTTTCAAGTTTTATTTTCAAAAATTTTAAAAATATTCACAATAAAATAAGTCTAAATTATTCAGTTATTATTTCAAGTTTATTTTTAGTTTTTAGTTCTTATTTTTTTGTAGAAAATAAAACTGATTCTGGAATTTTTATACTTGTTTATGCTATTTCATACTTTGTTTCTGGTATTTTAGTAACTGAAATTTATTCTATAGAAGATTATAAAAAAAGTGAAAATAAAAATTTATTTTTTACATTTTTCTCTTTATTTTTAGCTTTTGCAAGCTTAAGTTTTATCATACTTTTAGGTAACCTTAGCTGAGGAATAATAAGTGTAACAATTTTATTTATTTTCGCAAGTTTACTTTGAGTTTTATACAAATTTTCTGAAGAAAAAAAATTACTTTTACTTGCAAATTTTATTTCATTTATTTGATTTCTGAAATTAACTTTTATTTGATATTTGAGCTTGTTTGATAGAGCGATTATAAATGATTATTTCATAATTTTTGCTTTGTTTATTTTTGTAAATTTATTTTTGAAAGAATATTTATTTAAAAAAGAAAAAAGCAATTTTTGATATTTCTTGCATTCTATAAATTTTGTAATTTTGCTAACTTTAGCTAAAAATAACATTTATCCATATGGAGAATATTTTACAATCTTTGTTTTATCTTTGGCTTGAATTTTTTATAGTTTTTTGCAAAAAAATGCTTTTAAATACTTTTACTTAATATCTTTTATAGTTTTAGGAATAAATCAAATTTTTGTAACAATTGAAGAGTGAATAAATACTACAATTTTTTATCTAATTTTATTTTTTATAACAACTTTTTATTATCAATTTACAAAAGATGATTTTAGAATAAAAATAAACACAAGTTATTATATTTTTATGTTTATTTTACTTTCTATCATTGTTCACAAAGCAACTTCAAGTATTTTTTCATTTGCAGCACTTTGGTGAATTATCTGAAGTTTACTGATAATAATTGGTGTTTCAAAGAAAAAAGCTATGTTTAGAACAATTTGATTGTATTTAATAAGTTTAGTTTTTGTAAATATAATTTATATAGCTTTATTTAATTCTGGAGATGCTATAACTTGAACAATTATATTAATTATTTTATGATTACTTTTTGTTTGAGTTTCTATATTTTATACAAAATATATTTGAGCTGATATTTCAAAAGATTTTTCTCTAGAAAATATTTACTCAAAAGAAGAAAAATAAAAAAGATTTACTTTTAGTAAATCTTTTTTATTTTATAGTTTTTGCAACTTCAAAAAATTTATCAATATCTTCTTTATCATTATAAAGATAAAAACTCACTCTTACAGAATTTCCATGTCAAATCAAATTATAAAAAGGGTGAGCACAGTGTTTTCCAGATCTTACTGCAATATTATTTTGAGCTAAAATTTCAGCAACATCATGAGAATGAATTCCATCAAAGACAAGTGAAAAAACTCAAGCTCTATTTTCAGATTTTTTGCTTCAGATAAGTTTTACATTTGTCAACTCTGGTAATCTTTCCAAAAAATATTTGTTTAACTTGGCTTCAACTTCATGAATTTTTTCGAATCATCAAATTTTTTCGATATATTCAAAAGCTCTCAAAAGTGAAACTGCTCAAGTCATATTTGGAGTTCCTGGTTCAAATTTATTTGGAATTTTTGCATCACTATAAGAAGAACAAGTCACTTCTCAAATAGCTCATCCTCAAGAAATAGCTGGAGAAAATTTTTCTAAAAATTCTCTTTTTCACCATAAAACTCAAATTCAACTATCTGCAAAAACTTTGTGTCAAGTAAAAAACAAAAAATCACAATTCAATTTTTTTATATCAACTGCAAAATGAGGAATACTTTGACTAGCATCAACAACAAAAATTGTGTCTTCCCTTTTTGCTTTTCAAACTCTTTCCAAATCAAAAATTTGTCAAGTTACATTTGAAACTTGAGTCATAGAAATAACTTTTACTTTTTCATCGTATTTTTTTTCAAAATCTTCAAAATCTAAATCAAAATTTTCAGTTACATTTACAAAATCAACTTCAATTCAAATTTCATCTTTTAAAATAAGCCAAGGAACAAGATTTGCATGATGTTCTGTAATAGAAAGCAAAACTTTATCTCATTTTTTCAAAAAATTATTCTTTTTCAGAGTCAAAGTAAGCATATTTGAAGCATAAGTTGTATTGAAAGTATAAATAACTTCCCTAAAATCATCTGCATTTAAATATTTTGCAACAATTTTTTTTGAATCATCATACAATTTTTCAGCTTCAATTGAAATATCATAAGCTCATCTGTGAATATTTGCATAAGAATGCTCCAAAAAATCTTTCATTCCATCAATAACATAAGCTGGTTTTTGACTACTTGCTGTTGAATCAAGAAAAACTAATCAAGGATTATTCTTAAAAATCGGAAAATCTTTTTTAAAATTCATATTTTTTTATTAGTTAAAATTTATTTTCAAATATTTCTTCAAAAATCTAAAATACTTCAAACTCAATTACAAAAATTTGAAATAGAATCATAAAACATTTTTTTATGATTTTTTTCTAATTCTTCAGAATATTTTAAAATTAATTTTTCTAAAGATTTTTTATTATTTGGAGAAAAATCATCAACTTTTAATCTATTAATAAATTCCTTTTGAAAATTTTCTATATCTTTTTTATTATATTTTTTTCAAAAAAAAGAAATATATTCTTCTCTTAATTTTTCATAAAAATTAAAACAAATTTCATAATCTGGGGAATTTTTATCAAAAATATCAAGTTCTCACAAAATTTTCTCCATAACTTCATTATATTGCATATTTTGTATAGTTAAAAATTATTTTTTTATTATAATATCTTTTTTAAATAAATCAATATTGACTTTTATTTTTTTTTATTTATAATAATTTTTGAAAATTTTTATAAATAAATCTTAAATTATGAGTAATAGATACCAACAATTGAAAGGAATTTGAGTAGATAGAGAAAATATTTGAAATTATATAAGAAATGAAAATAAAGAAAATTTAAAAAATTATCCAGAAAATATTCTAAAAGAATATATTTCCTATTATATTACTGACAAAGAGTTAAGTCAAAAAGATTTAAGTGAAATTTATTTAAAATTACATCTACAAGGTTTTTCTGAAGAATATATTGATAAAAGTGTATCAATAACAAAATTTTTATATCAACTTTTGGTTGATAAAATTTTACTCCCAGAATACAATGAAGAAAAATGAAAAGAAGCCTTTTTTTGAGAACTTGATGAAATAATAAAAAGAGTAAATGGAAAAGCTACTAAAACTCTGGAAAGAATAAATAAGAATTGATTTTTTAATATTGCTTACCAAGATATTTCAGATATTTATGACCAATTTATTTTTACTTGAAATATTTATACTCAAACTTTAAAATTAGATGGAATTTTTGGAATTTGAAGTATAGAATGTACTGATTGAAATTTTTATATAGAAATTCCTGTCAGAATAGAAGAGAAAGCAAAAATTTGAAGAAATTCTGAAGTAAAATGAATTTCTATGAATAAATTTAACGAAGCTTTGGATGAGCTTTTATCTGGAAAATGAAGTCATAAATATTTTAAAGAAAAAATAAAATGATTTAATGTATGTGTAGATATAAGTAAAAAATTTGATGATGATAGTTATTTTTCTAAAATTAAGGCAAATTATCAAGTTTTAGAAATCTGAATTGGGAAAAAATTTACTGATTCTTTAGAAGAAAAAGAATTAAAAAAAATTTTAGATGCAACTTTTGAAGCAGCAAAAAAATTGATAAATAATTTGGCAAATAAATCTGGAATAGAACACAAAAAAAGATTTTTAAATTATGATTCTGGTTATATTTTAGAAAAAGTTGAGGAAACTGAAAGTGAATTTGAAAAATATTGAATTTCACAAAGTGATGCAGAAAAATTTGAAAAAAATTATAAAGTAAAAATAAGTGAAAAAACAACTTTAAAAGATATAGGTTGACAAGAAAAAGCCAAAAAAGAAGTTGATAAAATAATAAAAGCAATTGCTCACAAAGATATAATGCTTTCTTGGTGAGCAGAAACAACTTCAGGTATAGTTTTTGAATGACCAAGTTGAACTTGAAAAACACTTTTAGCAAAAGCTATTGCCTCAGAACTTGATGCGGAAATTTATAACATAAAACTTGTAGATATTGCTTCAAGTGCTTACATAAATGAATGAGCATGAAATGTAAAAAAATTATTTTCTTTTATAAAATATAAAAAATCTCTGACAAACAAAAAAATTATTGTTATTTTAGATGAAATGGATGCTCTTTTCCCAAAAAGATGAGGGTGAAATCAATCTCAAGAAGATACAAAAATCGTAAATACATTTTTAACTGAAATGTCTGGACTTGATAGCATAAAAGATGTAATTTTTATCTGAACTACAAACTTGATTGACAATATTGATCCAGCTGTTGTTCGTAGCTGAAGAATGACTACAAAAGTAAAAGTTAATTTACCAGATGGAAAATGATTGGAACAAATTTTTGAAATTCATATTTGAAAAATATCTCAAAAATCAAAAAAATTTAAAGAAAAATTAAAATTAAATTGAATGCAAGAAATAGCTAAAAAAACTGTTTGACTAAATTGAGCTGATGTTCAAGAAATAGTAAGAAGTGTAGTAGAAGAAAAAGCCTTGGCTGAAATATCTTGAGAAAAAATAAATGAAATAAATGAAAATGATTTTTTTGCTGCAATTGAGAGATTAAAAAAATCAAAAGAATGATCAAAACAAAAAATTTGATTTTAAAATAAAAAAATCCTAAAAATTTAGGATTTTTTTTATTTTACTTTATCTTTATATTTTCATCTTCATCTGTATTCCAAAATAATTGGAGTTCCAAAAAATCAGAAATTATCTCTTATTCTATTTTCTAGATATCTTTTGTATGAGAAGTGAAAATGATCAGGATTATTTACTGTAAAAACAAATTTTGGTGGATTTACATCAACTTGAGAACCATAATAAATTTTTGGATTATGAGATTTTTTATTTCAAGTTGGTGGATGTTTTAAAATAACTTGTTCTAAGAAATTATTTATAATAGAAGTTTTAACTCTTTTAAATCTTTCTTCTTTTATATTTCTTGCATTATCAAGAATTTCATCAACTCTTCTTTTGTCAAGTGCAGAAGTAAAAACTACTGAAACCCAAGGTAAAAATTCAATTTTTGATTTTAAATATTCTATATATCTATTCATCATTTTATCTTTATCTACACCAGGTTTTGCCAAAACTTTATCCCATTTGTTTACAACAATAACAAGTCATTTATTTTCTTCCAAAACATTTGAAATAATTGATAAATCTTGTTGAACAATTCCATCAAATCAATCAATAACAACAGCTATAACATCAGCTCTTTTAATTGCTCTTTCTGTTCTCATTATTGACCAATCTTCTACATTTCTAACTCAAACTTTTGATAATCTTCTAATTCAAGCAGTATCAATCAAAACAAAATTTGTTTCATCAAATTTAAATTTTGTATCGATAGAATCTCTTGTAGTTCAAGACATATCTTTTACCATAACTCTATTTTCTCAAGTTATAGCATTTATCAAGCTTGATTTTCAAACATTTGGTCTTCAAACCATTGCAAGTTTTACATAAGAATCATCAACTTCCTCTTCTTTATAGTTCAATCATTTTTTTTCTAAATAATTTGCAACAAATTTTTTTATTTCTCTTATTCAGTTATTATGTAGAACTGAAGCTGTAAAAAATTCTAAGGGTTTTCCAAACCAAACATTTGAAAAAGCTTCCATTCTCATATTTTCATTATCAGCTTTATTTGCTACGATGATATAATTTTCAGCTTTTAATTGTCTTAAAATTTTTAAAACTTCTTCATCAAGCTCTGTAATTCTATCATATTCTACAAGCCAAATAAGTAAATCACTTTCTTTTATAGCTCTCTCTGTTCTTTCTGCTATATCTTTTGTTATTTCATCTGTTTTTTCTTTTAAATCAAGTCATCCAGAATCAGACAAAATATAAGTCAAATCAAAATCTCTATCTCTGTATTCAAACTCTGAAATATCTCTAGTTGTCCCCTCTTCATCATGTACGATTGCTATTTTATGTCAAACATACATATTGAAAAAACTTGATTTTCAAACATTTGGTCTTCAGATAATCGTTACCTTTCAAAGCATTTTTTATATTTTTTTATATTTTAAAATTTCCTATATTTTACAAGTTTTTTAAAAAATTTCAAGTTTAAAATTTTTTTATTCTATTTTATAAGATTTTTTTAGATTACAATTCATATTTTAACAGAGAATATAAAAAATTATATAAAAAATGTATAATCAAAAATTTATCACAAAAAAATAATTCTATTTCTAGAATTATTTTTTTTAAAATCTTCATCTTTTTTTCAAAATAAAATATGTTGAAACCATTCAAACCATTCAGATTATTAACAAGAAATAAACAAAAAGTGGTTCTTTTTGAAATGGTAGCTCTATATTCATTCCATAAAAGCTTGTAACCAAAGTCAAAGGTAACATAAAAGCAGAAAATATGGTCAAAAGCTTGATTATAGAGTTTGTCTTTATATCTAGCATAGTTTTAAAAGAGTCTTCTATAGAGTCAATATATTCTTGCAAAATATTTATTTCTGAAAGAATTTGATCAAGTTTATCTTCCAAGTCCTCAAAATACACTTCCATTTCTCACTCATACATTTTATTTATTGTATATTCTAGTTGCTTAAAAAGTATAACTTGAGGTTTAAACATATTTTTTATAAAAATAATATTTCTTTTTTTTATCATTATATCTCTAACAAGATTATAATCATCACTTTCAAAAACTTTTTGTTCAAGATTTTTTATATCTTTATTATTAAGTCTTGTAACTTTAAACATTTTCTCAAACATATTTTGAATAATTTCATACAAAATATATCAAGTTGTAATTTTTATTTCATCGTCTTCTTCTCTTAATTCTTCTAAATTTGCTTGATTATTATAATAATCAAAAATTCTATCAACATTTCATCAGTGAAAATCCCTAAAAGTTATCAAAAAATTTTTTCCAAGAAAAATATTATATTCATTTAATTCATAAATTTTTCTTATTGGATTGTATTTCGGGAAATGAAAAACAAGAAAAGAATAATCATCATAAACATCAATTCTAGCTTTTTGATTACCTTCAAGACTAGCTTCGATATCAAGTTCATGAACTTCATAAGGTTCCAAAATTCTTATAATTTCATCTTTATTTAAATCAACTGCATCAATCCATTTAAGGTTTTTTCAAATATTTAATTCTCTAAGCATAATCTAAAAAGTTTAAAAATATTTTGCTAGATTATAAAAAAAAACTTTTAAAAATCAAAATTTTTTAAAAAATAAAAGACTATCTAATGATAGTCTTTAAAATTACAAGGTCACTATCTAAAAATCTCTAGAATAAATTTTATTCCTTACCGTGATCTTTCATTTTATCCTCCTTTTTAATTAAGAACTTCAAAATTAAGGTTTTTAAATTATATTTAAAAAATTATTTTTTGCAAATTTTTAATAAAAAATCTTTTCAAAAATTGAAAAGATTTTTTATTTTTATTCATCTTCTTTTTTTACCTCAATATGAAGTTCATCAAGTTGTTCTTTGTCGATATTTGCAGGAGCATTCATCATCATATCTTGAGCTTTTCCTGATTTTGGGAATGCATAAACTTCTCTGATGTTTTCTTCATCTTTTAAAATCATCATAAATCTATCCATACCGATTGCAAAACCTCCATGTGGTGGAACTCAGTATTGGAATGCTTCATACATAGCACCAAATTTTTCTTTTACTTCTTCTTCACTTCTTCCAACCATTTCAAAAGCTTTAACTAAAGCTTCTACATCATGATTTCTAATTGAACCAGAAAGTATTTCAAAACCATTACAAGCTAAATCATATTGAACTGACATAACTTCAAGTTTATTTGGATTATCAAAAGCAGAAATTCAACCTTTTGGCATTGAAAATGGATTGTGTCCAAAATCAATTTTTCCATTTATTTCACTTTCTTCAAAAAATGGAAAATCTGTAATCCAAGAAAGAGCTAAAACATCTTTTGGAATAAAATTTCAAACTAATTCTTCAAGTAAATTTGCTAAATGAATTCTAAATTTTCACATATAAGATAGAACTGTATCTTTTTCTCAAGCTCAGAAAAATACTACATCTCAAACTTTTAATTCAACTCTATCGATTATTTCTTGTAAATCTTCTGGAGTAAAAAATTTATTTAGTGGCCCTTTTAATCCATCTTCTTGCATTTGAAAATATCAAAGTCCTTTTGCTCCGTATTGTCTTACAAAATTTTCAAAATTTTTCATTTGAGTTTTTGAAAATATATTGTCTCAATTTACAACTTTTATAGCTTTTATTCTGTTATTTTTTGGATCAGAAGCTATAGAAGAAAAAATTTCATTTGTAGATTTTGCAAAAATATCTAAAACATCAACCAATTTCATTTCATATCTCAAATCTGGTTTATCTGAACCATAAGTTTCCATTGCTTCAGTATAACTCATAGAGAAAAATTTATTTTCCATAATTGTTTTATGAGAAAGTGCTTTTACTACATCAAAAATATAACTTTCTACAACATGAAAAATATCTTGTTGTTCTACAAAACTCATTTCACAGTCGATTTGATAAAATTCACAAGCATGTCTATCTGCTCTTGGATCTTCATCTCTGAAACAAGGTGCAATTTGGAAATATTTATCTATTCAACCAACCATCAAAAGTTGTTTATATTGTTGAGGAGCTTGTGGAAGTGCATAAAATTTTCCTGGATGAAGTCTAGAAGGAATCAAGAAATCTCTAGCTCATTCTGGAGATGAAACAGTAAAAATTGGAGTTTGAACATCTAAAAAATCATGTTCTGTAAACCAGTTTCTAGTATAAGTTATAAATTTACTTCTAAATTTTACATTTTCTAGTGCTGCCGGTCTTCTCAAATCTATATATCTATGTTTATATCTGATTTCCTCATTTGCAAGTTCTCCATGTCAATCGATTTCAAAAGGAATAGTTTTTGATTTTGCCAAAAGTTCAACTTTTGAAATAACTACTTCGATTTCACCAGTTGCCATATTTGGGTTATTTTGTCCTTCTGGTCTGTTTCTAACTGTTCAAGTAGCTTTTATAACAAATTCACTTCTAAAAGAATCAGCTGTTTCCCAAGCTTCTTTATTTTCTGGGTCAAAAACAATTTGAGTTTTTCCATATCTATCTCTCAAATCTATAAAAATAATTCAACCATGATCTCTTCTATTGCTAACCCAACCAGAAAGAGTAACTTCTTGTCAAATATGATTTTTATTTAAATCATTACAAGTATGTGTTCTATGCATAACTTTTTTTGTTAAAAATTAAAATTTTTTAAATATTTTTATTTTTTCTTTCTATTTCATGAAGAGTTTTTCAATTCTCAGTTTTCCAATCAATCCAACCATTTGACTTATTTCAAATAATTATAGAAGAAGCTGTTGATGGAGACGAAAAAAGATAATCTTGTAAAAAAATTATTTTTTCATTTTCTTGTTTTAAAATATTTTCTAAAAATAATTTTTGTTGGATATTTTTTAAAGCTGAAAGTGCATATTCTTTAATTTCAAAACTTCAAACACTTCATTTCAAAACTAAAAATCATTCTTTAGTATAATATCAAACACCACTATTTCAATTTCTTTGACAAAAATATTTTTCTTTTTTATCTTCTTTAGAAGTTTTTTCTTTAAAAATAGAAAATCAAAGAGATGAAATAAGAATTTTTATATCATCAATATTTTCTTCTAAATCTGGCATTCTTTCCTCTTTTATAAGTCAAGTATTTCAAGATTGAGAGTTTTTTATAATATAATTTCATAATTTTTTAGCATCTTCTATCAAATTTTTTTCTAAAAAATTTAAATCAGATTCATTCCAACTTCAATTATCTGTTGTAAAAATAATAGCAGAATTCCAAAAATCTTTTTTTATATCATTATGGTGTTGTTTTACCCTTTCAAGCAAATTCCAAGTTTGTCAAATATAAACAAGATTTTTATCTTCTTCATCTTTTCAAAGTAGAAAATAAACTCAACTTCTAGTAAATTCATCCCTATTTTTAGCTTTATCTAAATCTTTTCTTGAAATGAAAAATCCCAAAGTTAAACGATTATTTAGATAAATTTTTCTAAATCAAGTTGGATTTCAATCAATCAAAAAAATTGTAATTGTTCTTGATTTTTGCATTTTTCTCATAAAAAAATAAAAAAAGCACAAAAATATTTAAAATTTTTCAAATATCTTCGTGCTTTCGGTTTTGAATTTATTTTCAAAAAGGTGCCACCTAAAGCTATACTTAATTTTTTATTTTTCTGACAGAGATTTGCGACTCTGTAGGGTTCTACTAAGATTTTTTCTTTTCTTCCCTCAGCTTGTGGTTGTCTTCCACTCAAATGCTTTTAGTATAAGGCTTATTATATACCTTTTTTAAAAAAATCAAGTTTTTTTTAATAAAAAACTTGATTTTTTTAATTTCAATCATTAGTTTTACAAACTTTTGGTTTATATTTTTCTGGAAATCAATTTGGTAAAAAAAATCAAGGTAAACAGAAATTCTTTGTATTAACTTTTCAAGGGTTAAAATTTGATAAATCTTGCCTAAAAGAATCTGCTCAAACAAACATCCATATTACATCTCTAACATTTGATAAATCCCATTTATCAATTGGCTGATTAAATTTTCTGGCTCTTTCAAACATATATGAAATATTTTCAACCTCTGACATATCAAAATCGTTTATATTTTGATTAAAATTTATAGCATCAATAAATGCTGTTTCAAGATTTGTAATTCCAAGATCTGAGAAATCACTTAATTCATATAATTTTTGAATATTTGATCAACCTTTCCATCTTCAATAAAAAGCATCAGCATATCATTTTACAACTATTTTATAATCAGATTTTGAAGCATCTGTATAAACACAACTCATATTTTCTCATTTTCAGCTTGTAGGACAATTATTTACTCAATTATCTCCCCAATCTATATTTACAAAATTAAATCATCAAAAATGAAGTATTATCTTATCTCAATTATTTATTCACTTATAAATAAGATACATTTCTCAGATTTTTCTACAAATATTCCCTGCTTTTAAATAATTTTCTGGGCAGGTTCCATCTTTATTTAAAGGAATTTTTGCTTTTTGAAAATCTTTAAGTTTTCAATCAGTTAAAAAATAATTTTCTCATCTTTCAAGCTTTGATTGAAGCAAATAAGTTTTCGTTTTTTTATTATAATTATATAAATAATATTTACCTGTAATTGGGTCTTTAGGAAGAGTATTTAAGTTTCAAACTTTTGCAAAAACTCATTCTCAAAAAACTTTTTGTCAATCTATTGAATCAGGTTCAGGTAATTCTCAAGTTTTTACTTTGTAAATTTCTAAACTTTTTTCAATACTTTTTAAATCACTAATTCTCAAAGTATCCCTTGCTTGAAGTGGATATTTTCAAAGAGTCAAAAAAGCAATTGTTGCTAAAATAGCCAAAATTGTTACTACTATTATTAATTCCACAAGTGTAAATCATTTCTTGTTATTTCATAAATAATAATTTAATCCCATATTTTGTTTTAAAATCAATGTTTTCATATTAATAATAATTATATTTAATTTTTTTAATTTTTGTAAGTTATCTCTATACTTGAAGAAATATTTCAACTTCAACCAACAAAGGCTGTCAAATCAAAAAGATTATATCAAGGTTTCAAAAGGTTTTTAAAATCTGTAGCAGTATAAACATAATCATTAAAATCAAATCTTCATTGTTCCCATACTCAAATGTATGGAGTATTTATTCTATTTTCACCATTTGTTATATTCATTCAATCTTCTAGATACCAAGTTCACATCTGTTCTAACCGGTATTCTGTTGAGTCAGTACAATTATTATTTTTAGAAATTTTATATTTTTTATAAAAATCTCTAGTATTTCAAACATCTGTATAAGAATTTAACTCTCTATCATCAATGATATCATATGGATCATCTATTTGTAAAACCTCTGATTTTAAACTTGTGATAACATTTTTATTATCAAGAGTACAAAAAACTAAATTTTTTATCCAAGGAAATGGAGCAGAAACAACTGAAACATTGTTTACTTTCATCTCTCACCAATCATCAACAGCAAAATTTTTTACTTTTATTGTATCTATTTGATCAATTAACTCTTTTGAAAATTTTATTTTTAATTGTTTATAATAAACTCAATCACTTAAACTTCTATTATCTCTGATATCTATTCTAGAAATACGGTTCTTTGAATCATATTCCAAAAAATTTTGCGTTGCAGAAACATCATTTGATTGTTTTATATCTTTTATAGCTGCAATAGAATCTTTTGGAGCTGGTTGTTTTTCAACTACAGCCATTTCATTTGTCAAAATAAATTTTTTTCCATTTTCCAAAGTTGCCTCTAAATGATAAATTTTTCCATCTTCTGATAATTTATATAAATATTCTAAATTTGTAGATGGATCAAGTGGAAGCTTATTTAATTTTATTTCTAAAGCAAACTGTTCTTGTCAAAAAGTATTTTTAGATGAAGCTTTTGGAAAATTTCAATATTTTAATTGATATAATATTATTGACTTTTCAATATTTTTTAAATCACTAACCCTTGTAGTATCCCTTGCTTGACCTGCATAATTTCAAAGTGTCAAAAAAGCAGTTGTAGCCAAAATAGCCAAAATTGTTACTACTATTATCAGCTCAACTAAAGTAAATGCATATTTATTTTTTGATAAACAAAAATTTACCCCCCCCCCCGAGTTTTGGCTTAAAAATCAATGTTTTCATATTTTAATAATAATTATTAAGTTAAAAAAGTTAAATGTAATTTTAATTTTTATATAAAAAAAATCAAATAAAAAAATTTTTTTTACTTGACAAATAAATATTTTTAATTAAAAAAATATTAA
>CAUQKR010000020.1:0-15913 GCA_963518665.1 uncultured Candidatus Altimarinota bacterium | reverse complement strand
TATGAAATAGTTTAGCAATGAAAAGTGCAAAAAAATCTTCCGATATTGACCTTTTTATTGTAACAAGTAAAAATTCTTTATGGTTTGTAAGAATAATGATAACTTTATTTTTTCAAATTTTTTGAGTTAGAAAAACAGCAAAAAATCATGCTTGAAGATTTTGTTTAAGTTTTTTTTCAACTTTGGATTGAATGAATTTTAAAAATTTTAAAATAGAAAATGATATTTACCTTTTCTATCGGATTGTTTATTTTAAACCAATTTTAGATTTTGATGAAACTTATAAATTTTTTTTAGAACAAAACTCTTCTTGGGCAGATTTTAGCAATTATTTTGATATTTTAGAAGAAAACAAAAAATTTATAAAATTTAGAAAAAATACAACAAACAAAAAAGAAAATTTTTTTATTATTTTTCTGGATAAACTTTTCAAAAAAATTTTTCTTGCTAAAACTTTAAGACATTTTGAAAGGATTTGAAAACCTTTTTGAGTTATAATAAATGATAACTTATTAAAATTTCACAACGATGATTTAAGAAAAAAAATTTCTAAAAAACTAATAAAAAAAGATTAGAATTATCCTAATCTTTTTTTTCTTCTTCTGTTTCTAAAATTTCAATTCTAGCTTCAATTTTTCAAATTTTTGCTTCTTCTGTTTCTAAAACTTTTAAAATAAGCTCTTCTGTAGAATCCTCTTTATTTTCAGAATTTAAAACAAATTTTATTTCTTGTCAAACTGTTGGAAAATTTTCTAAAACATCTGTGATAATGTAACTAACTGTTTCTCAGTTAAATTCTTTTTCATCAAGTCAAATTGCCTCTAAATCAAGCTCAAACTCATCAAGTAAATCTTGCATCAAAACTAGACTATCACAAATAATTTTTCAATCTTCAGTTTTTAAAAATTCTTCTGACTCTTTATCAGATTCATCTCTAATTTCACCAAAAACTTGCTCTACAATATCCTCCAAACTTACAAGTCAAGCAACTCAACCATATTGATCCATAATTATCGCAAAACTTTTGTTTGTATTTTGAAAAATATTTAATAACTTTGAAATTGGTTGATTTAATGGAACTTTTAAAACTTTTCTCATTTTTAAATTAGAAATTTTTTTATCTCAGTTTCCATTTGAAAATTCTCTAATTAAATCACGAGATGAAATAAAATAATCTATTTTATCAATTGTTCAATTATAAATTGGAATTCTTGTATGAGTATGAAGTAAATAAAAATCAACAGCTTGTTTTATAGTAAAAGTATTTGGAATTGCCTCAATTTTTACTCTTGGAGTCATTATTTCCTCTACTATTGTATCTGAAAACTCGAAAATTGATTTAAGTTTTTCATGTTCATCTTCATCAATTCATCAATTTGCTCTTCACATATCAAGAAAACTTTGTATTTCTTCTCAAGTAATAGTTTCAGCTTTTTTCTTACCTGAAAATATTTTTATAATTATTTCTATAAAAACTATAAGTGGATAAAGCACAATCATCAAAAAATTATAAACTGGAGCAACTAAAAGTGCCATTATAGCAGTATTTTTTGAAGCTATACTTTTAGGAATAATTTCTCAAAATAAAAGTAAAAAAATTGTAACCAAAGCTGTAGAAATAACAACTGCCTGTGCTTCTGGTATTCACATCTTTGAAGCTGAACTCATAGCTATTTGTGTAGCAAGAGCTGCAGTATAAGTATTTACAAGATTATTTCAAATCAAAATAAGAATCAAAAGTCTATCTGTATTTTCTCTAACTGATTTTAGAGACTTTGATCAGACTTTTTTATTTTTTACAAAAAAATCTATTTTATGCTTTGGTAAGCTGATAAGGGCTATCTCACTTCCAGAAAAAAATCAAGAAAGTAAAAATAAAACTACAAAAAGAAATATACTGGGATAATCCATTTTTTAAAAGTTTCTTATAAAATATAAAAGTTTCTTTATTTTATATAAAATTTTCTTTTTGTAAAGAAAAAAATCTTTAAAAATTTTAAAGATTTTTTATTTTGGTATTGAAAAATTTTGTCATTTTAAAATATCTCTTCAAGCATAATTAAAAACAATATTTTGATAAATTTCTATTCAATCCAAATCATCTCTTATTGGATTTATATAAGCTCAAGAGTTTTCAGAAATTTTATAAAGTAAATCTTTTGTTTCAAATCCAGAAGCAACATTCAAAAATAATTGATAATAATTATTTTTAAAATCAAGATTTTGTATTAGAGCTGAACTATTTTGAAAATCTATTTTTTTAGTTTCCTTTTCTCAAGAGGTTTTTGATATTTTTACTATTTCTATAGTTCCAGAAAAATTTTCTTTATTCAAAAAATTTATTTCAAAATTTGCATTTTCTATTTCTGGAAGTTTTTTAAAATCAAGACTTGAATTATTTAACAATCCAGTTGGGTTTACATTGTTTACATTTTCCAAAATCATATCATTTGATTCTTTAGAATTTGCAAAAATATTTACTCTTGATTTATTCTCTAAAATCGTTCAAAAAATATTTTTTCTTGCATCAGCATCATTATCAAAATAGCCATCTGGATAACTTCACTGAGATGAAGTTACTTTAAAATCATCGTCATTTGCATCATCATCAATTAAATCACGTCAATTTATTGAATCAAGGTTTACAGAAGCAGCTAAAACAACATAACTACTAGCATTTCAAGAAGAATTATCTAAGTCTGGAGAAAAAGGTTCACCTTTTGTAATTTTAACTTGATAAGTATGATCTTCAAAATATTTTCATCTAGATGATAATGTAGCTACCCCATCATAACCAGGAATAAATCTATTAAAAATAAATCCATCTTCTCAATTAAAAAAATTCTTTTCTGTTGCAAAACCAAAGAAATAATATTCAAATCTTTCATCTAATACTCTACAATAAAATCTTTTTTTTATTCACTCTTTTCAATGATTTCAAAAATATAATGTAGTTTCTGCATTATTAACTACTTGTTCTCCTAGACCTCATCATTCTGCTTCAATAGATACAGTTGGACATTTTTTTTCATCAATAAATCAGTTACCATCAGAATTTAATTTTTTATCATTTTCAAGATTTAAAATAGCATTTGCATATAAAGTTTTTCTCTCAAAATTATTTATTTTTGATAAATTTATATTATTATTCATAGTTTCTAAATTTGATAAAACTAAATAAGAAAATCCTATAGCAAAAGTTAGTAAAACCATTACATAAACTATAATTGATGCTTTTCTATTTACTTTCATAATTTTTTTAAAAATATTAAAGATATAAATTATATTGTTCTCATTTTATAGAAAAATCTAGTAAAAAAATCTCTTTTCAATTCTCTCCTATTTTCGTTAAACTAGCATTATCTACAGTTATTTCAGTTGCAGGATCAAAATATATTTCAGAATTTATAAGTCAATAGGCATCAGGATTTGTAAGTCAATATCAAAAATTTAATTTATTACCTTGAATAAAAACAAAAAATTTTTTTTCTTCTCAAGTTTTTACAAAAGAAACATAAATTTTTCAATTATTTCAAGGTGAGTAAACAGAACCTTTTGTAGTATCATATGAAAATCAATTGTCTTTTTCTTTTACAATTTCTTGCTCAAAATTTAAAACTTTTTTTATATCTTGTTGTAAATCTTTTACATTATCTAAATTATCATAAGTAGAAGAAATAAAAATAAAAAGTCAAACTGAAATCATTACTAAAATTCCTATCGAAACAACAAGTTCAACTAAAGTAAATGCTGGTTTTTTAAAAAAAATTTTCATTTTTTAAAAAATTAGTATATAATATTTGTGTTAATTTTATTTATTTATTTGATTTTGTAAAATGAAAAAAAATAAAAAGGCTGAAACTATGTCCTGAATTCTTGTTTCTATAGCCATTATTGCTATTATTTGATTAGGAATTATTTCAATGGTAAATTTTCAAAATCAAAATAGTAAAATTTTGGAAGAAAATTTTAAAAAACAAATTTTGAGTTTAAATGTAGAAAATATTTTAAAATCAAATGAAGCTTGGAAAACCCTAGATAAAAATACAAAAACTTTTTATATATATAATACATGAGAAAATATTTCTTTTTCTGATGATGAAAAATTAAAACAAAAAAATTTTTCATTAAAAAATGCTACTGGAAATGATATTGAAAAATATAATATTTCTATAAAAAGAAAAATAAATAAAGTTTGAGAAGAAATTATAGAAGTTTTCCCAGAAATAATTATAGAAAAAATTTAAAAACATTTTATTTACTAATAAAAAATTTTATGCAAAAAAAAGCTTTTACTTTAGTAGAATTAGTTGTTGCTATGACAATAATCATTGTTTTATCATCTATTTGATTTGTAACTTATAGTTCTTATATTGTTTCTGCTAGAAATATGCAAAGACAATCAGATTTAGCTCAACTTTCATCTGCGCTTGATATTCACAAAAAAAATTTTTGAGAATTACCTACACCAAATAATCCACAAGATTCAAATAATCCACAAGATTCAAATAATCCACAAGATAAAGGTGACTTTTATCAATGAACTATATCAGAACAAAGCTCATTAAGTTGACTAAAAGTTATTCCTACAGATCCAAAAATTACTTCTATTTATTACACTTACTCTGTTACAAAAGTTAATTGAAAAAAATGAGAAGATTATCAACTTTATGCAACTTTGGAAGCAAATGATGAGGCAAAAGAACAAGCTTTTATTTTAGGAAATTATGAAGCTATAAAAGATTGACTTCCAACTCTTATAAAAGCTGGAAATAATTTTGTAAAAAACTGAGATACTGAAAATCTAGTCTATACTACAAAATGAACAATTAGAGAAAAAGTATGAATAGCAAATCCAAATACAAGTTTTAACTATAAAAAATTATACAAAAACTGTGATGAAATAAAAAAAGCTGGGAAATTTATCTCTGCCGGGACTTATCACACTTTAACTTGAACAGAAAATTGTAACTAAAAGAACAAAATTTTTTTTTGTTCTTTTTAATTTTTTGCATTTTTAAAAAATTTGTGATAAAATCTATTAGAAATTTAAAAATTTATAAATAATTCTTACAAATATGTCTGATAAAAAAATAGATTTGAGTGCTTTAAACAAAGTAATTTTAGAAAATAATCCTGAAGAAAACCAAAATATTTCAGAAAAAGTTGAAGAAAAAAATGAAAGCTTTAAAATAGATTTAAATTCTCTTCAAAATGAAAGCAAAAAAGATGATAAAGAAACAGAAGAAGAAACAAAAAACAAAAAAATTACAAATAAAAATGTTTCAAAAAAAGTAAAAGAAATAGTAAATGAAGATTTTTTCATAAAAAATAATGACGAAATAGAAGAAAAAATGCAAACTTGGAAAGATGAAATTCTTGATTGATGAATAAAAGAGACTGAAAAAGCAAAAGAAATAGTTGCTGAAAATAATGTTATTGAGTTCCCTGCTGAAAAAATTTCTATTGAAGCAAAAAATTTCGTAGAACAAATAGAAGAAAAAAATCTAGAAGAAGCTTCTAGGCAAGAAGATGAAGACTTAGAAAAAATTAGTAATTCAAATATAAAAATCGATTTAACAAATATCAAAAAAATTGAAGAAAAAGAAGAATTTTTACCAAAAGAGGAAGAAAAAAATGAAAAACTTGAGGAAAAATTTAACAAAGAAGAAGAAAAACAAGAAGAAATAAAAGAAGAAAAATCAGAAAATGAAATTTTTTCAAATTATAAAACAGAACTAGAAATTGAAAAAAATACTGGAAAAAATATTCCTGTAAAAAATGAAAAAAGATGAAGCTTAATAAAAGTTTTAATGATTTTTTTAGTTTTTATAATTATTTTACTTGCTTGATATTTTTCAAAAGATAAATGGATTAGTATTTTTGAAAGTTTTACAAAAAAAGAAAATCAAGAACAAACAATAAAAACTTGAGTAACAGAAATAAATTCTGGAAAAACTGAAACAAATACAGGAAAAGTAGAAAATAATTCAGAAAATAAATCTAATACTATAGAAAATAATTCTGGTTCTACCGATAATACTTTGATTATAAAATCTGGAAAAGAAACTGTAACTGTAAATTGAGAAGAAATAGAAATTAATTATTCTATGGATAGGAATTGAAACAAAACTTATACTTATGAAGGAGAAAATTTCAAAACTAGAATAGAAGTAGAAAATTTTATAGAAAAGAAAAACCTTGAAATTTTTAAAGAATCGATTAGAGAAAAAACAAAACAAAAACTTAAAGAAGAATTTTTAAGATAAAAAAACTGCAAAAAAAGCAGTTTTTTTATTTATGCAATATTTTTTAATATTTGTCAAGGGATTTTTTTATAAAAAAACTATAAAATATATGACTTTTTTTAAAAAAAATGATATTATCTAATAAATGTAATTTATAAAGATAAAACAATGACAAAATATTTAACTCCAACAGAAGACTTAAATGAACTTAAAATAAATAAATCTATAGTAGATATTGTTGATTATGTAGACAATATGTTTAAAAATGCTATCGAAATTTGAGCATCTGATATTCATGTAGAACCTACAGAATTTTTTATTTTAATTAGGTATAGAAAAGACTGAGATTTTCTAATAATAGATAAAATAGATAAAGAATTTACAAGTGCAATAATTACAAGATTGAAAGTTTTATCAAAAATTAAAATCGATGAAAATAAAAAACCTCAAGACTGAAAAATTAGCTATTATTATGAAAAAGAAAAAATAAACATTGATATAAGACTTTCTACCCTACCTACAAAATATGGAGAAAAAGTTGTAATGAGAATTTTAAAACAAGATAATAGTTTAATTAGTTTAGAGGCTCTTGGTTTATATGAAGCTAATCTAGAAAAAGTTAAAGAAGAATTAAAAAGTACTTACTGAATAATTTTAGTTGCTTGACCAACTGGTTCTTGAAAATCTACTACACTTTTTTGAGTTTTGAAAAATTTTAATCCTTTAGAATTTAATATTTCAACTCTAGAAGACCCAATAGAATATAACATAGATTTTGTAAATCAATCTCAAGTTAGGTCAGATATTGGTTATACATTTGCTTCTGGGCTTAGAAGTCTAGTTAGACAAGATCCTGATATTATAATGGTTTGAGAAATCAGAGACAAGGAAACTGCAACTCTAGCTGTAGAAGCTGCTCTTACTTGACACTTAGTTTTATCAACAATCCATACGAATTCAGCTTCTGCAACTATTCAAAGATTAATAAATATGTGAATTGAACCTTTCTTACTAGCCTCTGCAATGAAAATGGTTATTTCTCAAAGACTTGGAAAAAGAGTTTGCCCTCACTGTAGAGCAAAAGCTGAACTTTCAGAAATAGAAAAGAAAAAAGTAAAAGAATATTTATGACCAATTTCATCTAATATGGATGTAGAAAGTTTACAATTTTATGAAGGAAAATGATGTGAACAATGTAATTGAACTGGTTATAGATGAAGACTTGCATTCCATGAAGTTTTAGTTGTAAAAGAATATTTAGAAAGTTTGATTTTAGAAAAAGAATCAGCAAGTAAAATAGAAGAAGTAGCTAAACAAAATGGAATGATTACAATAGTTCAAGATGCTTTACTTAAAGCTCTAATGTGAGAAACAACAGTAAAAGAAGCATTAAAACTTATTTAATAAATAATAAAAAATGTTTTGAATTTTTAAAAGAAAAGTAAATGAAGCAAATGTAAAAGCTTTTTCTTCTGCAATTAAAGCTATCAAAATTTATACAGAAATTTTTGAATTTGAAAAAGCTAAAAAATGAATTCAAGAAATACTTTTCAAAGAAAAAAAATCTCTTGAAGATTATCTTAATTCAACAAAAGATTCTGAAAATAAAAAAGCAAAAGAAAAAAAAGAATTTGATAAAAAAAATCAAATTCTAAAAAAACTTTCTCAAGAAGTTAATGATTTAGAAAAAAAATATAATGAAAAAATAGAAAAAGAAAGATTTCAAGTACGTTTTAAATGAATAGAAACAGAAATAAATAATCTTTTATGACAATCAAAAACAAATGAAGCAATGATACTTTTAAATTCTTTTTATGAAGAAAATAAAGATAAAATTATTGTTATAAATTTTTATAAAAAACAAAAAGCAATTATTCAAAAAGTTATTGATAAAAAAATTTGAAGACTTGAAGATAGAACAAAAGTCAATGCAAAGCTTGAAGCAATGAACTTAATTTGAGAAAAATATAAAGAAGAGAAAAAAGAAATAGAAATTCAAAAAACAAAAAATTTTTTTGAAAGAATAAAAGAAAAAATAAAAGAATGGAAAAAAATTCAAGAAAAAAAATGAGAAAAAAAATTGCTTGATGAAATCAGTATATTGATAGAAGAAAACAATAAAATCAAAAAAAGTTTAGCTGAAAAAAAACTAGAAAAAATTCATTCTGGTTTAATAAAAGAGCTTCATTTTGAAAATATGATTTGATTTGATCTTTATTGAAAAATTCTATGAGCTGATAAAATTTCTGGTGATACTTTTGGTATAGAAGAAAACAAAAATAATTATTTAATGTTTTTATGAGATGCAACTGGTCACTGAGTAAAAGCTTGATTTATTATAAGTGTTTTTAATAAAGTTTTTTCAAGTCTGAAAGATAAAAAAATCTCTGAAATATTTTTTGAAATAAATAACCAGTTAAAACAAACTCTTGAATCTAGAAACTTTGTAACTTGAGCTTTATTTGAAATAAATAAAGAAACTGCTCACATAAATTATGCTTGAATGTGACATGAACCAATATTAATTTATAGAGCAAAAGAAAGAAAAGTTGAAGTAAAAGTATTATGATGACTTGCTGCTTGAATCAGAATAATAAAAAATATGGATCAAGTAAAAATAAAAGAGTTAACATTAGAAGATGATGATATTTTGATGATATTTTCTGATTGAATAGTTGAAACAAAATGATTAAACTGAAATTTTTATTGAATTGAATCACTAAAAAAATCTTTTGAAGTAATAGCAAGAACTGAAAAAAATATTAGGAATATCTACAATATGCTAATCCAAGAACTCACTACTTTTAAGTGATGAACAAAATTTTTAGATGATGCTAGTATTTTACTATTAAAAAGAGAAAAAGAAAGAGATTTAATAAAAAAATGAGATATTTTATTAAAAGAAATAGCAGAAAAAGAAAAACTAAAAAAAGAAGAAATTAAAAAGCTAGAATGAGAGAGTAGAAAAGAAATAAATAAGAAATTGGAAGAAATAAGAAGACAAAAAGAAACTCAAAGAATTATAAAAGTTTTATGAGATTTATATTATTCATGAGAAATTTTGCAACTAAAACAAGAAGCAATAAGATATATAAAAGAATGATATATTGATAAAAAAATAAATAATTATTTGAAAAAAGCCTTAGAAAATGAAAATAAATATAAAATAGAACAAAAAAATATAAAAATGCAAAACAAATATAATGTTTTGATTTGATTATATAAAAAATGAGATTATGACACTGTTATAAAAGAAGTGGAAGATATAATCTTGAAAGATTGAAATTTTTAAAATAAAAAAATTATGTTTTGAGTTTGAATGAAATTTTATGATAACTTTTGAAATTTTAATAATGAAAGTTTATTAAAACTCCTAGAAAAAGCAAAAAGAGAAAGACTAAAAGAAAAAAAATGAAGCAAATCTTCCATGAATGATATTGTCCTTTTTGGATGAGTTTCAAAAAAAGAAGTTTGGCAATTTATAAATAGATTTTCTATTTTTGTAAATTCTGGTTTAGATGTTAAATGAGCTCTTGCAATACTGATTAGACAAACAAAAAATCCATATTTTAAAAAAATTATTAGAGAAATGAAGGAAAATATGGACCAAGGTATTTTATTAAATCAATCAATGAATAGATTTCCTGAAGTTTTTGACCCTCTAACTATAAGTCTAGTTTGAGTTGGAGAAAATACAGGTTTATTATGAAAAATTTTAAATGATTTAGATAAAAACCTACTAGAACGTCTAGAACTAAGAGCAAAAATAAAATGAGCTATTATATACCCTTCCATTTTAATGTTTTTAACAATTGCAATGGTTGTTTTTATGATGGTTTTCATTGTTCCAAAAATATCTTGAGCTTTTGCTCAACAATGAGTTGCATTGCCTTGGTTAACTCAACAAGTTATAAATATTTCTGACTTTTTAAAAAATGATTATTTAATCTTAATTTGAGTTTTTGTAATAATTTACTTTATTCATAGAACTATAAAATCAACATATTCTTGAAGATATGCTTATGCAAAAATGGCTATGAATTTACCAGTTTTTGGTTTTGTAGTAAAACAATCAAATATTGTTTATTTTATAAAAGCTTTTTCTACACTACTTGATGCCTGAGTTTTACTCCTAGAATCAATAAAAACAAGTAGTCAAGTTGTACCAAATCTAGCTTACAAAAGAGAGGTTATCAGAATAAAAAATGAAGTTGAATTTTGACTAACTATTTCAAAATCAATAGGTTTAAATAATGAATATGAAGAAAATGTTTATGTAAACGAGTATTTTCCTGAAGATTTTGCCTATATAATCAATACTTGAGAAGAAACTTGAACTTTATCAGAATCTATAAAAAAAGTTTGAGTAAACTATAATAAAGAACTAAAAAGATATATTTGAAATATGTCAACAATGCTAGAACCTTTTATCATAGTTATAGTTTGAGTTCTTGTATGAACGATTGTTATTGCAATAATGCTTCCATTTTTTGAATTGTGAAAAGTCGTACAAAATATGTAAAAGAAAAATTTTTATAAAAATTTTTCTTTTTTATACTAAAAAATAAAACAAAAAATTTTGTAAGAAGTAAAAAATATATTTTATAAAATAAATTTATATAAAAGTCTAGTTTTTTTGTAAATTTTTTTTACATTCTTTTTTTATTTATTATAAAAGATTTCTTTTTTAGAAAACTATATTATAAAATAAATTATTTTTTCTGTCTAGTCATTTTATACATTTTTTATTGATTTAATCAGCTTTTTTATTAAAATATCATCATATTTTGTTATTTATTTTAACAAAAAACATATTTTTTATTTTATTTTTTAACTACATGAAAAATATGAGAAATACAAATAAAGGTTTCACTTTAGTTGAACTTATAGTTGTTGTTACTATACTTGCTATTTTAGCTACTATTGCTTTCTTGACTCTTGGTACTTATACTGGGGATACTAGAGACTCAAAAAGAGTTGCTCAAGCTAAAAGTTTATTTAATAAAGTAGAAATTTTAAGAGCTCAAAAAGGTGGTGATTATTCTCAATATATAACTGCAGATTCTGCTGTTAAAAAACCTACTGATGCTACTACTACAGGTGTTATAAATTTTGAAAAAGTTGGAGAAAGTGAAACTGCTTTCAAATTACCTCAAGCTAACGAAAAATATATCGTTGCTATTAAAAAAGTAGCTGCTGTAACTACTCCAGGTTCTGAAAAAGATGCTAGAGAATGTATGGCTATCCTAACTTATGATGAAACTGGTAATGGTAATGCTCAAGGTAATGCTAATGTTAACGTTACAGGTAACTGTATAGATGGTGACTTAACTTATACTGGTATAGCAAAAGCTGATTTTGGTTTATAATAAAATAAAAAACTAGATTTTGAAAATCTAGTTTTTTATTTGTCTGAAAATCAAAATTTTTTATTTTTGTAAATTTTTTAATATTTTTTATAAAAATACTCCTATTTTTGACTATTAAAATTATTATGTTATAATATATAATATAATTTATTTTTTAAGGGGAATTTTATGTGAAATTTTATAATTATTTTATTAATATCTTTTATATCTTATAATATTGCCAAGGCAATAAAAATAATAAAAAATGAAAAAGAAATAAAAAATTTAAAATATTATGACAAAATAAAAAATGATTTTCCAAATTTCAAAGCTGAAATTAAGAAAAATTTCGAGAAAAAAAGAGAAAAAATAAATCAAGATATTTCAAAAAATTTATGAAGTATAGATCCAGAAATACCAAATTTAATTAATACAAAACCTCTTGATTATTATAAAAAAATTTTTGAGTATGAAATTAAAAATCCAGGAAATGAAGAAATTGAAGAAACTTTTCAAAAACCTGAAGAAAAAATTTTTCAAGCAAAAAAAGAAATAAAATTTGCTGTTAATAATATTTTAAACAAAAATGAACTAAATTTTTATAATCAATTATTAAATTTTGTAAAATGAAAAAATGTTTTTGTATTTTCAAAAGTTAGACTTGCTGATTTTATAAATATTGATGAAAAAAATATTACTTTTTGAGAGAAAATGTGATTTTTTAATAAAATAAAAAGTAAACATATAGATTTTATTATAACAGATCAAAAAAGCAATATAAAATATTTAATAGAACTTGATTGATATAGCCATTATAAAGATTATCAAACTATAAAAAATGATAGGTTTAAAGAAGAAATTTTTAAAGACTTATGATTAAAACTTATAAGATTTAAAAATAAATCATTTTATAATTTTGATTCTTTGGAGATTTAAAAATAAAAATTTTTACAACATACTTTATCACAATCATTAAAAATTTCTATTTATATACAGCATAAAAAAATCAAATTACTATAAAAAACAGTATAAATATTTTTTTGATAAAAAATATTTTTATCAAAAAATAACAATTAAAATAATAAAAGTAAAGACTAGTGCTTTTATAAAATTTTATATATAGTATTTTTGAAATTAAGTTTTAATAAAAAAAGTAGAGAATTAATCTCTACTTTTCTAATATAAAAACAAATTATTCTAATCAGGATTGTTATGGTGGGTGATGAGGGATTCGAACCCCCGACCCCCTGCTTGTAAGGCAGATGCTCTCGCCAACTGAGCTAATCACCCAATTATTAAGAACAATTTATTTCTACAATATTACTTTTCCAAAAATGGTGCCGAGGGGCGGAATTGAACCACCGACACAGGGCTTTTCAGGCCCCTGCTCTACCACTGAGCTACCCCGGCTTTTCTTTCAAAGCCTCTGTATTATATACATAAAATATTTTTTTGCAAATTTTTTTTATAAAAAAGTTGAAAAAATTATTTTTCAACTTTTTTATTATTTTTTCTATAAAGAATCTCTTAAAAATTTTGGATTATTTGCATATCTAATAGCTTCTTCTTCTGTTACTTCTCAGCTTAAAACCAATTGAACCAAATCATTTTCTAAAAGTTGCATTCATTCTCTAGAACCAGTTTGTAAAATAGAAGGAATTTGATGAAGCTCATTTTCTCTTATTAAATTTGAAATTGCAGTATTTTTTACAAGTATTTCTTTTGCCATTTTTACTCAAGTTCAATCAGACTTTTTCAATAACCTTTGAGAAAATACAGCCAAAAGTGAATCTGCTAATTGTATTCTTATTTGTCATTTTTCTTCCCCTGGAAAAGCATCAATTATTCTAGTAATAGTTTGATGAGCACTTCTAGTATGAAGTGTAGAAAAAACTAAATGTCAAGTTTCAGCAAGTCTAAGAGCCATTTCCATTTCAGCCTTTGTTCTCATCTCTCAAAATAAAATAACATCTGGTGTTTGCCTCATAGCTCACATAAGTGCAGTCTCATATGTATCTACATCTTTTCAAATTTCTTTATGTTCAATAATAGATTTTTTATGAGGATGAATATATTCGATAGGATCCTCAATTGTTATTATATGTCTTACAAAATTTTCATTTATATAATTTATAAGTGCTGCTAAAGTTGTTGTTTTTCAACTTCAAGTTGGTCAAGTTACTAAAATAAGTCCTTGACTTTTTGTAACAACCTCTTTATAAATATCAGTTAAATTTAAATCTTCAAATCTTGGAATATTTACATTTAAAAGTCTAATAATTATCATATAATTACTAAGTTGAAAAGAAACATTTGCTCTAAACATTCTTCATAAATGCCTAAAAGAAAAATCTAAATTTTTCTTTTGAACTAGCATGTCGTGTTGTTTTTCTGTAATTAAAGATTGAGCAAATTCCATAGTTGCTTTCCAATCAAGTTTCTCAAGTCAAGCATTATCAATTTGTACTATTTCTCAAGCAATTTTTATTGAAGGATAAGCTCAAACTGTCATATACAAATCACTTCAATTATTATCAATCATAACTTGTAAAATTTGATCTCTGAAAAAATGTTCCTCTCTTATAACTCCTTCTAGCATATTTTTATTTTTTTAATTTATAAATTTATAAAATTCTATCATATTTTTAGTTTTTTTGCAAAAAATTTATATTTTAAGTAAAATAAAAAACACCTATTTAAAGGTATTTTTTTATTTTTACTTAGGCTTTTTTTCTAGTATAAATAATTCATGCAAAAGCTAGAGCTAATAATAAAGCTAACCACATTTCTGATCAAGTTTTTGGATTATGAGGATTTTTTTGTGCAACCTCATCAATATTTCCAGTAGAAGTTACAGAATTTTCATCTCATCCTGCATTTAATTCTGGTAATTTTTCAAAAACATTATCTAATTTATTTGGGGTTTCAAATTCATAATAAATATCTTTTAATTTTACTTCTTTTCCAGCTGCATCAAAAAGTGAATTAGCTAAAACTAAGTAAGAACTTAAATCTTCAAGCGGTTTTTGTAATTCAATATTCAAAAATTCCCCATCAGACTTTTGAGTTTTTGTTGGAAGTTCAGATAAAAGTCTATAAGTAAATTCTTCAGCTTTTACTTCTTGATTATAATAAACTTCAACAGTTTTTGAGTCAGTAATAACAATTTTTTCGATTGATAATTTTTTTGAATCAACTTCTGGATTAACAATTTCAGTTTGAATTTCATCTTTTAAATCAAAATTCATATTTGCCTCAGCTCCATCAATACCAAGTAAAGAATAAGATTTATTTTTTTCTAAATCATATGTAAGGTTTAAAGAAACTTTTTTTGCATTTTGTGGGTCCTTAAATGCAAAAGAAACCATATAATCTTTTAATACCTTCACATCTCATTTTACTTCTCAATTTGGTAAAGTAAAATCTGTAGTTGTAGAAATAGATAGATTTCCATTATTTAAAACAGTTACTTTTTCTAAATCTGCTGCATAAGTACTAGAAATCATTCCTGCCATTAAAACAGCTGTTAATATAAGTTTTTTTCTCATAATAAAGAAATTAAAATATTAAAATTTATATTTTTTTACTACTAAAAAATAGTAATCCTATTAATTAAAGCATAATTTAAAAGTTTTGTCAAAAATTTAATATAATTTTTTTTCTTTTAAATAAGTTTCTAAAATCAAGCTAGCTGAAATTGCATCTTTTTTTCAGATATTTTCTGTTTTCCCAAGTTGTTTCAAAATATTATCAGCTTCAAAAGAAGTAAATCTTTCATCTATTTCTTCTATTTTAAGCTCTGGAAAAATATTTTTCAATTTTTCTATAAATTTTTTTGTTTTTAAAAGTTGCCTTTTATCTTTTCAATATAAATCAAAAGGAAGTCAAACAACAATTATTTTTATATTATAATCTCTTATATATTTTTTCAAACAATCAATAATTTTTACTCTAGCAACGATTTCTTTTGGCAAAATTATTCATTCTAAAAAAATTGCAATTCAACATCTTTTATCTCACAAATCAAGTCCTAAATACATTATTCTGATTTTAAATTTACAAAAATTTTAGCCATTGCATCTTTTCAAAGTTTTACATAAACTATTGATTCTCAAATTTTTTTTATATGTCAATCAGGCATTTCAATATGTTTTTTTGTTAATTCTATTTTAAATTTTTTCTTGATAATTGCAATAATATCTTTTTCTCAAATTCAACCATAAACTTTTTGATTTGCTCAAGTTTTTGCTACAAAATCAAATTTTTGATTTGTTAATTGTTCTATTATTTTATGTCTATCTTCAATAAGCATTTGTC
>CAUQKR010000019.1:0-18148 GCA_963518665.1 uncultured Candidatus Altimarinota bacterium | reverse complement strand
CCTCATATACTTATTACTTTAGGTATATTTATACTTGTCAATTGATTTTCCCCAAATGCAAGACTTGATATAGTTTTAACTTCTGGTAAATTTATTCTTGTTAATTGATTTCAACTAAATGCCCCTACTCATATACTTATTACTTCTGGTAAATTTAATTCTCAAGTTATTTTATTTCAAGTAAATACCCCTATTCATATACTTGTTACTTTCGATATATTTATACTTGTTAATTGATTTCACCTAAATGCATTATCTCATATACTTTTAACTTTTGGTAAATTTATACTTTTTAATACATTATCAGAAAATGAATACTCTCATATATTTTCTACTTCTGGTAAATATAATTCTCAAGTTATTTGACTTCAAGTAAATACATGATCTCATATAGTTTTAACTTTTGGTATCTTTACACTTGTAAATTTACTTCAAAAAAAAGCCTCTCATCATATACTTTTAACTTCTGGTAAATTTAATTCTCAAGTCATTTCATAGTAAAAAAAAGATCTATATCCTATATTTGTTACCTTTGGTATATTTACACTTTTTATTTTATTTCAAACAAATGCCTCTTTTCCTACTACTAACAAACCTGTAGCATTAACTGAAGTCAGTTCATTATTTTTGAATGCTCTAGCTCATATATATTTCAAAGAGCTTGGGAAAACTACAGATTTTAATCAAGAGTCTTCAAAAGCTTCTTTATCTATTCCAGTTACTGGTTTACCATTTATACTTTCTGGTATAACTATATCCATAGTATCACAAGAAACTTTTAATCAGCTGATAGTTACTTCTCTAGCTATTTCTCTATACTCTAAACACTCAGAATCAAATCTATTTGGGTTACTTGGATTTGATGGGTTTATCTTATTGTTTCAGTTATTTGAATTTTGATTTCCAGTATTTTCTTGATCATTATCTTCTATATCTGGGGTTCCGTCTCCATCTCTATCTCTCAACACAGTCACTGCTATAGAAACTCTTTTGTTTTCTGTTTCGTTTCATAGGATTACCGATACATAAACAATTCTTTGTTTTTCATTTTCTTTCCATATAAAATCACTTGGAATTCATCAGATTTTTCAGTCAGACATCACATAAAGTCCATTTGAACCAACCGAAGATTGTATTTGGTTTGCTGGTACAACTACTTCATTACTTGTATACCTTACATTTTCTATTGCTTTATTTGATGGAGTTGTAACGTCTGGCAAATTAAGTCCAGTTGTTTTTGGTAAAATTCAGATTAAATTTTCTCATTTTTTATTTTTATGAGAAGCCAAAATTCCTTCATTGTCTATGAAGTTGGCTAGATAATAATCTTCTCCAGATTCTAAAACTGCTTTTAAGATATATTTTTTTCCTGAAGTATCAATAGCATAAATATATTTTGTTCCATCAAGTTTTGGGTCTTCTGGGATAACTGAAGCTTTTGACTTAAAATAATTTTTTATTTCTTGTCAGCTAAAAGTTCCAACATTAAACTCTATTCAGTCTATTGTTTTTGTTTCAAAAACTCCTTCTGGTTCTGGAATATCTTTTCAAAGAGAAAGTTCATACTCTAGAAGTTTTGAAATAGTTTTCAAGTCTTCTACTCTGGCAGTATCTTTTGCTTCTCCAGTATATCCAGAAAAAGATATATAAGAGATTGTTGCAAGTATTCATATTATTATTACAGTAATAACTACTTCTAGTAGTGTGAATGCTTTTTGGTTTTAGCTAAAAATCACCCCCCCCCCGCATTTTGGCTATTTTTAGGGGTTTCTATATTTTTACTATGTATTTTCATATAAAAATTTTTATTTATTAAATACATAAATTTTATCTTTTAAAAACAAAAAAGTCAAGAATTTTACCTTGACTTTTTTGTTTTTTATTTTTTATTACTATTGATTTAATTCTGATTTAACTTCATTGTTTATTTTTGAAGTAGTACTTGTTTGATTATTTACAGATGTATTTTGTGTACTTTGAGATCATTTTTTTACAATTGTAAAGAAATTTTTATACACCATAGAGTTTCAAGAAAAATATTTTACTTCATATATATTTGTTCCAGGAACAAGATTTCCATAATCTGTACTTGCATGATATCTCCAAGTTTTTCCGTTAAATGAAGAAAGTTTCAAATCATTTACAGTAACAGAATCTATACCTGAAGCCAAGACATTTCATCTAATTGTTACAAAATCTTCAGTTGAAGTATAAGTTCCAGTTGTAGATGGAGCTGTAAAAGTAAATTTTGAACCATCAACAGAAAATGATGTATTTATAGTGTTTGTTTGTAAATTTGTAGAAATATTATTTGCTCAAGCATCATTATAAACAGTATAAACAAATTTTTCTTTTAATTCTTCAGAAGCATCAAAAAGCTTAAAAACTAAATCATTTTCTTTGTTTGAAACAGAAACTCATTCTATTTTAAAAGTTCCATTTGCTGGATTCAAAGTAGCTATTTTTCAATTTACTTCTATTTTTGCTACATCTTCAGTGTCATAAGCTCAAGCTATAGAAATAGGAGAAGTTGACACATTTGACTCATCAAGTAAGTTTGAAAAAGTTATATATTTAGATTTTCCAGAAATATTTGAAGTTGTTTTTTCAGAAGTTCATGTTTTTGTAGTTCAAGTTGCTGTTTTTCCAGTTGAAGAATCTTCAGTTGTTCCAGAATTTATATAGTTTGAACCATTATTTACAATATACCAAGTAGAATTTAAAAAATATGAATCAAGTGGAGTTTTTGCAAGAAATAAATCAACTTTAGAATCTGAAGCATCTCATCTAGCTATTTCTAATTTTTCATTTCCAGCCAAAATTGTATTTTTACCTACCAAATTTGCAACTTCTACTTTTCAAGCTACAGAATAAATAGTAGAGTTAACTTCATTTTGAGCTAAAGAAATATGAGAGTTTTCAGAAATTTTTAATTTTGCAAAAGTCATATCCAAATTTATAGATTTTGAAGAATCTAACCAAAGTTCACCAGAAGAAAGTAAAAAAGTTCAATCTTCTCTATATGTAAGTTCTCAATTTTTATTTAAAGTAAAAACTCAATCTGGAGTTGTAAATTTTATTTTTCCAGCGGTTACTCTAATTTTTTCAGTTTTAAAAAGTTCACTAACATCAGCTAAACTTTTTTTATCTCATCAGCTGTAAAAAATAGTTGCTTCACTATCAGCCTCTTTTTCTATTTTTATTCATACTTGATTTTCTGGAGTTTTATTTTTATTACTTCCACCTAAAAAGCAAGAATAAACTAAAAATAGAATCAAAAAAAATCAAATAATAGGAATTATATAATCCTTTATTTTAGCCGAAAAGTTATTTTGTTGTGAGTAATATCATCTTCTTCTTGTACTCATAATTATTAAACTAATTTGTAAAATTAATAGTATTTTAACTAAAAATAGAAAAAACACAATACTTTTTTATAAAAATTTATTACACAATAAAAATAGTGTTTTGTAAAGTCAATTTTTTATTTTCTCCGTTAATTTTCTTGATATTTTAAAAAAATCTATATAATATACACACTTATTTATTTATAACATATTATAGTAATATGAAAAAAGTTGCAGTTTTATTAAGTATCGCAGCTTTAGCAGTATTAGCATCTTGTGGAGCAAAAGTTGAAAAAACTCCTACAACTACTAATACTTCTACTACAGTAGAAACTTCTACAAGTACTACAAGTACTTCTACTACTTCTACTGAAGCTATGGATACAAACAGCGGATCAATTGTATCTACTGGATCAAGTTTATAATAAAAAGCTAGAAAAAATCTAGCTTTTTATTTTTGCTTTTTTTTATTTTTTAGCTAAAATAATCAAATCAAAAAATTATTATTTATATTTTATAAAAAAATGAGTTCTCTAGAAAAAAAATTATTAAAAAAAATAAAAACTGCAATTTGTGATTTTGATATGATAAAAGAGTGAGAAACTGTACTTTTATGAGTTTCTTGAGGAAAAGACTCAATGTGTCTTTGATATTTATTAAATGAATACAGAAAACAAGCAAAAGAAAAATTTAATATAAAAGCTGTTTATATTTTTAAAGATTTTTTAATTGATTGTGATATAAATTTTGAAGAAAAAAGGAAATATTTCGAAGAAGTTTTAAATATTCCCCTAGAAAAAGTAAATATTTCTCTACCAGAAGAATCAAAGTTAAATGATTGAGTTGGTCAAAGTTGCCAACGGTGTGCTTATGCTAGAAGAATAGCTATGTTTAAGCTTTGCCAAAAATATTGAGCTACAAAAATTTGCCTTTGACATCATATGGATGATATTTTAGTTACAACTTTTATGAATATGATGCAATGAAGAAAACTAAAAATAATGCCACCTGTAAACAAAATGAGTAAATGAGATATTACTTTTATTAGACCGATGATGTATGTCAGAGAAAAAGAACTTATAAATTTTGTTGCGCAAAAAGAAATTCCTTTCTCTGGATGTAATTGTCCAGTTTGAGTTGATACAATGAGAAACAAAATAAAATATTGAATTGTTTGGGAAAATGAGAAAAATTTTCCAAATTTTACAGAAAATTTATTTCATGCTTTCATAAAAGATTTCAGAGAAAAATACGAAAAAGACGGTTACTCTATGTAAGATGTTTATTTTTTGCAAAAAAAAAATTTATATGTTAAAATAAAGTTAATTTAATATATAAAAAATAAATATGTTTGAAAGAATATACTCTCTAAAAATTTTTGAAGGAATAGAAAAAGAAACTATCACAAAAATTATAAATGAATGCAAGATCAGAGAATATTTAGCATGAGAAATAATTATGATGGAATGAACTGAATCAAACTGAGAATGATATATAATTAAATCTGGAAATGTAGAAATTCTTATTTGAGGTCAAAGAGTTGCAGAACTTGGAAGCGGTGATATTTTTGGAGAAATAGCTTTATTAAATGAAGAAAATAGAACTGCCACAGTTAGAGCTATAAATGATTTAAAAGTTTTTGTTTTAAATATTGACCATTTACTTGATATGATAAACAACTGAAGTAATCTTATAAATAAAACTATTTTATCTAGAATAGAAGCAAATTTATCAAGATAAAAAAATAGAAGAAAAATTTTTTCTTCTATTTTTTAATATAAACTTGGAGTTTGAAATAAAATATCTGCTATTTTTATCATAGTATAAGTATTATTTTTTTCTCTCAAAGTTTTATTTAATTCACTTAGAGCTTCAGCCTTTTCAGATATATTTCATTCTGCAGCAAAATCCCCTTCTTCTAAAGACAAAGTTGCATAATATTTTCATGTATAATAATGTTTTTCATAAAAATATTTTTTTCATTCTACTCTTACTACAAAAAAACTTAAAGCATCCTCATGATTTGCTAAAATTCTTTTTGTATTCCAATAAAAAATATTTTTATATTTTGTTTTCAAAAAATCAGTAACTGAAGTTTCATCATTTTTTAAATCTATTTTTCCTACTTTTTCTAATTCTAAACCTTTTATATCACTGTAAGTAACTTTTCCATTTCAAAGTTCATTTGGATTTCAAAAAACTGAAGAAGTTGGCAAAGATGAAATATCTAAAATTTCATTTTTTGTAGCTTTACCTGAAGTCTCTGGATTATCTAAAACAATTGTGTATTGTAAAATAGAAAATCTATCTCCAGAGCTAGCTTTTATTTGGTAAACATTTTTTCCATAATCTAAGGTGTTATATTCTTTAAAAGCTCTAAACATAAAAGTTTTATCTCCAGATTTAAATTTTTTTAGAGAAAAATCTTCATGTTTCCCAGAATCTATATTTGAATAAGAAATATCTATTTTATCAACATTTTCAAGAACTTTTCAAGTTATTTCTTGTTTTAAATCAGAAAATTCTTCTGCAGAAAAATCATCTATTTCTAAAAATTTTTCTACTGTTAGATATTTAGAAGAAATTTTTACTGAAGAGTCAGATTTTACTTCATTTGTAGCTCAAGTTTCAGAAACTAAAGAATCAACATTTTTTTCTATATTTGTAGAAGTTGTAGATGATCATGACAATAAATCATTTTTTGCTTCATTTAAATTTTCTTTGTTTGTTCATCAAAAACAAGAACTCAAAGCAAAAATCAAAACTGACAATAAAATTATTTTTTTCATAAAAGTTTTATTAAAAATTTAAAAACACTTATATTTTAAATATTTTTTCATTTTTGTAAAATATTTTTAAACAAAAAAATAGTAAGTAAAACTTACTATTTTTTTTATTTAGAAACTTTTCCAGTATTTGTATCCAAAGAACCAGTAGTCATTTCTAAATCTCTAGCTTCTTTAGGATATGGAAAAGCAGAAGAAATTTCTTTCATAAATTTTTCTAAATTCATTGGTTTATTATCACCAATAATTGCTTTCTCATCAACTATAATTGAATCATCTTTTACATATTTTGTATCAAAATAAATTTTTGTTTTTACTGATTCTAATCCTAATTTAACAAACTCTTCAATTTGTTCTTTTGTTAAGTTTAAGTTGAAATCGAAGTGTGTAGCAAGAGTTGAACCAGTTTTTGCTTCAGAAACTTTACCATTAAAATCAAATTTTTTACCATCAGCTTCTACTATTCAAGTATAATCAAAACCTGACATTCCAGTTTTTATATCAAAACTAAAAGTAACTTTTTCTTCTACTAAAAGAACAGAAAATTTTATTCCGTTATCTAAAATTTCATAAGAAATTTTTAAATCACCTTCTTTTTCTTTTGAAGTAAGAGTCAAATCTTTTACAATTAAAGCTACATCATTTCCAGTAGTTCTAACTAAGTATCCTTCAGAACTTTTTACAGAAATATTTTCATTTAATTCTTTTTCAATATTTGCTAAATCTTCTGTCAAATCAGTTTTTTCAGTTGAGTTTATTAAATCTTTATTTTTTTCTAAGAAATTTTTAATCAAAGTAGCTAAATATTTTTTAAATTTAGCATCATCAATTTGGAATTTATAAGCTTCTTTCCCTTCATAAGTTGTTTTTTCAACATTTGAATAAACATCTCAAGTTAAAGCTTCTTTTAAAAATTCTTTATAATTTGCAATAACTTGTTTATTTTGAGTTAGTGCAACTTTATATTCTTTTGCAAATTCTTTTGCTACTTCTGAAAAATCTACAGATAACCATTTATTTGAAATTTGTTTTTTTACAGTATCAAAATTAATCAATTCAAGAAATCATAAAGATGGATTTTTTGTAGGATTTTCTACTTTTAAAGCTAAATCATCAACAGAAAAATAAGCTTTTTCTCAAACAACTCATCATCTGATTCCTAAAGTTCAAGCAATTTTAGCTCAAGCTAATTCTGCTAATTCTTTTATTTTTGTATCTTTAAAAATTTCAGCAGCAAGATTTAAAGTCATATTTCATAAGAAATTCATTTTTGAATCTGAAGTATCTTGTTTTGCATCAGCAGTAACAGTATACTCTAATTTACCAGCTTCATTTGAAGAAAGTTCTAATCAACCTTTTGCACTTGAAGAAATTTTTCCTTCTGTAAACTCTTCACTATTTGCAAACATTTTATCTACATTTGCAACATATCTTTGTTGTTCAGCTTTTAACTCTTCTTCAAAAGTTCAAAGTTTTGCAGTTCCACAGCTAGCTAAAAATGTAGTTGATAAAATAGCTGTAGTTAGGATTATTTTTTTATTCATAAGCTTAAATTTAAAAAGTAAATTTAATATATTATATATTTTTATTCCGGATTTGCAATTTTTTTATGATTTTTTAAACTTCTGCAATTATAGGAATAATCATTGGTTCTCTATCAATTTTTTGTAATAAAAATTTTTCTAGATCTGTTTTTATTATTTTTGTTAATTCTTTTTCATCTATATCAGGAATATCTTTTAGAGTTGTTTCATAAATTTCTCTAGATTTTTTTATGATTGCTCTGTGGATATTCCTAACTTCATCAAGGTAAACAAGTCATCTACTTTCTAGTTTTATATGTCATAAAATAGCTTTTGTTTTTTTATCTACTTTATAAAGTAAAACTAAAACTCAAGAATTCATCATTTTTTCTCTTGCTTTTAAAACATGACTTGTAGCAAGTCACATTCCATGTCAATCGATAATTATTTCTTGAATCGGAACTTTGATTTTTGATTTAAAAACACTTCAATTATTTGGTGCAAAATCAACTATATTTCAGTTATCAAGCATCAAAACATTGTCATCTTTCATTCACAAACCAATTGCTGTATTTTTATGCAAAGTTCTAAAGTACAAATCACCAAAAACAGGCATAAAATATTTTGGTTTTACGAGATTTATCATAATTTTTTGTTCTTCTTGAAAAGCATGTCCTCAAGTATGAACCTCTCCATCATCTTTTGTGATGATATTTGCTCAAAGTCTGATAAGTTTGTTTATAATTCAAACAACTGAACTCTCATTTCATGGAACAACTGAGCTTGAAAAAACTACAGTATCTCATTTCAAAATTTCAAGAGCATTATGAGTTCATTCAGCCATTCTTGCAAGAGCTGAAAATTGTTCTCATTGTGAACCTGTTGTGATAATTATTTGTTTATGTGGTGGAATTCATTCTGTATTTTTTGGAGTCATTTTTTTAACTACTCCAGGTCTCATATTTAAATACCCTAAATCTTTTGCTATAGTCACATTTTCAACCATAGATCTTCCACTTAGGAAAATATTTTTGTTATATTTTGCAGCTATATCAATAAGTTGTTGAACTCTAGAAATCCAAGATGCAAAAATAGCAATTACAAGTCTTCATTTTGTATGATTTGCAACAATTTTTTCTAGTTCTTCTCAAACATTTTTTTCACTCATAGAAAATCATTTTCTAATTGATCAAGTAGAATCTGACATTAAAAGTGAAATTCATCTTTTTCAGATTTCAGCTATTCTATCAAGATTTGCTGGATCATCTATAGCAGGAGTAAAATCTATTTTAAAATCTCAAGTATGAACGATTTTTGTTCCTCCTGGACTTTCAATATAAATTCAAGCACAATCAGGAATCGAATGATTTACTTTAAAATATTCAACTGTAAATTCTCAAATTTTTAATTGTTCTCCACTTCAAGCATCAACTTCAACCAAAGTTGCTTTATCCAAAACTCAAGCCTCTTCAAGAGTTTTTCTAACAAGTCAAATTGTGAATTTTGTTCAATACAAAACTGGACAGCCTAAGGCTGGATAAACATGTTTCAATGAACCAATATGATCTAAATGAGCATGAGTAATCAAAAATCACTTAATATTTTTTTTGTATTTTGTCAAAAATGAAACATCAGGAACAGAATAATTTACTCAAAGCATATCTGAGTCTGGAAATTGAACTCAACAATCAATAAGTAAAATATCATTTTTATATTGAACCATTCACATATTTTTAGCTCAAGTTTCGTTATTTCAACCGATTGGAATATATCTAGTATATCAGTCCCTCAAAGTCGGAAGATAAAATTTTGTTTCTGGAAATTTTGAAATAAATCTTCATCTTATAACTTCTTCTTTTTCTGTTTTTTCAGTTTCTTTTTTTTCTGAAAAATCTAATTTTGGAGTTGAAGGTTCTACTTTTACTTTTGAATCTACTTTTTTATGTTTATGAAAAGTTTTTTTTCTAAATTCAGTTTGTTGTTTTTTTTCTTTTTCTATATTTCTTATAGTTCCATCAAGTCCTTCATTTAGTAAAATATGAGTATTAACGATATCGTCCTTTTTTTCTTTTTTCATTGATGTTGATAACGAATCGATTTCTCTATCTAATTCATCAAAATAATCTTGCATCTAATATTGATTAAATAATTAAAAAAATTTTAAGTCAAAAAATGGCTATAAAATATATTTTTCGCAATACAAAAGATAGTAAATTATTTAAAATTTACACCATAAAATCAAAAAAATAATATTGAAAATTATTTGAGGTTTTTATTATATTTTTTAAATTTTTTGAAAAATGCTATCTCTAGCAAAAATTTAACTTAGTATCTTGATTATATTTATTTTTTAAAAATTTACAAATAATTTTTAAAAAATAAAAAAAGCCTAAAATTTATCTAAATAAACTTTAAACTTTTCAAAATTATAATCTTGTTTTGTTGTGTCCCAAATATATTCTTCACCTATAGGAAGTTCATAATCTCAGTCTTGAAACTCTCATTTTATAAAAATATATTTTCTTATAAAATCATATTTCTTTTGAAGTTTTTCAGATTTTTTTGCTCTTCTTTGAAATTATTTATTATGTAAAATATAAAAATTAAAACTTTCTGCAAAATCTTCATACATATTTGACATCGCATAACCTGAGACAAAATCAAAATTTTTTGATCCATATTTCAAAATATTTCTTTCATTCCAAGAAATATTATAAAAATCATAACTTAAATCTTTAAAAACTCATTTCATTAAAATATAAATATCATAAAAATGTCAAAATTCATGAATTCAAACTGAAAGTGCTTCTTTTGGTTTTTGTAAATAAATTCCATAAAGAGAAATTTTTTTATCTTTTAATCTTCATCTAACTCAAAAATCTTCTTTAAAAAAATAAATTTGTACAACTTTTATTTTTTCATTTATTGGTAAACTAAAAAAGAAAGTATCAAACATTTTTTTGTATTCTAAAAATTCTTCTTCCAAAATTAAACTTGATGGAAAAAATGTATAAGCTATTTTCTTTTTATTTTCTTCTTCTTGCTCCTTTTTTAACTTATCAATTATAGAAGAAAGATCAACTTCAGTAGCTGACTCAAAATCCTTTTTTTCTTCACTTTTTTCTGTTTCAAGCAAAAATTTTTCTTCTTTTAAATTATTTTTATCATAATCAAAAACAAAATTTTTAAGAAAAAATATAATAATTAAAAAAGATAAAAACAAAAGAATAAAAATAAAAATTTCTCTTATTTTTATTCTAATCATAAACTAAAAATTATATGCTAAACTTATAACAAAAGTTATTATTGTTGTTATAAAAATCAAAAGTAAGCATCAAATCAAATCCCATTTTATAATTTTTTTTGCTTTGTTTATTCATTCTTCATTTCAAGCACTTATAACCATCAAAAAAGAAGCATAAACTAAACCAAAAACTCAAAAAATTAAAAATATTAAAGATAATCATTTTCTCCAATTGTTTATTTTTTCTTGAAAGCCACTTCAGTCTACTTTTAAATCATCACTTTTTACAAGTTTTGAATTTTTAAAACAATCTTCTAAAGAAGTTTTTAAATCTCAGCTTTGAAAATCTCAACAATCTCATTTATAATTACTTGCCTCAACTGAAGGAAATGAAAAAATCAAAAAAAATCAAACAATAAATAATAAAATTTTTTTCATAATTTTTTTATTAAAAAATACTAATACCTGAAACAAGGCTAACTAATCCCCAGGAAATAAATACTACAAATAATCAAATAATTAAATATAATAAATGTTTCCAAGCTTTTTTGAATTCATCAGGATTTCAGTTTGCTGAAGCCATTCTGATACCTATCCAAACAAGCATCGAAACTGAAATAATCATAATCAAACTAAAAATATATCATTTAAAAGTTTTGAAAAAATTGATTAAAAAATTTTCAGAATTTTTTGAATTTTTAGCCAAATCTTTAACTGGAATATCATCATCAAGTCATGAAATCATTCCTTCTTTTATTTCTTTACTTCCTGAGGTTCCCCAGTTTACTTTTATAGAAGCAGAAGCATAATCTACAGAAAAAGAAAAAATAGAAAATACAGAAAGTAAAGTTATTAAAAAAATCGATTTTATTTTATTTTTCATATTTTTTTATTAAAATTTAATATTATTTATTAGAGCAATTATTCACCAAGATGAAAATGCTAAAAATACTCAAATTAAAGACCAAATTATCCATCTTTTTGCTTTTTTTGTTTTTTCATCATCTCCAGCTGAAATCATATACAAAATTCAACTAAAAATAAGTGCAAAAACTGCTAAAACTGCAACTATTTGGATAAAAAAATCTATAAATGATGGTAAATAATTTTCTACTCAACTATCTCATCAACTTTTACATCAAGGTAACCCCTTACATTGTATTTCCGGTGCATCTGAAGAACTTCATCCTCCAGCTCCTCATTTATATCTAATATTTATAAAATCTGACCATTTTGCTTCAGCTAAAGAAATAGCTCAAAAAAAAGCAAAAATAGCAAAAATTATTTTTCTATAAAAATTTTTCATAATATTTTTTCTTAATAATAAAGTAAATATTTTACAAGTTCTACCAATAAATATGAAATAAGAGCTATAACTACAGCAAAAATTCACATTTTAAAGATTTTTTTACCTTTGTTTAAAACCTCATCTTGTCAACTAGAAAGTATCATATATCCAGCTCAAATAGCCATAACAAAAGCAGATAAAACTCAAAGTGGAATCAAAAGTTTTTGTATAATAACTAAAAGTGAATCATTTACTCTTTTTTTTGTATCTCTATTTGTTGTTTTATAAGTAGTTCATGGAACTATATCTTGTGTTTTTATAGTATAATTTGATGATTTTATATCAGTATTTGCTTGAGCTAAATTTTTATCAAAATAAAAGCTAAATCAAGCCAAAAACACTAAAGAAAAAACCAAAAAAGGTTTTAAAATATTTTTTTTAAAATATGATTTTTTTTGCATTTTTATTAAGTTAAAAAATATTGTTTTTATGGAAAATTCAGAAAAAACTGGATTTTTTTTAAAATATAATTATTATTAGTATAACATATTATTTTTATTTTTACAAAAAAATGAAGGTAGCAATTTTACATGAAATGCTTATAAAACTAGGATGAGCAGAAAAAGTAGTAAAAAAATTTTGTGAAATTTTTCCAGAAGCTCCTATTTTTACACTAATTTATGATGAAAAAAAATGTTCTAAAGATTTTCCAAAACAAAAAATTCATAGTTCAGTTTTTGATTCAAAAACTCAAAAGATATACAATTTAACAAAAAAACAAAGATTTTGTCTACCTTTTATGGCTGAAAGTATAGAAAATTTTGATTTTTCAGAATATGATTTAGTTTTGTGTAGTTCTAGCTGATTTGCTCACTGAGCTATAACAAAACCAGAAACTCTTTTTTTAGTTTATTCTCATTCCCCTGCTCGTTACATGTGGGATTGGACAAATGAATATAAAAGAGATTTATGACTTTTTTCTGGAATAAAAAGATTTTTACTGAAACCTTTTATAGAATCTTCTTTTTTAAAAAATAGACAATGGGATTTTATAGCAAGTCAAAGGTCAGATTTAATTTTATCAAACAGCAAAAACGTACAAAATAGAATAAAAAAATATTACAAAAGAGATTCTATAGTTTTGTATCCTCCTGTTGAAACCTCTAGATTTTGAAAAATTTTAGACAAAGATTTTTTAGAAGAAGAAACAAAAACTTTTGAAAAATATTATATTATAATTTCTGCTTTAACAGAATTTAAAAAAATAGAAATTGCGATAAATTGATTTAATGATTTAGAAGAAAATTTAGTTATTATTTGAACTTGAGATTATAAAAATTCTCTAGAAAAAATGATAAAAAAACAAAACATAAAACTTGTTTGAGCAAAATATTCTGATGAACTTGTTTATTTAGTACAAAATAGTTTATGACTTATTTTTCCGGGAGAAGAAGATTTTTGAATAGTTCCAATAGAAGTTATGGCTTCTGGAAAACCAGTTTTTGCTTATAAATGAGGTTGACTTTTAGAAACTGTTTTAGATTGAGAAACTTGAAGTTTTTTTGAAAATAAAAATTGAGAAGATTTTTGTGAAAAATTTCAAGTTTTTCATAAAAAAAATATATCTTGATTTTATACAGCAGAAAATTGCAAAAAACAAGCAGAAAAATTTTCTGAAGAAATCTTTGAAAAAAAATTACTAGAAATAATAAAAAATAATATTTAATTTTCAAAATATGAAAAAATCAAATTTTTTTACTATAATAACAAAAATTATTCTTATAATCTTACCTTTTTATGTTTTTTTAAGTTTAATCCTTAAAAATGTAACTGGAATAGATTTTATATGAATATTTTTAAAAGAATTTTTACTTATTTTAGCTTTTTTATGAGTTATTTATGAATTTATAAAAGCTAAAAAATTTCCAAAATTTGATATTTTAGATTATTTAATTTTTGGATTTATTTGATACTGAATTGCTATAACTTTTATAAATTGATTGTGAATAAAAAGTCTTTTTTATGGCTGAAGATATGATTTTATATTTTTTGTAGCATTTTTGATTTACAAACATTGAGCCCAATTTTTGAAAGAATCTTGAAAAAATCTTATAAAATTATTTTTCATTTCAGCTTCGATTTCACTTTTGATTTGAGTAACTATAAAATTTAGCCTAAAAGAAGAATTTTTATTACTTTTTTGATATGTTGATTATTCCGGAAACTGGATTTACAATTGATGAGTTCCTATTTACCATTGACTAGAAAACTCTTGAACTAGAAGATTTCAATGAATTTTAGACTGACCAAATATGATGTGATTTTTCTTGATTTTGTATTCTGGAATTTTTCTATTTTTACAAAAAAATAAAAAAGAATTCTATGTATTTTTAGTTTTAGCTTTTTTAGCAGTTTTACTTTATATTACATTTTCTAGAAGTGCAATTTTATGAGTTTTAGCTTGAGTTTGAATTTTATTTTTAGTAAATCTAAAAACAATTTTTCAAAAACACAAAAAAGTTTTCTTAACTATAACAGCTATTTCATCAGTTTTTATAATCTTGATTTTAAGCATTTTCTTAAATCCAATAAAAAATATTGTTTTAAGAGAAAGCTCTACAGAATGACATTTTAGCAGAATGATTATCTGAATCGAAAGATTTATACAAAAACCTTTTTGAGCTTGACTTGCTGAAAGTTGACCAGCTTTTAGAAGTATTTATCCTGACAAGCAAACTTTAGAATTTGAGCAATATTACATTCCTGAAAGTTGGTTTATCCAAGTTTTGGTTGAAGGTTGAATAATTTATTTCTTACTTTTTTTAACTATTTTGTGAATAATTTGAACAAAACTTTATAAAAAATCTATTTTTATGTTTGTAAGTTTTTTCGCAATTTTAGTTATGAATGTATTTTTACACATTTTTGAAGCAACTTATTTGTCAATATTACTTTTTATTTTAATTTGACTTATAATTTATAAAGATTAAAATCAAGGAAGCATTTGCTTCCTTTTTTAAAACAAATTTTATGAAAAAACTTTTTACATTTTTTTAATTATTTTTTTATTTTTTATAATTTTTCAAAATATTTTTGCCTACAATGTGAAGCAAGATTTAGAAAAAATAGATAATTTTTTCATTATAAAATTTGAGAATGATTTAACTTTGAATTAAAATCAAAAATTCAAGAGATTATTTGAAATTTCAAAGAAAATAAACTTAAAATAGATTTTAATTGAAAAAATTTAAACTGAAAAATATACTGAAATTTTTGAGAAAAAATATTTTTAAATTTTGATTTAAATCATAAAAATCTTTGAAAAATAAATTGATTTTTAAAAAATTCTGAAAATAAAATAGAAAAAATAATTTTTCCAGAAAATCCAAATTTTACCAATTTTAAAAGTATTTTAAAAGAAATTGATTATTCTGGATTTTTCAAAAATTATTAAAAAAAATTGATTTTTCTCAAATAAAAGTATAATTTAAAAAATATTATTTTATAAAAAAATTTATGAAAAAAATAAAAAAAAGCATTTGTACTAGTATTATTTTTATGCTAAGTTTTAGCTTTGTTTTTGCAAATAATCATATAGAAAATGCAAATTATTTAGCAAAAAAATGAATAATAAATGACAATTCTAGAAATACTGATTGATACAGACTTTATGACAATATTTTGAGACAAGAAGCAGCAGTTATAACTTTGGCAGCCTACTGAAAACAAAAACAAGATTCTTGTGAAAATATTTTCAAAGATGTAAGTTCTAGAAAACCAAATTCTTGGGCTTGTTTGACAATCGAAGCTTTAGCAAAAAATAAAATCATAACTACTTCAAACTCTACTTTTAGACCAGAAGACAGAATTACAAAAGCTGAAGTTTTAGGAATGCTTGTAAAAGCTTGATTTGATTCTGAATACAGTTTTGACTCAAAAAATGCTTCTACAAAATGAAATTGGCAAAAACAAGTTGTAGATTTTGCAGCTTCAAAATGACTAATTATAAATTTTGCTGATTATGATTCTCCTGCAAATAGAGCTTTCGTTTTTGAAGTTTGAGCAAATATTTTAAAATACAAAGCTTGAGAAAGTTTTTCTGCAAGTACTTCTTTTGGGGAAATAAAAACTTTTTATAAAACAAATTCTGATGTAACTGAAAGCCAAGCTTTAAATGTGAAAAATATAATTTTAAGAGAAACTTGAATAAATGAAAATCAAATAAATTCTCTAGTTATAAATACAAGTTATATAAATTGAAAAAAAATTTATAATGCAACTTTTTTTATAAGCTGAACCTGATTAAAATACACTTACAAAATCGACTCTACAAATGACTCAGTTACTGATTCAGATATAGATTATGAATTATAAAAATATCTTGACAATTTAAATATTTTATTTATAATAAATTTAACTTTATTTTTCTAATAAAAAAATTATGAAAAAAATTATTGTAGCTTTAGTTTTAGCTTTCTCTATTATTTGAACTTCTTTTGCAAATACAAGCAAAGATGAAGCAGTTTTATTTAAAGCAATTGTTTTATCAAAAGCAAAAATCGAACAAAATTATGCTGAAGGTAAAAAATATAACAAAATTATTGCTTCTTTTTTCGCAGAATTAAGAACTACAAAAAATTATTCAAAAATAAATGAACTTGATGAAAAATTAACAAAACTTATTTCAAACTACAAAAATAAAAATTATTTAAGCAGAGAAGACGAAAAAATTTACAATGTTATTTTAAATATTTATTACAGAAATAAATTATTAAAAGATTATGTTTTTAAATGACAAGTAAATAATTCAAATATTATTTCAAACATAATCTGAGATAATACAAATAAAACAAATGAAAATTCAAAAACAAATAATTCTACTGCTTCAGAAATTATTTCAAAAACTGATAAAATAGCAAATGAATCAACAACTGTAACAAATTCTTTAAGATATTCATATTCTATTCCTAGAGCTTGGTCAGAAAAAAAATATGACAATTGAGATATTTCTCTTACAAATAATGATTCTGTAAATAAATCAAATGTAAGTTTTGTAACAACAAACTTAAAAAACTCTTCTCTTTCAAGCTTTACAAATGATTTAAAAAATGAAATCTTAAAAAATAATTCTGTTAGAAATTTATCTGAAAGTTATGAAACTATTGACTGAAAAAGTGCAAACAAAATCAGTTATAATTTAATAGAATGAGAATATAAAAATATTTATATTGTAGAATATAATTGAGTTGCTTTAGTTATCACAACTACAGAAAATTCTCAAATTATTTCAAATAATATTTCTGACATAATAAGATCTATAAAAATTTCTAAATAAAAAAAGAACTAAAATTTTAGTTCTTTTTTTATTTTCAATAATTTACAATCAAACCTTTTTCTTCTCAAGAAAATCAAATTTCTTGAAGATGATAATTTAATAGATTTGCAAAAGTTATCGGCAAAATATTTTCTTCAATTATACATTTTTCCAAAAATTTTATATTTTCTAAATCTTCAAAATTTTTTATAAAAATTGAAGCAATACTTCCTCTATTTATTCACTTAAACATAGCTTTATTTTGTCATGATTCTCTAACTGGTGGAATAAAAAATATTTTTTTTCAATTTGCTTTATAATCACTTCATCTCCAAATCAAATTTTCTATTTTTACCGAAACTGTAACAAGAGTTTTTTGAAAATCCACAACAAAACAATTTACATCTTCCCTCAAAAATCAGCTTTCTTCATAATATTTTTCCAAAATTTCAAGTTCTTCTTTTAAACTAATTCAAACAATATGAATTTTTTTATTATTTTGTATAGCATAATCAAAAAGATTTTGAAAAATCTCAAGTTCATCTTTTGGAGAATAAACTTCACTATACATAGCAAATTTTCAGTTTAAATTTTGAAAAAGTTCTTCATTTTTTTTAGATTTTAAAAGGTCTTCAATAAAAAAAAA